>CAZBWV010000049.1:0-12371 GCA_964495805.1 uncultured Calditrichaceae bacterium
GCGAAATGCGGAATGTTGCCGGCGCAAAGCAATAAGTCCCCGGTAATACTCCACCAGTTCCCGGTTCATCCGGCTGTGCCTGAAATTCAAATAGTTGGTGGCATTGTCCTTATTGTAGCTATTGTGGTCAATGCGACCCCAGTTGGTGTCCGGCGCTTCCGTTTTCACTATGACTTTACTCCGGGCATATTCCTGTCCTTCGTGCAACATCACCATCCCCTGGGAAGTAAGCAGGAACAACGCAGCTAATTTGTTGAGTCGCAATTGCGCAGAAGACAACCGGGCGTGGGCATCAATGTCGGTAATACGTTGCTTTTCGTCCACTTCTCCCAAACCAATGCGGATGAAATCTCCCAGGGTATAGTCGTCATGGGATTCCAGATAATTTACCGAATGGCTGGCCTGGCGGAACTGTCCTCCAAACTCCCGCAACGATCCTGTGATGTAGCGCTGTAGGCTGGTTACGGAATTGCTCCCCTGCCAGTGTCCGAAAATGAATCCGAAACCGTTGTGAGGATTTTGTCCCTTCACTCCGTTGCGGAATTGGTCATTCCATGCTGCCCAGCCGTGCTCGGAAAAACCGGACGGGTCGTACCCACCACCCCATGGTTCTGCGATGAGAATCACCCCCGGTTTAATCTGTTGAGCCGCCCGGGTAATGGCCTTCACCGTTTCCCGATCAATCATGTTGGCCAGATCAAACCGAAAACCGTCCACGTGATATTCCCGCAACCAGTGCACCACGCTGTCCACAATCAGGCGCCGTGCCATGGGACGTTCCGTTTTCAAATCGTTTCCGCAGCCGCTTACCGAAGTGAAACTTCCGTCCGGATTGACCCGAAAGTAGTAATATTTGTCGATATATTTCAGAGGATTGTAATCATACTGCGACACGTGGTTATAGACCACATCCATCAATACAGCAATACCGTTACGGTGGAATGCCTGTACCATCTCTTTAAACTCTTGCACCTGGGAGCCATCCGCACCGCAGTAGAAGCCTTCCTCCATTTTGTTACCGCTGGCATAATAGGATTCCGGTGCTAAAAAATAACTGGTCATATAGCCCCAATGGTTGCGTGCATAGGGATTCCAGGTATTGAACACCGGTGCGGTGGAATCGCGGTAAGGCACTTCCCGATTGCCAAAATCCTGTGCTGGCAATAGCTCCACCGCATTCACCCCCAGCGAGCGGATGTAAGGTAAGCCACCTTCCTGCGGTTCCTGCCACAGACTTCGGTAATAGCCACGTTTGCCGTCTGGTAATCCGCTGGTAGGATGAGCGGTCAAATCGCGGATGTGCATTTCGTAGATGATCAAGTCCCGCCAGGCAGGAGGGCGAAATTCTGTATCCTGCCAGACGAATGTATCCGGTGGCAGAATAATCGTTTTGCCGGGATGGGTGTAATGGTTCAGAGTCACCACTGCGGGACTGTACGGATCGGCCAGTACCAGCGTGGAATCAAACATTTCACCTTCCCCGGTGGCTCCCCAGACCCGGTAGCCATAATAGCTTCCCAACCAGCTATTCGGCGCCCGAAACCACCAGGTCCCATCATCGTCCCGTTTCATGAGATGGGAGTTTCCAGCCATCTGGCGATAATTGGTAAAGTGAACAATTTTCACCCATTTTGCCCGGGGAGCAAAAAGCCGAAAAGTAATTGAATCGCCTTCTATGTGGTAACCCAGCGGTTGGTGGGAAACCAACTGGTCCAGTATGCCATCCGGTCGCAGGAACAAAGAATCCCCCCGGGAAGTGATTAGATAGTAATGCCGGGTCAGGTCAAATTGTTTTTCTACCATCAAATCGATGGTGGTACCGTGCTTTCCCCGCCGGGTAAACCGTTTGATTCGCCTTTCCGGAACGATCTTCCACTTCTTAATTTCCTGAAGCGAAATCACTTCTTTCAATTGTATTCGTGCCACCCGCCAGTTGTGAAGAGTTGCATCGATAATGGGCAGGGAGGTGTTCCCCCGGCTATTCGCCGATAATGGAATGGCAAAAAGCAGTATTAGGACAATCGTTTTCCATTTTTTCATTTGGTTGCGTTCCTGTGTTTTTACTAAATTCACCTGGTGAAGAAAATACAAACAATTGGGAAGCGGTTTAAAGCATATTTTTTAATCGGTGTATTGTTACAGGTAAACAGTCCGACAGATACTGGTGCGGGAATTCCAGTCCGGAGCAGGTGGAGATGATCCGGAAAGGGAGAAGTGAAGTAACGGGTCAGCCATTATTCCGAAAAGGGAAAAAACCGAAAGGCAGTGAATAGTTTGCTGGAACCGATAATCATCATTGTTGCGCTTACGTTGAGTTTTTACTTTGCCGGGACGGAAACGGCATTTATTTCGGTGAATAAAGTGCGAATCGAGTTGTGGCGCCGCCAGAGGCGACGGGGCAGCGAGGTGATTCGCAACTTCTTGCTTAAGCCGGAACGTTTTATTTACACCACCCTGGTGGGTAATAATATCAGCAACGTGGCGTTTGCCTCTTATGCCACTCTTTATTTCAACAACTACTTTAGTAGCGAGATCACCTGGCTTGTTATTACTTTACTCACCGTGATGGTGGGGGAAATCATCCCCAAAACGCTATTCCGGAGTCTGGCAGATTGGGTAATTCTGCGAGTTGGACCGCTGCTCAATCTGTTTTATTATTTACTTTATCCCATGATATGGATTGTAAGCCGGGTTAGCGAATGGATTTTACGTCTGTTTCACATTCAGTCCGATGAGGTGCGCCATTTCTTCTCCAAGAAGGATGTGGAAATTCTCATTCGCGAGAGTGAGAATCGGGTGAATGTCCCCCGGGAGGAAGGGGAAATCCTGCGCCGGATTCTGCAACTGCGGCAAATCAAGGTGCGCGACGTGATGATACCACGCACGGAAATTGTGGCAATTCCCGAAAATGCCTCCATCAAAGAGCTGGTGCACCTTATGGAAAAATCCGGTTTCACCAAAATACCGGTATACCGGCAGAATCTGGACAACATCATCGGGGTGGTGTTTTTAAAAGACCTGTTCAAAGAGCCTGAAACGTTGAAGGAGATTGTGCGGGAGGTGATGTTCGTACCGGAGACCAAAAACTGTTCCGATTTGCTGCGGGAATTCCGGCAGCGGAATATGTCCATCGCTATCGTAGTGGATGAGTACGGGGGAACGGCCGGGCTGGTAACTACAGAGGATTTAATTGAAGAATTAGTGGGAGAAATCGAAGACGAATTTGACGAAACGGCGGTGCAAATCCGGAAAATCGGGCCGGGTGTTTACAGCGTAAATGCACGCATCGAGCTGGAAGAACTTCGGGATGCATTAAAAATTGAGCTGCCCGAAGGGGATTATGAGACGCTGGCGGGATTTATCCTGAGCCATCTGGGACACATCCCCCGCCGCGACGAAACTTTCGAATACAACGGCATCCGCTTTACTATCACCCGTTCCACCCGAAAAAAATTAGAATGGGTCAAAGTGGAAATTCCCCGGTAAATCTTTCCCCGTAAGATCGAACGTTTTTGTCCATTCAATTGTCAAATGTGTTTAAAGGAGCCATTCTTCCTGCACGTTCGAATTAAAAAATCAATCTCAGGGACCTTGCCCGGCTGCTTCTTTTGAGATAAGTGGTATGGTTACACCCAATCCGTATTTCAAACAGGATATGTTCCATGAAAAAGACTTCACTTAAACGTGGCACTCTCATTCGACGCCGGTATTTGATTCTCATTTTTGCTGCAATGGCATTGCTGATGATTAGCTCAGCAACCATCGAATTACACCAGAGCCGTCAGGAATTGGTGGATTTGATGGAAAAGGATGCCCATTCCCTTTCCGAAACAGTGATTCTTGCCTCCCGCAAAATGATTACTGCTCAGCATCTGTTCGAACAGCTTATTGAGGAGCGGTTGCTTAACAATGCAGGGTTGATTCTTCGCTTATACCGGCAGGGTCGGGTGACCAATCGGTTACTGGCAGAGCTGGCTCGACAAAACAATTTGTATCGGATTAACATTTTCAATTCTCGGGGACGGAAAATTCTCTACAGTCACGAGCCGGAGTTTCCGGAAAATCAGGGAGGTGAATTTCGTTCGCCGGAAATTCTACAGCCAATTTTTCAGGGAAAGGCGGACACGCTGATTATCGGTCTGCGGCAGGCGCGGCATCGTGCCGGTTTCCGTTATGCGGTGGCGCTGGCCACTCCCGAGAGAGGTGCCATTGTGGTTAATATGGATGCCGAGCAGTTACTGGAATGGCGGCGAGAGATTGGTTTTGGTAGTTTGTTGCGCCGACTGGTGGATAATCCCGGAATTATTTACGCTGCATTGCAGGATACTTCCGGCATTCTGGCGGCATCCGGAAATGTTCGCCAACTGGAACGAATCCTGGATTCACCGTTTCTCTCCCGCGCGCTCCGTGATTCGCTTTTCCTGGCCCGCTTTACCCAATTCGATTCCCTCCAGGTACTGGAAACCGTACATCCTTTTTACTATCAGGGAGAAGCCATCGGGCTTTTCCGGCTGGGTCTTTCCACCGAAGCATTGCACGCCATTAACCGCCGCATTTATCGGCGCATTGTCATCATTAGCATTGTGCTCATTCTGGTCGGTGTACTGCTTTTTACCCTGCTTATGGTGCGTCAGAATCTGGAAGTGATTCACCGGCAGTACACAGTGGTGGAAACTTATTCCCGCAACATTCTGGAAAATGTAAGTGATGCCATTATAGTGGCGGAGGAACAAAACGGAATTCAAATCTTCAATCACGCTGCAGAAAAGTTGTTTGGTCTTTCTGCCCGCAAAGTGGTAGGGACGGATATCCGCTCCTTACTCCAACAATTCCGCTGTTCACCGGAAATGTCCGGACGGGAACGCATGCAGGAGGTGGAGTGTGAAGTGCAGGGTAACCGTCGGTATCTGCTGGTTTCACGGAGCGAACTGCTCACACCCGGGCATCCCGGATTGGAAATTTTGGTCATCCGCGATTTGACCCGTCTCAAACAAATGGAAGCGCAAATACAGCGTCGGGAGCGGTTGACGGCCATGGGACAGCTGGCCTCCGGTGTGGCGCACGAAATCCGTAATCCCCTGAATGCCATCAGCACCATTATCCAGCAGTTAAATCGGGATTTTGTCCCGCAGGATAATCAAGAGGAATACCATCAGCTTACCACCATTGTTTACCAGGAAGTTCAGCGCATTAATCGTACCATCGAAAATTTCCTACGTTTTGCCCGTCCGGAGCCTATGCAATTGGAAAAATTTTCTTTGCCGGAATTCTTCCAGCGTCTGCACAGGCAATATCAGCCTATCCTGCAGGAAAAAGGGATTCACCTCCGACTGCAAATGGACTGGCACGGGCAGGTGAGGTGGGATCGGGAAAAAATGCAGCAGGTATTTATGAATTTGATGCAAAACGCCATAGATGTGCTGGAGAAAGATGGAGAAATTCGCATTCAGGTAAGTGGGGGAGATTCGGGCACAGTGGTGGTGCGGTTTCAGGATAATGGGCCGGGAATTCCTCCGGAAGTTCAATCGCGCATTTTTAACCTGTACTTTACCACCAAACCACAGGGTACCGGCGTGGGATTGGCTATTGTGCAGCGCATTGTGGATGAGCATGGCGGCTGGATTCATCTGCAAAGCGAACCGGGAAAGGGCACGGTTTTTGTAATAACCATTCCCGTGAATGCAGAAGAAACACAATGAGAGGAATAAATGGAAGATTTTACTATCCTGGTAATTGATGATGAACCGGCGCAGCTAATTTCGCTGGAAGGGTTTTTAAAACGTCGGGGATTTCGGGTGTACACCGCCAGAAGTGGTAACGAGGGGTACCAGATTGCCCGGGAACACATTATTGATCTGGTACTAACTGATTTCCGTATGCCGGACTGGAACGGGTTGGTGGTACTGCGCAAGATGAAAGAACTCAATCCTGATATGGATGTGGTGGTGATGACCGCTTATGGTAGCGTGAATGATGCAGTGGAAATAATGAAAGCCGGTGCCTACGACTATTTAACCAAACCCATCGATTTAAATGAACTGGAGAATTTGATTCATCGCGTGCAGGAGCGGCATCATTTAATTCGGGAAAACCGGTTGTTAAAGGAACAGTTGCAGGAACGGTTCCGCTTCGAATCGATTATCTCCCAGAGTAAAGAGATGGAGGAAGTACTGAATCTGGCGGGACGGGTGGCTGCAAGCAAAGCCTCTGTATTGATTCGTGGTGAAAGTGGCACCGGGAAGGAACTGATTGCCCGTGCCATCCATTTTGCCAGTCCGCGCAAGGATAAACCATTTGTAGTGGTGAATATTGCTGCGCTCAGCGAAAATTTAATTGAGAGTGAACTGTTCGGACACGAAAAAGGGGCATTTACCGGTGCCACTCAGCGACGCATCGGAAAGTTTGAACAGGCAAACGGTGGCACCCTTTTTATCGACGAAGTAGGCGACATTCCGCTACCCATTCAGGTGAAGCTGCTTCGTGCCATTCAGTTTGGCGAAATCGAACGAGTCGGGGGGAACAAACCCATTCAGGTGGATGTGCGCATTATTGCTGCCACCCATCGCAATCTGGAAGAGATGATTCGTAAGGGGGAGTTCCGGGAAGATTTGTACTATCGTTTCAATGTGGTCACCATCCACATTCCACCGTTACGGGAACGCAAATCCGATATTCCTCTTTTGGTGGATTATTTTATCCGCAAATTTTCTGCAGAGAATGGAAAACACATCAAAGGCATCACCCGGGAAGCCCTGGATCAATTAATGAAATATGACTATCCGGGAAACGTACGGGAGATGGAAAATATTATTGAGCGCGCAGTCGTGCTGGCGCGTGGGGAGTACATAACCAGCCGCGATTTACCGGCTCAGATACATGATGTACCGGAAACATCTCTGCTGGATCCCTACCAGTTGAGTGATGGGTACGAAAAGAAACTGAAAGCATTCGAGCGGGAGATGATTCAGGAAGCGCTGCGTAGAAGTGGGGGAAACAAGAGTGCGGCAGCGAGACTGCTGGGAATTACCGAACGGCATTTACGCTCACGGCTGGAAAGGCTGGGGTTGAAAAAGTAATTTACCGAAACAGATCGCCCGGATGGTCGAATTGTTCGCCTCTCCGGACGAATAATTGAGCCTTTTTCCCGATAGAAATCTCATAAAAAATTTTATTTGCTGTGTTCTTCCGGGCAATTTCAATGTCGTTATCCGGAAAAAAACGGTAGTTCGGTAGAGGGAGTTGTTCATTCCTGAGTAAAATGGTTTTGGTGAATGTTTTTCATAAACGAAGCAATGCAAATATAGCTATTCGGAACCATTGCAAGAAGTGAGGAATACCTGATCACGCCATTCCGTTCGTCTCCATCGGCGAATATATCCGAAAACATTGAATTTTTCCTGAAATGAAAACTTTTGATTTTTTTGGCACGTTCGGACAAATCAATTTTTTGGCATTTAAATTGTACATAACTGAGCGAAGAATGAAACGAAAGGTGTTTAAACAATCGAATGGTTCCCGAACTGCGGAGAGATATTTCCGACATTGCAAATTCCGATAGAGAGGAAGTTATCGGATTGGGTTGGCAGAAATCGTGTATCATCGATTTTCTGAGATTGTGTGGAGGACTCCGATCCGTCGGAATACCGCATGCAGGACGGATTGCAACAGATAGGTGTCTCCGGAAAGCTGGATATCCGTTAAGCGGTAAGAGGATGACTAAAGTTCAAAAAATATACTCAAAACCGGCCCTCGCAGGTGATTCACATAGATGGAAGTCCTTTTCGGGAACGAGAGGGACTTCCTTTTTAAACAGGGGAGAAACAGGATGAACATGCGAACCGGTATCATCTTTTCTTTACTGATGATTTTTGGGGTGGGAATTTCTCATGCGCAATGGTTCTATTCGTTCAGTTTCGACCACGAATACAGTACTAATCCGTTTCGGGTTCCGGAAGGGAATTCGGATCAGGTGTCCCAGTTTATGATTTCGATAGGACGTGAATGGGAACAGGTGGTAGCTCGATATGATGCGGATTTTATTCGCTTTCAGCAAAACTCATCGCGGAATTATTACTGGCATCAGTTTGTCTTATCCGGAGGCGATTCCACCATCTGGTACATCCAGATGGAAAACCGCCTGGACCGAAGCGATTACCGCGATTATGATTACTTCAATCTGGCAGCCGGGTTAAACCATCAGTTTATGGTGCGGGGGAATTATTGGCGCATGGGGGCCAATTTTTATCTGAACACCTATCGGGAAATGTCCGACCTGGACAACTTCCAGTTTAACGGGTTTTTCTCCATGACCCATTCCTTTCCCACCCGAACCACGTTCATTGGAACACTTCATTTGAACTACAAATCTTATTTAACTCCCTATCCCACTGAAGTGGTACCGGATGATGCTTCGGAACAATTTGCGGAAATGCAGCAGGGAATGGGGCGGGGACGTGGTGGATGGGGATATGTTCCCCATAGCATGGAAACCGCTTCGGTAAGTCAAGTTGTGATGGGGCTCCGTTTAGCACAATCCATTGCACCGCACACAGGGGTAGTATTCCAATACACCGGGCGATTTGCCTTAAGCAATGCCGACCGTACCGTGGCTGGTTTCATCCCGGGATATTCCGATGAATCAATGATGTTTGACGACCCCATGGGATATCAGGGACATACATTTGGAATTGAAATCAATCAAATTTTGCCCTACTTTTTCTACTTAAAATTGGCAGGATACCGGCAATGGAAAGACTACCTTTCCCAGGGGATTTATCTGAATGAGGATGATTATGACGAAGGGACTCTGCGTTGTGACGATTACCGAACAATATGGGTCAGTTTACGGAAAAACTGGGCACTGTCGGATTCCCTGCGGCTGGTGTGGAATGTGAATTACCGATGGGTGGACAACCGTTCCAACAGCTATTGGTATCAGTACACAAATCAATCTCTGGAAACGGGAATTGGGATTGAATTCTGAGGCTATGGAATGGAAAATGGTTTTCCGAAGGCAGAGAATTCGTTGAATTCAGAGAATACAATATAGCAAACGGGAAAAACGTTGGAAAGAAAGGAGTTACGAAACTTATGGCCAGACCTGCACGATTTAACAAGCGCGCATTTGTTAGTTTTCTGATTCTGTTTTATGGACTTGTCATGACCATCACCGGCATCGTTCTGTATTTTGCCCCGCCAGGACGCATTGCCCACTGGGTGGAGTGGCGTTTCTGGGGACTCACTAAAGAGGAATGGCAGGCGGTTCATACCGTTTTCTCATTTATTTTTGTCATCATTGCCGGATTTCATCTTTTTTACAACTGGACGCTATTCTGGAGCTATCTCAAATCCCGGGTCCAAAAAGGAATTAAGATGAAACGAGAGCTCTCCTGGGCAACTTTACTGACGATTGTTGTGTTTGTGCTGGTACTGGCTGATGTGCCACCGTTTAGTACCATCATGGATTTCGGAGAATATCTTAGTAATTCCTGGGCGACTGAGCAATCCGAACCACCCATTCCCCATGCAGAGCTGTTTACTTTGAAGGAGTACTGTGAGGAGGTGCATGTGGATCTGACGCAGGCTATTCGTCGGTTACATCAGCAGGGTATAAAAGGAGTGGATTCCACAAGAACTATTGGCGAAATTGCCGAAGCGAATGGTCTCACCCCCGCAGAGCTGGGACAAATGATTTCCGGAAAACAGAAGGCCACATCATCCAATTCGGGAAGCTATGGTTACGGTCGAATGACCCTGGAGCAGATTTGCAAAAAGGTTGGGGTTGAGGAATCCGTGGCACGTCAGCGGTTACAGAAAGCGGGAATTGAGATGGGGGAAGAGGAAAGTTTGCGTGCAATTGCGCAAAGAGCGAATCTGCGTCCCATTGATATCGTTAAAATTATCAAGGGTGAACCGATAAACGGGGAGCATTGATGAAATTTATTGTAACCATCGCGTTGGTTTTCGTAATAGGAGTTTGGGAAGGTGCCGGACTGGCTGCTGATTCCACTACCGTGCGAAATCAGCCGAAAAAATCCCCACAGCAAAAGCAGGTACAGGTGAATGCAAAAAAATCGGCAGGAAAAATCGCACCGCAAAACGGTGCTGGTAGGCTGAAAGGGTTCATGGACCGGAATGCCAACGGTATTGATGACCGGCTGGAGGGAATCGGTCGGTGGGGTAAACATAAAGCAAAAGGGCGTCGCATGGATCGTTTCATCGACCGGGATGGCGATGGCATTTGTGACGGCCGGGAATCTGCTATGGGCTTACGAAAACTTTACCGGGGCAAACACGGCAGAAGAAAAAGATAGGGATGCCTCATGCGGCTATCTTCCCTTAATTCTTCATATTCCCTATCCTCTTGTTCCTTTTCCCCCTATTTCCACTGGAAAAACACTCAAAAAACGATTGAATCTTCTCACCAGTTTCCTTTTCATTGAATGTTTATTAATCCTGGACACACTATACGAAATTTGTATATATTTCGTTGCTTTTTGCGAAAAAAGCCATCAAATAGATGAATGATTAATATACAAGGAGATTCCGATGAAATATCGCATTGAAACAGACATTGTGCATGGGGTTCATCAGTCTGACCCACGAACCGGTGCTTTGTCCATGCCCATCTATCAAACTTCTACGTTTGTATTCGAAAGTTCTGAGCAGGGAGCCCGAAGGTTTAAGGGAGAAGAGGAAGGTTACATTTATACCCGCCTGGGGAATCCCAATACCGATGCGCTGGCTAAAAAAATTGCCATTCTGGAAGGTTATGAAGCCGGTTTAACCACTGGTTCCGGTATGGCAGCAGTCGCCAATGTCATTCTGGCAGTTGCTCAGGCTGGTGATCACATCATTGTGGATGATACGGTGTACGGCGGAACCCATTATCTGGTGGAGGACGATATTCGGCGCATCGGCATTGAGGTAACCCGGGTGGATGCTGCTTATCCTGAACAAGTTGCCCGGGCGATGAAGTCCAACACCAAACTGGTGCTCATCGAAACCCCGGCCAATCCCACTTTAAAACTCATCGACATCGAAGCGGTGAGCAAAATTGCTCATGAAGGCGGCGCTCTGGTATGTGTGGACAATACCTTCCTGACTCCGTATTTGCAGCGTCCGAAAGATTTTGGGGCGGACATTGTATTGCACTCCGCCACGAAATACATCAGTGGTCACGGAGATGTGGTGGCTGGAATTGTTGTAGGAAGCAAGGAATTTATTCAGAAGGCATACAAAGTTTCCACCCACTACGGCTGGACGATGTCTCCCTTCAATGCGTGGCTGTTGTTACGCGGATTAAAAACCCTGGCTGTACGTATGGATCGTCACAACGAGAATGCACTGAAAATTGCGCACTGGCTGGAAACGCATCCGGCAGTGGAGCGCGTTTATTATCCCTTTCTGGAATCGCATCCCCAGCATGAGCTGGCTAAAAAGCAGCAGAAAGGCGGAGGAGGTGTGATCTCCTTTGAAATGAAAGGCGGATATGAAGCCGGTAAACATTTGATGGATAACGTAAAATTGTGCACTCTGGCGGTGAGTTTGGGCGATTGCGATACGTTGATTCAGCATCCTGCTTCTATGACTCATGCCGGGATGAGTGAAGAGGCATTGGCTGAGGCGCATATTACTCCTGGCCTGGTGCGGATTTCCGTTGGTATCGAAAATGCGGATGATCTTATAGCGGACCTTGACCAGGCGATGAAATAACCATCCTCTGATAAAAAACTGACCTGATTAAACGCATCCTTTTCCGGGATGCGTTTATTTTTTGGGGAACAGGAGAGATGTTTTTGGGAACAAAACGAATCATGTTCCCTTTCGGGATGCAGGGCGTTTTTTGACAGGATGAACAGGACTTTGCAGGATAAGATGAAATTTTTGATTTTTGGTGCAACCAACCAGGTAGATGGGTTTGCTGGCTATATCATTAACAATAAAAATGAATCCTGTTATCCTGTCTAAATTTTTGGTATGATTGTTTGACTCAGGATGATTGGGTTCTGAAAGAAAAGCCTCCCCCTGTCATTCCGACCGGGCCACGACGAAGTCGGGGCGAGTGGAGGAATCTCAAGAGACCCCTCGACTCCGCTGGCGCTCCGCTCGGGGTGACAGGACAGCCTGCTGTCATTCCGACTGGAGCGACGAACGCAGTGAGGAGCGGAATGGAGGAATCTCTGGAGCACATCGACTTGTCCATCCAGCTTGATTTTTTTTGACAGGATTGACAGGATTTTCAGGATGATTGAAAGATTTCAACGTTTGATTTATTTTCAATATTTTAATCCTGTCCCATCCTGTATATCCTGTCCAAAAATTCTTTTTTCAGGGCAAGCCTGATGGGGATGAGACCCCTCGACTCCGCT
>CAZBWV010000050.1:0-6310 GCA_964495805.1 uncultured Calditrichaceae bacterium
CACCCCGAGCGGAGCGATAGCGGAGTCGAGGGGTCTAATCTTCTATTCAGCTTGCCCTTAAAAAGAGAATTTTTAGGCAGGATAGACAGAATGCGACAGTATCAAAAACGATGCAAAATTGTGAATAAATCAAACGTCAAAATCCATTCATCATCCTGAAAATCCTGTTCATCCTGTCTAAAAAATTCAAGCAGGATGAACGGGATGGCGTTTTCCAGCGATGCCTTTGGCAAAATCCATCTTCCGTTCAAAAAGTGCTGAAATTTTAAAATTCATACAGCAATTTTGTTTTATCTGTCATAAATTTGCTTGAACAAAAACAGCACCGAGAATGGTTCAAAACGCTATTCGCATTGTAGTCTGGGTGATTTTTCTAATAGGCGGGAGTGTTCTGGGCATTTTACTGGACCTGCATTGGTGTCGCAGTCTGGTAAGGAATCCATTTTTTCACATCATGAGCGCACTGGTCGGTTTTGTTTTGCTACAATTGGTGATGCGAGTTTCCCGTACTACCGGACGTTTACTGGCTCGTTACGGTCGGGAAGGAGAACTTCCGCGGATGCAAACCAATCGGTTAGTAACCCGGGGCGTGTACGGTTGCATGCGGCATCCCATGCACCTGGGACTGCTCTTTTTTCCTCTATCAGTGGCGCTGATGGTGGGGTCTCCCACTTTTATCCTGTTCATCTGGCCAATTGAGGTATTCCTCATGCTCGTTATGATAAAATGGGTGGAAGAACGGGAAGCACTGGCAAAATTTGGCAATGCTTACCGGGAGTACCAAAAACGGGTTCCCTTCTTTAATTTCAAAACGGAATGTTTGCGGAAGCTATTTGTCCGAATATGAAAAAACCAGCCTATCTTTTTCAGGAGCCACTTCCTGTTTGATTTTCCGAATCCGCTTTTCAATGCATTGCCTGAATCCGACTGATGCGAAGGATGCTGATAATAAGCATAGCCGCACCAATCCACTGCACCGCGTCCAGCAGTTTTCCGTGCACCAGATACTCCAGCATAATGGCGGTAAACGGAAATGCCAGTTCACAGATGGTTGCCACCGAGGCGGTGATTTGTTTCAGGCCGTAGTAATACAGAAAGATGGCTGGTCCGCCAGTGCTGAAAGCAATCACACCAAATACCAATGCCTGCTTGCCGGTAATTTGTCCGATACCGGATAAATCTCCCCTTACCAGTACCAGGATGAGCATGATTACAGCGGTGATTAGAAATCGGAGATAGGTTCCCAGCTCGAAACCCACATTTTTCAGTGCTCGTTTGCTAAACACGGTAGAAGAACCAAAACTAAATGCTGCCAGCAGAGCAAACAGCGCGGCAATGGGGGTTTTGTCTCCGGTGGAAAGATTGGGTAAATGGGTGCCAAAAGTGAGCAGATATGTTCCCAGAATCGCCACGGCTGCCCACAGAAAAAACTCCCGGGGCAGTTTCTCCTTTAACAATAATGCTGCCAGCAGTAATGCAAACACCGGTTGCAACTTCTGAATGAGTACCACTACCGAAAGGTTCACAAAATTGACGTAAAACAGTGCTTTGGTAATAGCCATGGTACCAATGGCGCCACCAAACAACGCGACACCCACAAACGCCAGCCAGTCCCGACCAGAGAGATTACGTACAACCCCCACCTGCCCCCGAAAAAAAGGGGTCAGAATCAGGGCAACAATGCTGGTTTCGATGAACACCACTAACGGTACCGGTAAGGTGTACAGGGTGGGTCGTAAAATAATCCCATCTACTCCCCACAAGCTTGCCGCCAGAACCACAAAAAAAGGTGCAAATCGTTTCATCCTGAATAGTCCGTTTCTGTTCGCTTCGTTTCCGTTCCCAGGCTCTTTACGCAAAATAGTGGCAAAAGATGCATTTTTTCACCGGGTCATCTCTTTCCGAACGGATTGCTTTCCCGATGAGCCATATCCGGAGATATTCAGATTTCTCCGGTTGCTCCGGTTTCCGATCATTCGTTGTTACCCATCCGCTCTTCCCGCTCGTTCCACCTGTACCACTCTACCTTTCAGAACATGGGCGGTGGCATCGGTGATTTGAACCTGAACAAAATCACCGCGGTGGTACTGACCCGCGGGAAAGATAACCAGTTTGTTTCCGTCCGTGCGTCCCTGAAAATCGTGGGGAGACTTACGAGTGCGCTCTTCCTCAATTAACACTTCCATTGTTTGACCGATGTGGGCGCGATTTTTCTGCAGCGAAATGTCTTTCTGCAATTCGTTTAATCGAACAATTCGCTCGGTTTTCTTCGCCTCCGGCACATCGTCGGGAAATTTTCGGGCGGCAATGGTGCCGGGTCGCTCTGAATACTTGAAAATGAAGGCTGAGTCAAACTCCACTGTTTCCATCACCCGCACGGTGTCCTCAAACTCCGTATCCGTTTCGGTAGGAAATCCCACAATCACGTCGGTGGACAGAGCGACATCAGGAATCAACTCCCGAATCTCTTTCACCAGGTTCAGAAACTCCTTTCGAGTGTAAGTTCGATTCATCAGCTCCAGGATTCGATCGTTGCCAGCCTGTAAGGGAAGGTGAATGTGCTTGCAAACTTTGGGATTTTCTGCCATAACTTCCAGCAAACGCCTGGGGAAATCCTTGGGATGCGGAGAAGTAAAGCGAATGCGTTCAATGCCCTCCACCTGACTTACCATTTCCAGCAAATCAGCAAAATCGTAGCCCTGGTAATGGTAGGAATTCACATTTTGCCCCAACAAAGTTACCTGTTTGAACCCTTCCGCCGCCAATCGACGAACTTCTTCCACCACATTTTCCGGCGATCGGCTGCGTTCCCGTCCCCGGGTGTACGGCACCACGCAGAAGGTACAAAAGTTGTTGCAACCTCGCATCACTGCAATCCAGGCATTCACACCGCCTGTGCGCCGGGGATAAATATCGGCGTAATCTTCAAACTCCGAGAGGGTCACATCATAAGCTTTCTCTCCGGTTTCTTCCACCTGTTTCAACAGAGTGGGGAGCCGTTTGTAGCTGTCCGGACCGGCAACAAAATCCAAACCCAGTTGCGGATCATCCAACAGCGCCTTGCGAAAATTCGTAGCCATGCAGCCCAGCACTCCTATAGTGACTCTGCGGCTTTTATTTTGATGCCGGATGGCGTGGATGCGATTGAACACCTTACGATTGGCATTCTCGCGCACCGAACAGGTGTTCAGCATAACGATATCCGCCTGTGTTTCGCTCTCCACAAACTGGTATTGTTCCTTTTCCAGAATAGCACGCACCAGCTCGGTGTCGTATTCATTCATCTGGCAACCGTATGTCTCTATGTAAACTTTCTTCATGATGCGCTCAACCAAATTGAATTTTAAATGAGGAATCAAAAGATTAATTGAGTAGCTCGCCGCGCATGGTCTGGCCATCCACAGCGGTTAATTTTACCGGTAGTAAGCGATTGGCCAGATGGTGCTGTGAGCGTACTTTGACCCGAATATATGTATCGGTCAATCCGGTCCAGTAACCTTTTTTTTGCTGCTCGAAAAGAACCGTTTCCACACGACCGATTTGTTGTTCCAGATACAACCTTCGTTTCCGGGCACTGAGTTCTCTCAGCAGCTTGCTACGGCGATCAATTTCTGTTCGGTTCACTTTCCCATCCAGAAGACGACTGCGGGCCAGTTTTCGTTCCGAATAACTGAACACATGGAAGTAGGCTATCGGGAGTTCTTTCAGGAATTGATACGTTTCCTGAAACAGTTCTTCGGTTTCCCCGGGGAATCCCACAATCACATCCGTTCCCAGGCAGATGTTGGGGACCTGCTCAATGATCTGTTGCACGAACTCCCGGAATTCCTCCCGGGTGTACTGGCGGTTCATACGTTGCAGGATGGTGTTGCTCCCGCTTTGTACAGGGATGTGCAGATAACGGCACAACTTTCCCTCCGGCCAGGTTCGCAGAAACAGGTTGGTCCGGAAAGTGGTTGGTTCGATGGAGGAAATGCGAATTCGGTCCAATCCATCGATTTGTTCCAGTGCATGGATGACGTCCGGAAGAGTTTTATCTTCGAAACGGTAGGTTCCCACATTAATACCGGTGATAACCAGTTCCCGATGTCCCGCTGCAACCAGCTCGCGGGCTTCGCGCAGAATGTCGCTAAATTGGCGGCTACGTGCTCGTCCGCGAGCATAAGGAATAATGCAGTAGGAACAGAAAAAATCGCAGCCATCCTGAATTTTCAGATTGGCCCGGGTATGCTGGCGATCGATGCCAGTGCCGGGAATAGTAAATGTTTTTCGGGGAATTGCCGGAACGTCCACCACCGGTTTTTCACTATCCAACGTTTCCTGCAAGATGGCAGGCAAATCCATTTTATGCGCATTTCCCACCACCCAGTGTACGCCAGGCATTGCCAGCAGTTCGTCCCGTTGAATCTGCGCCTGGCAGCCAATCAATGCCACCCGGGCATGCGGATTCATCCGCTGGATTTTGTTGAGTAACTTCCGGGTATCGGCATCTCCGTTTTCAGTTACCGTACAGGTGTTCACCACCACCACATCCGCCGGCTGGCGGAAATCTACCACACGGAAGCCACTTTCCTCAAAGTTGCGTTGTAAAATGGCTGTCTCAGCCTGATTCAGACGACAGCCCAATGTATAAAAAGAAATCCGGGCATTCATTGCATCACTTCGCCATCAAATTGCCCGGAAATATAAATACAAACCTCGGGTATTTCAAATCTGCTTTCAAATCAGTGGTTAGTCCATTGGGGGCAGAGCAGGGTTACCGCACCAGCAGCATTTTTCGGGTGAAATGAAGGTTGTTGGTGAGAAGATCGAAAACATATACTCCGGAGGGAACCGAAACGCCCCGATTATCCGTTCCGTCCCATACAAAGGTGTGAATTCCCGCCTGGCGATATCCCTGAAATAACGTTTTAATCCGCTTGCCGGACAGATCGAAAACGGAAACGGAAATTTTTACCGGTCGTGCCAGTTGCACGGGAATGATGGTGCTGGAGTTAAACGGATTGGGAAAATTAGGATAGATGACATACTGATCGGGATGAAAAGATGATTTGGAATCGTGCTGATGTTGGGATATTTTTAGTTGAATTGTTTTTAATTCCGTTCGAATGCCGGAATAATCCACCTGCATCAGCCTATACCAGATAGTGGATAAGGATGAGGATGGAATCAGATCGATAGTTCCGTAATGTTGCGGGGTAGTGGAATTCCCTTTGCTTTTCAGCGCCGCATCGGTTTGATACGACTGAATCAGGACAAAATTGCTATCGGTATCAGTTTTACGGTATAATTCAAAACCAAGATTGTTGAATTCACTGGAAACAGTCCAGTTCAGATAAATAATACTTTTTCTTATTTGCCCGGTAAAACTTTTTAATTGCACCGGCAGCGAATTATCATCATAAATAACAATGGCCAGGTTAAAGCTGTCGGCAATGGATTTCCAATCGAAGCAATGGACATTTTGATCATCCGATTGCGCCCAGAGTGCACCGTTAGGCAAATTGGGTAATGCATATTGAGTGAGAGCCAAACCGTCCGTTTCTTTGGGTATGTGAGGTGATTTACCCGTGAACGTGCCGATATGATGATATTTTTTGCGCGAGAAAATTTCGAACTCCGTAGCACTACCTATCTGGTCTGAGATAATGACATAGCCACTATCACCTCCACAATCGTAAATTACAAGACCTTCTACATCACCAGTGAAATATCCACTGCCGAATCGTGTAAGTAAGTTTTGTCCGAATAGGGAATACACATACACTTCTCCCTGTTCGTCAGCAACCAATACTCGCCCCAGATTGTGATCCACCACAATGGATTCTTCTCCTGCCGGGTATGAATTGAAGGAAGTGTGCAAAACTGCGTTCAGGGTACCGTTATCATCGAAAAGACGATACACATACACAGGATGCTTACTGGAACCTGGATCCGTGATGTACACATACAACTCATTTTCATACCAGTTTACCGCCACACCATAAGGCCGATCCAGAACGTTTTCCGCAAAATAGCCAAGGAACTGTTCCCCTGGCAGCTTAAATACGGAAAAACGATGGTTATCTCGTTCTACAACGATTAACAGGTCGATTTTTTCGTTTCCCAGCACAAAGTCGTATGCTACAGCCACACCATTGGGTCGATCCAATTCTCCTGGACCACTTCCTGGCGTTCCCAGAGTACCCAGATAAGAACCTGTCGAAGGAGCATCTTTTTCCAGATTTCCGGATTTTTTCGCTGTGGTGTACAGGATACTATTCAATGGGTCCGGAGCAACCCAGATGGCTGGGGAATCCAATGTACTCGT
>CAZBWV010000051.1:0-83424 GCA_964495805.1 uncultured Calditrichaceae bacterium
ACAACAGACTCGATGAAATTACGGCTGCCGAATGATAAAGAGCGGGATCATACTCATCCGGTAAAATAAAATATTTAGCCTTTACAATCTCTTCAACAAACATCTTCGCCAGTTGTTCACCTCTATGTATTCCCCAATAAACGGTTGATAAATCGTTCATATTGATTTTTCCTATCATTGCAAACGGATGAATCTTTTCAATATTTTTCATTTTAGGTAATGTCCCTGAAGTATGCAAAACACCTATACGACTATTCGCTATAAATTTTTCTTTGTACTTCAATATTGCATTATCGGGCAAAGTCAATATCCAGATATCAATATCACGATCATCTTTATAATTATCTATATCCTCTTTATGAGTCAAAACAAATACATTATTTAAGTGTTTATATAGGGCAAGCCCTACCCTACCAATCCCTGCAATTCCTATTTTATATTGTGCCATATTTGGGGAAAATGGCGGGGCCGACGAGACTCGAACTCGCGACCTCCGGCGTGACAGGCCGGCGTTCTGACCAACTGAACTACGACCCCTTAAAAAAGCGCGACAAATTTAGATTAATTCAGGGATAAAATCAAGCGCTTTTTCACATTGTTAAAATGCCAGTTTAAGCGAACAGCATATAATCGTCCGTCTGCATTGAGTATGTAAGCCTTCCCTTTGCCCACTCGAAAATCGAAGCCGGACCAGATTAATGGAAGCTGGTGAATCATTCTGGAATCGTGAAACAG
Source organism: uncultured Calditrichaceae bacterium (assembly GCA_964495805.1). Taxonomy (GTDB): domain Bacteria; phylum Calditrichota; class Calditrichia; order RBG-13-44-9; family RBG-13-44-9; genus JALXCH01. The sequence goes on from CAZBWV010000051.1 coordinate 736, forward strand.
AACAATCCGATCCGGTTCCAGCAGGTAAAGTGTGTCGCTCCGAAAAAACGCTTTTTCAATCTGTGTTGTTCCGTTTAGAGGGAAGGAGGTGAATTCTCCGTTTTGAAAGAAATGTGCATTATTGGCCAGATCAATAAATCCATCAGGTAAAAAGGTGCTTTGTGCTTTGGCAATACACCGGAAATTACCACTGATACGATTCCATAAATAGACATTTCCGTTGGTTAACATAAAAATTAATTTTTGTGGGGAGTACCATAAGATTTTTTTCACCGGAAACATGAGCGATTGCGGAACTGTTTCGGTGTGAAATGTTCCCTTCTGGATATCGAATTCATGTAAAGAATCGCCTGAGAAAAAAACAATGGTTCCATCATGAATATGAAGTTGCGATAGATAATGAGTTGTTGTGTAAAGGGAACGAATGGTTTTACGATCGGGATTTAGAAGTAAAATTTCTGCGGGATTTTGCGGATTTAACTGAAAAAAGACCACCATCTGACCGGATTGATAAGGGTAAAATTTCGGGAAAAGTCGATGGGCTCTGGTACCGGGAATGGAATCGACCACGATGTGTCGGTTAAGATCCATCAAGTAATACGAGCGTGTTTCCTGAAAGCCCGGGGCTTCGCAAAATAGAAATCGGTTATCGGGTAAAACGGTACCAAAAAATTTGTAGCGGTACGAAAAGCGCCAGGCAATTTCTCCGGTTTCTGTATGGAGGCTCCAGAGTTCCCCGGGTTGTGCCGATTTGATGTTGGCAAAAAGAATGTGATTGTTGTAAATCTGAAATAGGCGTTTTCCCTGACCGGCAGGAACCGATCTTTCCCATTCATATAGTTTACTTTGTTTTAATGTCTGGATCAGTTGTCTTTTTCGTTTATCGTTCTCCTCCAGCAAATTATACACTCGCGGCAGGGTGATGGTAAATTGAGCTTCATCATCAAGAGCGAGGGAGAGATTAAATTGAATAAGATGGGAAGGTAAGTGACTGGGATTTAATTCCTGAAGCACTTTTTGGGATTCCAAATGGGCCAGTTGATAATTGCCAGCCAGATACGCATTTCGGGCAATCTGGTAGTAAATATCGGTTAGCCTGGCCACATCCTTCTCCGGCACCATCTCCAGATTCAAACTTTTCAGTTTATTTTGCGAGAAATAAAATAAACGGTTAGTAAGAATCACAAAATGACCCCGTGATTCCAGATGGATGAACCCCTGGGGGCGCCGCTTGGCATAGTTGTAGAAAACCAGGCGCCCTTCGCTCCGCTCAAAAAATAAAATAAGATGGCGGTCGGGGAATATCTTAATCGGTTGAAAATTGCCCTGTAGTTTGCTGAAAGTTTCCCCCACCCGAAAATCCTGGACAAGTAGCATCCCGTTGGTCTGGATAAAAAGTAGATGTTGAAGGGATAGCGCATACCGTATTCTTTTAATTCCGGAATGAACTCGAAAAATTTGTCCGTTCGTTTTATTAAAAATTAAAAATGTTTGGTTGGTTTTGTCATAAAACACATTACTGAAGTGCGAAACCAGGGAAAAAGACACACGATTCAAAATAGCAGACCCGGATAGAGGAATTTTACCCAGATGGGTGAGACGGTGGCCTTTTTCGATTTTGTACATGTGTAAAAAAGTGTCATTTTGGATCGCGTAAAATTCATTATCCCGCCAGGAGATTAGAAATGGTCGTCGGGTAATAAATTGAAAATCCGTCGCTGGGGAAACCAGCGGAATCCTCCGAATTACCTTTTTACGAACGAAATTATAGACCACAAGCTGGTGCTGATTAACGGAGTGGTAAAGCAGTAAATCCCCTATAACGGTTTTGTACCCATGCAGTCCCTTCTCGTTTTGACCGAGCCCGGTATGTCGTTCGATGATATTTTTCTTTATATGAACCGTGTAGATTTGTGTATCTTCCACGCAAAGGTAATAACCCGATCTGGAAGAAGGGAATAATCGGCAAACATTGGTAAACGGAATGGATTGGGTAGTAAGGGACAACTCTTTCTCCAGGTCAATCTGTAGAATTCTCTGGTGAAATTTATCCAGATAGAAAAACGAATGGGGCGGGAGGGGCTGGGGTAAACCCGGCAATTTTTTAAGAGAAACCAATCGTGATGTTTGCGGATCGAACAATCCCATGAACGCAGTTCGTGCCTTTTGGGTGACTCGCTGAATAGCACTGAAAATATATGTGTTCCTGTATTGATAAACGGAAGACGGAGTAAATCCTTTCAGTTCCCGGGGAAGTTGAATGGGGAAAATTTCTTTTTTTCTGGCCGAAATAAGGTAAATGGTGTTTTCGGGTTCCAGGAAAAACCAGAGCTCATCCGAATTTGGAAGATTGGTTTCTAAGTTCATAACCGCTCGCAGTCGAACATTCTGGTTGGTGAGAGAAGGGAACTCAACCTCCCAGTCCACCAGTTTCTTTTTTCTGGCTTCCGGCAATGCCTGGTTGAGCTCGTAAATGGCCTGTTGGTAGTTTTTCATCTCGGAATAAATCAATCCTTTGTAATAATGAGCGGCGGAAAGGAATGGGTCGATTTGTAAGGCCTGATCGAGTTGAGTTAAAGCCAGTTGATATTTTTTTTCTTTGAAATAGAAATTGCCATAAGCCAGATGTTTGTAAACCCTCAGCAATTCTTTTAAATTCTGAGTGTCGTAATTCAGAATGATTCGTTTCCCTAATAGAATATAAATTACCTCTTCAATGATTTTGCTGGAAATCCAGGACAGATCATTGAATTGCCGGAAAGGATACCGGGATTGGGCCAGCACATTTCGATCCGGATCTTCTAATTTAAACGAAACCAGATGATCAGGCTCTTTACCCTGAATGGTAAGGGAGAGGTGATAGTACTGACCGGGAACAGAGCGGGTGGTTGCCCCGGGTGGTTCCTGACGGATTTCCAGATTGTGAATTTTTAGAAGTTGAACTTTGAGCAATTCCAGAAGTCCGTACATGCGTATCTGGACGTCGGTGGTGGATTTTTCCGGGAGGGTGGTGTGAATGAACAGTTCCACCGGTTCCTCCAGATCCACAGAAGCCAGAGAAGAAACATTGAGCGGTGTGTTTTGCATTTTATAATAAATGAAAAGCGTGCTTAAAATAATGAGTACCAGAACAGAGATAATAAGTGCCACCGAGACGCGGCTGAAATGAATTGTTTCGCGTGTCTCCGGCGGTTGAATGCGGGTTAGGTTTTCCAGCAGGATGTTGGCTGTATTATATCTCTTCTGGGCTTCTTTTTCCAGACAACGAAGAATTATGGCGTCCAGTTCGGTGGGGATTTTTTTATTAAATTGAGAGGGGGGTGGCGGCATTTCGTGCATCATTGCGTAGATTGTGGCTGCCGGATTTTCTTTGAGAAATAGCTCCTTGCCAGTGAATAGCCGGTACAGGATGATTCCCAGAGCATAGATGTCTGTTTGTTCTGTAGCGGGGGAGCCCATGATTTGCTCCGGTGCGATGTATGGGAAGGTCCCGGCAATTCCGGTATGACCGGAACTTCCTGTGGCAAGATTGGCCAGTCCGAAATCCAGAAGTTTAACCGTTCCTTCCGGGGTGAGCATGATGTTACTGGGTTTTAAATCTCCGTGTACCAGTCCTTTGCGATGGGCTGCCGCCAGAACCCGGGTTAAGTCCTGAGCTAATCGGAGTGCAAAAGGAAAATCGATTCGGTGAGTCTTCAAAAACGCATCCAGTGATTCTCCCTCCACATACTCCATTACAATAAACATCCCCTCCGGGCTATCCACTACGTCGTAAATGGTGACCACCCCGGGATGTCGAATTTTACTGGCCAGTTGAGCTTCGCGAAGTATCTTCTGTCGGTCGATGCCCTCCGTTTTTAAAAATTTAAGTGCAACCAGCCGATCCAGTCGCGTATCGCGAGCCAGATAAACAATGCCCTTCCCACCCCGTCCTAATTCCCGAATGATTTCAAAATGCCCTATCTGCCTGTTTTCCATAGAAATTGAACGCTTCCCCATTCCCTGATTAGCGATACACGACACCGCTCATGTATCCCACAACCTGTGCCTTCTCACCCACCGGAACATCACCGGATGTTGCATATTTCAACACTTTGCTCTTATTGTAACCTAACAGTTCGCATGCATACATCATGGTGGCAATAGGACCATATCCACATGCTTCAATTTCGTGCCGTTCACACCCCTCCACAATACCCTGGTAATCGAAAGAATTGAACAATTCTTGAATTTTCTCATCCAGTGTGTAGGCGGTGGTATAGGGATGATAATGGGATAAATCCGAGGAGGCCACGATAAGAGCTTTCTTGCCTTTGAGCACATTGGCCAGGGAGAGAGCCAGTGTTTTTACATTATCCCAGGACTGGTCGGCGATGACAATGGGGAGCAATTTGAAATCCTTGAGCACCGTCTGTAAAAAAGGTAATTGTACCTCCAGGGAATGTTCTCCGCGACCGGTAAAGGAGATGCTATGTCCGCTCATGGAAAGATGAATATGGGGCGACTGTTCGGCTAATTGTTCCGCCAATGTGTGGTCCACGGGAATTTTCCCCAGCGGAGTTTCGTAGTAAGCGCCGGGAAACACCGAGGCTCCTCGGAAATATTCGAAATGGGAAGGAGCAATCACCACCACCACATCATAGGAATTCCCTTCGATTTGTCGGTAGGACCAGGCTGCCACCGGACCTGAGTAAATGTATCCGGCATGGGGCGAAACCAGTCCTCCAATATCCCCCTGAATTACTTTCTCCGTGTGGCTGAGAAATTCCCGGATCATTGCCTGCAACGTCTCCGGTTCTGCCGGGTAAAACATTCCGGCAACTGCTGGTTCCCGCACCGCATCGGATTTTTGCGAATATAATATGGAAAATAGCAGGAACATCATGATCAAAACCTCCTTCATTTTAAGCCGTTTCACGATTTCAGTACTCCTCCTATCTCTACGTTCTCCGATTTTTTATCCATAAACCGGTGTCCGGAGTCCCCCAATCGGAATATTTATTTCCAGATACCGGGTATTTCTTGCCCGCAGTAAGGGCATTTTCCATGTTCAATCCGATTTTCTTCCACAAAAAAGCCCACCCGGTGAATGAGCCGTTTGCCACATTTCGGGCAGTAGGTGTTTTCTCCCTCGTGCCCGGGGATGTTGCCGATGTACACGTAGTGAAGTCCTTCTGCCCGGGCAATTTCCCGTGCGCGCTCCAGCGTCTTCTGTGGCGTGGGTGGTAAATTCTGGAGCTTGTATTGGGGATAAAATCGCGAAAAATGCACCGGTACATCCGGTCCCAGATTGGTGCGAATCCATTTCGCCAGCTCGGTAAACTCTTTGTCGCTGTCGTTCAGGGTAGGCACTACCAGATAGACAATTTCCGTCCACATGTTTAATTTTCGCAAAAGTACCAGGGTATCCAGAACCGGCTTGAGCTCGCCATCCACCACTTCCCGGTAATACTTTTCGCTAAATGCTTTCAAATCAATTTTAACAGCAGAAAGTACTTCCGCCAGATCCCGCATGGGCTGTTCCTGAATGTACCCGTTGGTAATCATCACACTTTTAATTTTCCAGCGATTTCCCTCCTGAGCGGTATCGTACACATATTCGGAGAAAATCACCGGTTCGGTGTAGGTGTAAGCAATGGAACGGGCTCCTGATTTTCGGGTCATGCGCACAACCTTCTCCGGTGGCATGTCCAGATTGGTGGCCTGCTCGGGGCGTATCTGCGAAATTTGCCAGTTCTGGCAGAATTTGCAATCCACATTGCAGCCCACTGTGGCAATGGAAAAGGCCGTGGTTCCCGGCAAAAAGTGGAATAGCGGCTTCTTCTCGATGGGATCCACGTGGTACGTACAGGGACGGGAGTGCACCAGTGTGTAATAAGTTCCGCCCCAGTTCTCCCGCACACCGCAGTATCCCCGTTCCCGGTCATCCACGGTACATTCCTTGGGACACAGCTTACAGCGAACTTTTTTATGGGGCAGTTTCTCGTACCAGCGGGCCTCGTGGGTGTGGGGAACTTCCCCTGCCCGGGCATCAGGAAGCGAAATGCCCGGCACCAGCCTACCCATCAGCAGGCCGCTACCGGCCGCACTGCATAAAGTTAGAAAATCGCGCCGTTTAACTGGCTGTCCCGGAAGTGTTTTCATAACGCTAATGTTTGCCAATCAATTTTGTTTAAATCGCTCTCACCCAGTCCTTTCTCTCCGGCGGTCAGAATGTACACCGGTTCCCGCCCTGCCTTTTTTAACGAAGGAAACTGTTTCTCACGCCGTTTCCGCTCAATAATCTCCCAACCTACACGGTCCAGCGCTACCCCATCCACTGCCAGCAACAAACTGTTCATGGGCCAGCTCCATTGCGGTTTAAACGGAGGTCCGCCTTCGTACTGAGCAACAAGTGCATCGCATACAATTAAACGCACTTTGCTGCGAATGATTTCCATCTGGTACAGATCTGCCACGTATGGATTACCGGCATTTAAATGGTATTTATTGGGATTATGAATGGCTCCAAAAAAATTTTTCATGGAGAGGGTGACCCCCACTATGCCGTGATCTTTGAGCACAGGAATGTTGATGATGGCGGTGGTGAGGTGCGTTACGGTGCGGGTGATTAAACTTCCCACGCTGCCGTTTAAATAGAGCCGGTCGTCATAACCAGCCACGTCGTTTCCAAAACAAAGCGGTTTACTACGATCTTTCCAGTTGATTTGAAAGCCGGCATTCTCCAGATCGGCGTTAAGCCGGTCCCAGATAATAATGTTGCCTGGCGAAACACCCGCCCTCTGCAACTGTTCAATGATCACGTCCACCAGTTCCCGGTGCGAGGAGCCATGTTTTCCGGACAGACAATTTACTTTAATACCTACCACATCGCGGGATGAGAAAAGTTGTTTCCAGACCTGGTCCGGATGTTCGGTACTGTACAGGTTCGCCAGGCCCCGATTGAGCATTTCAGTCAGGACATCCTGCCGGAAGTGACGACCTTTTTGCACATTTGAGTGGGAAATTTGGACTACCCGGGAACGGGGTACAGAGGGATGAGCGGAGAAAGGCATGGAAGACAAGAAAGAAAAGCCGGCGCCAATAAGAAAACTTTTTTTGATGAATTCACGCCGATCCATGCTTCGTTCTCCTGATTATTTGTGAATATAGAAAAAAAACCCAAAAAATTCAATGAATAGAAAAGTATGTTCATGAAATTACCCATTTTTAAAACAGTGGATTATTTCCCGAAAAATTTTTTATATTTATTTTAAGCATGGTCAGAAGAACAGGACAGATGACGTTCGATATTTTCCGCGCGAAACGATGGTGGTTGGGCTGGGGATTTTTACTGGTATTGCTTACCTGCTCCAGACAGCCAGAAAGCCAGGAACCGGTCATTGCCCACGTGGGTCAGGAAATCATCACTCTTTCCCAGTTTCGTCGCTTCTATGAGTTAGACCCCAATTTTGCTGTGGATTCAACCGGATTTCAAGCGTTGCGGGATGAGTTGTGGAATTATATCGATTCTTATTTAACCTACCTGCGCGCGCAACGAGACGGTTTGTTGCAGGATTCTCTGTTTGTGCGGGCACTTCGCTGGGAACAGCGCCAGGCTATTTTGCGGCAGTTGTACCGGGAAGTGGTAAGTAAGCAAATTCAGATTTCCGAGGATGATTTGCGTCGGGAATACTTTGCCGCCAATGTGGCAGTGCATGTGAAACATTTGTTTACCCCGGATTCGCTGCAGGCGGGGGAGTGGTATCGGGCGCTGTTACAGGGTGCCAGCTGGGATTCGCTTGCCCGGCTTGCTTTTCGGGATACCATACTGGCGCGCAACGGCGGTGACCTGGGCTGGCATAAAATCTGGGATCTGGACGAAGCAATTGGGAATGCCGCCTTAACTCTTTCGCTGTCTCAGATTTCGTCACCCGTTCGTTCCCGATGGGGATTTCACATCATTCAACTACTCAATCGCCGGGATCAGATGGTGCTCCGCGAAAGCGAATTTAATCGGCAGAAACCGTTACTGGAAAAGCGCATCCGGCAACGCCGAAGTCAGGAAATCGCACACCGGTACATTGCACACTACCTGGGAACTCTGAATCCCCAGCCGGTACCGGAAACCTTTGCTCTGATGTGGGAAACGATGACCAGGCAGGTGGAATCCTCGGGTACACTGAAAGCACCACTGTTGTTCACCAACGAACTGATTGATCTGCTCCACGCACGTCTGGCAAATCATTTAAACGATCCGTTGATTCGCTATCGCGGTGGTACCATTTCGTTGGGTGAATTCTTAAATGCCCAGAAAAAAATTCCGGTGAGCAATCGACCGCGGTTTCGCACACCTCGCCAGCTTTCCAATAAAATGGGGAAATGGGTTCGGGATGAATTTTTGCTCAAAGAGGCCTATCGTAAAGGGATTGAAAATCATCCCCGGGTGAAGCGGGAAGTACGCGAATTTGCGCTGGAACAAACCTACCTGTACTATTTAAAGCAGAAATATCAGGAGGTTGAGGTGCCGGATTCGGTGCGAGCGTTTTTTCAACATTCTTCCGCGAAACGGAACGCGCCGGTTGGGTTGAGGCGATTTCACACGGTGAATGAATGGCGCTGGGAGCAGGCGCGGCGGCGGTTGCATCGGGAATTGCAGCAACAAGCCCCTCCGGTGCAGATTGACCGGGAACTGCTCCGACGGGAAAGCAAACAAATGGACTGGCAGCGGCGAATTCGCATGTTTGTTATTCGCCAGCCGGAATAAACTCCTTCCGTTTTCTCAAAACAATAAACCACATTATTCTGGAATCATCCTGAAAAATTGGCTCACAGGAGTGATGGAGTTTGATGAATTTTTTGGAAAAGGTGGGAGATGCGGGAAATTCGCTCCGGGAAAAACAGGGGTTAACCGTGTGGAAAAACTGGTAATTAAGAGAAATTCAGATAAAATGAAAAAAATCTCAGAAAGGGTCTTGACAAATTAGTTAGAATACCTTATATTCCCAGTGCAAGTTAAACGTTTAACCTATGAGCTATGGCTGTCACCATTAAAGATGTTGCCAAACGCGCGAATGTCTCCGTCGCCACCGTCTCCCTGGTGATTCATAATAATAGCCGAATCTCCCGGGAAACCCGCAAACGCGTCCTGAAAGCAATCCGCGAATTGAATTACCATCCCAGCCGATTTGCTCGTGGGTTGGTCTCCCAAAAAAGTGGTAATATCGGATTTATCCTCACCGAAGATCACTTCTCCCGTTCCGAACCGTTTTATACTCAGGTATTTCTGGGTACCGAATTTCAGGCCCGGGAACATGAATATTATATCTTGCTCACCACAGTGCCGGAAAACTATTCCCACAACGATCCATTACCCCGATTTGTGCTGGAAAATAATGTGGAAGGGGTCATTCTGGCCGGAAAAGTTCCCCAGGCGCTCATCGAGGGATTGGAACAATTCCATTTACCTCTGGTATTTGTGGACTATGTGCCCCCCAGGGGAAATTATCCCGCAGTGATGATTGACAATATTGCCGGGGGATTGATGGCCACCAATCATCTGATCGGGTGCCGCCACCGGAAAATTGCCTTTGTAGGGGGCGACCTGGATCATCCCAGCATCACCGAGCGCTTTCAGGGGTACAAAATGGCACTGGAAAAAGCCGGTATCGATTACCATTCCCGGTACGTGGTGGTCGATGAACCGTTGCCAACCAGAGAGTATGGCTATGAGGCGGGGAAGAAACTGTTAGATAAAGCCGGGGATGTTACCGCGGTATTTGCCTGTAACGATGCCATGGCGATTGGCTTGTTGCAGTACTTCAAAGAGCGTGGACTGAATGTCCCCGGGGATATTTCTCTGATTGGATTTGATGATGTGGAAGCAGACCTGTCGTTGGATCCTCCGCTTACGACCATTCGCGTCTCCAAAGTGGACCTGGGAGTGGAAGCAATTAATCTCATCGCCGAAATTTTGAAAAAAGGACGTTCTAATCCTCACAAAATTCTGGTTCCGGTAGAGCTGGTCATTCGCCAATCGACCTGTTCCATCTGATATTTCTTACGATTTCGATAATGCCGGAAAAGAATTTGTCGTCCCATAAATAGCTGTACTAAGTAAAACGTTTAACTAAATTATGGAGGTCTGTATGAAATTTCGCTTTCAAGCAATGACCCTGCTGGTCGGGATGATTCTGCTGACCACCGGAATCCTCCTGGCCCAAACCAACCTCCTTCCCAATGGTGATCTGGAGACGTGGGCGCCGAATTTCTGGAACAAGCTGAACGACGGATTGGGAGGTGCTTCGGTGGTGTGGACGGAGGATGCAGCGGCTCCGAATCCCTGGAATCAGGCGCTGCCGAGTTTGCGTTCGTTCAAGGTGATTAAGCCTTCGGCAACCGGTGATGTGGTAGGCTGGGTGAGTGTGAACAATGCCAAATTGTACTGGAACAATGCGGCTGGGAACGATCTGTACAATCTGAAGTTTTGGGCAAAGACCGATGGTGTGAACACCAATCCGGGCACACAGGATGAGAAGATCGGAGTTTGGTATCGGTTTTACAGTGGTGGTACGCTGATAGTGGAGAAGTTTGTGGGGGTGGATCAGAGTGTGGCCAGTAAGGATTGGACGGAGTACACCGATGGTGTTCTGGTGACCAGTGAGCCGGACAGTGTGGTGATTTCGCTGGTGATGGGCAAGGATGCCACGGGTACGGTATGGTTCGACAATGTGTACTGCAACACGAACAGCACCTGGTCGATGGGAGTGTTCAACGGGGATGCGGAGACGCCGGTTGGCTGGTTAAACTGGACGAGTTCGGATAAGATTGGGTTTGCCAACACGGTTCAGGATACGGGAGCGCACAGTGGGAACTGGGATGTATTGATGGTGGAGAAGGACACGCTGGATGATGAGATGGTGTTTTACAGTGAGCCGGTACCTGCGCAGCCGGGGAAGTGGTACAAGATAGGTGTTTGGGTAAAGACGGACAGCATCAACACGGGGGCGAACTGGTATCCCACCAATGTGATTCCGGATCGTGACAACGATCGGATGGGGATTTGCTTTTTCTTCCATCGTGCGCCGTTGCACACGGCCTGGGATTTGACCGGTGGAGATCAGTTTGCTTACATTGATCAGCGCAATCCCAGCAGTGGATGGACGCACTATGTGGTGGTGGCTAAGGCGCCGGATGATGCGGCGGGAGTGAGCATGCGAGCTCGATTCACTTCCTTCCCCACCGGCTACGCCTGGTTCGACGATTTCTCCATCGAAGAGGTGAAAGAAGTGGTGGTTTCCATCGAAGATCCGGAAACACCGTCCACCACACTGGCCTCCAGTTACGAGTTGATGCAGAACTATCCCAATCCGTTCAATCCGGAAACGGTGATTGAATATCGGGTACCGCACCGCGGAAAAGTGCAGCTGAACATCTACAATATGCTGGGTCAAAAGATTCGCACACTGGTGGACGATGTGCTCCCTGCCGGTACCTATCAGGTGGTATGGGATGGGTTGGATGATTACGGCAACCGGGTGGCTACCGGTGTGTATCTCTATCAGCTGAAGGGTCAGAATGCCCTGATTACCAAAAAAATGATGTTAATTAAATAAACACCTCTTGCTGGTTGTTGTGTGGTCCCCTATGTCTGGCTGCCCTTCCTCTGGGAAGAGGGGGGGTGGCCGTAATATCCAGATGTGAAGTTCTGAAATGATTCTGGACGAAGCAGTCCGTTTTTGCTTTGGGTTTTATGAGAAGTGTATTTACGAAACCGTTGTTTAGATGTTGCCATGTGGAAGGGAAAACAGATAGGTCTTTTACGTATCATGTGATCGGTTCCGTGGGGAAATAGCGCGTGTTTGCCGCAATTGACCCGGAACGCGGGTAACAATCAGGAAATACACAGAGGATAATCAGAAATAGAAAATCATTCGACTTTAGTATAGAGCAAGGTTAATTTATTTGAATCAATAGTCCGGGGAGGCTTTCCATGCGCCGCCTACCAGTTTATTGGGATATGCCCGTTCAAATCATTGCCCTGCTTCTGATATTTCTGTCCCTGAGCTTTGCCGGTACCACCGGGAAAATTGTGGGTCGAATTGTGGATGCATCCACCGGGGAGCCGTTACCGGGAGTTAACGTACTGGTGGAAAACACAACCTACGGTGCGGCAACGGATGTGGATGGCACTTTTTTAATTATCGGGATTCCGCCGGGCACATACACCCTGCGGGCCATGATGATTGGTTACAACGACATGGTAGTCAAAAATGTGCGGGTGAGTGCGGACAAAACCACTCACGTGGATATGAAGTTACAGCAAACCACCCTGGAGTTAGGCGAGGCTATCGAGGTGACAGCTGAGCGGCCACTGGTCAAAAAAGACCTGACCTCCACCGAATCCGCCGTAAGTAGCGATGTAATTGAAGCACTACCGGTGGAAACATTCTCTGATGTGGTCAATTTGCAGGCCGGGGTCATAGACGGACACTTCCGTGGCGGACGGCTGGGAGAGGTGGCTTATATGGTGGATGGCGTGCCGGTGAACGACGTGTACTCCGGTTCCTACGCCATCGAGATGGAAAACAACGCCATCCAGGAACTGACTGTCATTAGCGGTACCTTCAATGCGGAGTACGGGCAGGCTATGTCCGGTGTGGTGAATATTGTGACCAAGGACGGTACGGACCATTTTACTGGGGATCTCAGTGTTTACGGAGGAGATTATCTCAGCACGCACGACGATATCTTCTGGAATATCAAGGATTTCAATCCCATATTCAATTTGCAGGGGAACCTTAGCGGTCCGGTTCCCGGATTCGGGAAGAAGTTGAATTTTTTCCTCTCCGGACGCTACTACGAAAATGCCGGTTACATTTACGGAAAGGAAGTTTTTCTCCCCACAGATAGTTCAGATTTCAGTCCGGATGACCCGGAAGACCGAATTGTGGAGAGTCATGGGGTACGCTATCCTTTCAGCGAGCAACTGGCACAGGATCTCATTCATCGGGCAAAGGCAGTGTCCATGAATCCCTCCCGGCGCCTGACCGGAGATTTGAAACTGACTTACCGTTTAACCGGAACGGATAAAATATCTGTGGACGGAATTTACCAGAATCGCCAGTGGCGGGAATACGATCACCGATTTCGCCTGAATCCGGATGGCGATTACAAACGCTTTCAGCAGAGCGTGACGGCGCTGACACACTGGAACCATGTGTTCAGTGCACGCACTTTTATGGATGTGCGCTATTCTTACTTTTACACGGAGTACGACCAGTACGTGTACGAAGATCGGTTCGATCCCCGGTATGTTCCCGCTTCGCGATTGCAGTTAACCGGGGCCAATGCTTTTCTGGCCGGTGGTCAGCAGATGTGGCAATTCCATCGCAGTACCATGAGCCATCTTATTAAAGCAGAACTCACCAGTCAGGTGACCAACACCCATCAGCTCAAAGGAGGTGCACAGGTGCGCCGACACCGCCTGTGGCTTCACGAATATGAAGTGATTCCGGAAGACCCCGATCGCATGGCGCCCATCACTTCCTTCAATAATAACATGTATCTGCACCATCCGCTGGAGTTTTCCGCCTACCTTCAGGACAAAATGGAATTTACCTACATGATTGTGAATGCTGGTGTTCGCTTCGATTATTTCGATCCCGATGGACAGGTGCCGGTGGATTTCTCCAACCCCTCCCAATCCCCCATGCGTAAAGCCGAAAGCAGCTGGCAGGTGAGTCCCAGATTGGGTATTGCCTATCCCATTTCCGAAAAAGGGGTCATTCACGTTTCCTATGGTCATTTCTTCCAGGTGCCCAATTTCTTCTATCTGTACACCAACCCCGAGTTCGATGTATTTCCGTTGCAGGGAACTCCCTCCCCACCGCCGCAATCGCTAATTAACACCATGGGAAATGCCGAGCTGAAACCGCAGAAAACGGTGATTTACGAAATCGGGCTTCAGCAGCAGGTGGGAAGTATGTTTGGGCTGACCGTGACGGCTTATTACAAGGACATCCGTAACCTGCTGGGGACACAGGTGCTGGAAACCCAGCAGGGAATAAAATATGCGCGTTACATTAACCGGGATTATGGGTTTGTCCGCGGTATTACCCTGGAGCTGGAAAAGCGATATTCCAACGGAATTAGCGGAAGCGTGGACTACACCTACCAGATTGCCAAGGGAAACGCTTCGGATCCCAATACCGCCTTTTTAGATGCTCAGAGCGATCCGCCCAAACAAACGGAAAAGCAACTGGTTCCGCTGAACTGGGATCGTCGGCATCAGATTAATGCTACACTGACCCTGGGGACACCGGGGAAATTTGCCCTGACGCTGATTATGCGTTATGGTACCGGTCTGCCGTACACCCCCACCTTCCAGAATGTACAAACAGCCGTGGAAAACAGTGGGCGCAAACCGGATGAATTCTACATCGATTTGTATTTCAATAAAGTGTTTAAATGGGGTGGGATGGAGTACAGTTTTTTCACCCGAATCTACAATTTGCTGGATCGGCTGAACGAGAGGAACGTGTTTACCGATACCGGTCGCGCGGGATATACCCTGGCTCCATTGTATGTGGGCGGGCTGCGTCCCCGCGGGTTAAACACCCTGGATCAGTACTTCATTCGACCCGATTTTTATTCCGAACCGCGCCGGGTGCAAATTGGACTGGAACTTAGATTTTAATCACGAGGATGACAATGAAACGATTGTCATGGAAAACGTTGCTGGTTGCCTGTATGGTTTGGGTGTTCGCCCGGAGTGGGTGGGCACAACGAACCCCGGATCCCAACGTGGGAAACACCGAGTTGCGTCGCCAGGGAATTATGGATGGCAACCTGGTACGCACCATCTTTATTAACTGGGGCGAAATTGCTCACTGGCCGGATTCCCCTTCCGGGGAATGGCCCAAAGGGACCGGCCATCAGTATGTGGATGGTGTGGCGTTAATTGTTCAGGGACGCGCCATCGACAACAACGGAAACGTTATCCATCCCATGGAAACCCAGTACCGGGAATTTGTGGACAAAGGACCACACGACGAGCTGTGGGGCTGGGGTCCGCTTCCCGGCTATTTTAACGAAGAAGGAAACAGCCCTGCGATGAGCAACGATCCGCTTACCTGGCCGGACTACTGGCCGGATAAACCGGACGGCTGGGTAAATCCCAACGAGGTGCGCAACGACCAGGATGATGATGGCAACGGATTGGTGGACGATCTGGTGTACTGGAATGGCTTCTTCGGAAAAGGTGTGCGCAATGCCGATCTGGAAACGTATTTTGTGTTTGATGACGATCCCGATGAGGAATGGGATTTTTATCCCGATCCGGCGCGTCCCGATCGTCGGGGAATGGGTCTGGAAGTGGCTGCGCGCTATTTTCAGTGGTCGCAGGTGCTGGCCGAAGACGTGATTTTTGCTGTGTACTTCATCACCAACGAGGGCAAGTACAATTACGATAGCACCTACTACTGTTTTTACATTGATTGGGGGATTGGGGGGACGGACGATTCCTCGGACGATACCGGTGATTACGACACCTATCTGGACATTGCCTGGGCATGGGATTACGATGGATTTGGTTCCCCGGGACACTGGCATCCGGTAGGAGTGGCGGGTTTCGCCTTTCTGGAGAGTCCCGGCATTGCCGATGACGGAGTGGATAACGACGATGATGGCATCGTGGACGAACGGCGCGATTCCGGCCCGGGAACCTGGCTGAGCGAATATCCCTACGGTGTGGATCCGGTGAAATACGAAGCCTATTTCGGGCATCCTCCCGCACCTCACTGGAGCGGTGATGAAGATGGCGACTGGAAACCCTACACCGATGTAAACCAGAACGGTCAGTGGGACGAGGGAGAACCGCTGAATGATGATGTGGGCGAAGACGGGCTGGGTCCCAACGATTTTGGTTATCCAGGACCCGATGTGGGCGAAGGAGACGGAATCCCCACAGCCGGTGAACCAGATTTCGATTACACCGACAAAGATGAGTCGGACCAGATTGGGTTAACCGGTTTCCGCATCTTTCCGGTTCATACTTACGAATTGTGGAATGAGGAGCAGGATTGGGAAGTGTTTCGCTCCGCGCCACCACCCCATAGCAATCAAGTAACCGCCAATCTGGGGATGTTCTTCTCCTCCGGTCCTTTTCCCCTGAAAGCAGGGCAGACCGAAAATTATTCCATGGCGTTGCTGTTCGGAGAAGATAAAGATGATCTGGTGCTGACCAAGAAAACCATTCAACAAATTTATAATGCCGATTATCGCTTTGCCAAACCACCGGAAAAACCGCGACTCAAGGCGGTGATTCCGGGAGATAATCGGGTAATTCTGGTATGGGATGACCGGGCCGAACGCTCCTGGGATCCCTTCCTGCAGGAATACGATTTTGAAGGGTACCGGATTTACCGCAGTACCGAACCGGAATTTCTGGAAACCCGACTTATCACCGATGCCTACGGGCGGTTAACCTTCCGCAAACCCATCGCTCAGTTCGATTTGAAAAATGAATGGAGCGGTCTGCATCCCATCGATGTATCGGGTGTTCATTTCAATCTGGGAAACAATACCGGCTTGTCCCATTACTATGTGGATACCGATGTGAAAAACGGACAAACGTACTACTACGCAGTGGTATCTTACGATCACGGTCTGGTGGATACCAGTGCAACCGGTACGCTGGTGGGATTGGCTCCCGCGGAGTGTACCAGTAAAATTCAGAAGGATATTTCCGGGAATGTGCAGGTAGATATTAACACAGCAGTGGTCACCCCCTCGGCGCCGGTTGCCGGCTATGTACCGCCCGAATTAGTGGGCGATTTTGTCCGGGAAACCGTGGGCACCGGCGAGGTGAATCTGGAGTTTCTCATTCCCGATTCCGTACGGGATGGACATACCTATTCCATTGAGTTCGGTGATACTTCTTTCTTCCACAACGAAGGGAATTCGTACTATGTGATATATGATATTACCGGCGGAGAGAAAATTCCCAGAACGGATACCTTGTGGATTGATGGCGACAGCCAGTCTCCACTGGTGGATGGCTTTGTGCTAACCATCCATAATGATGCCTGCGATCTGGATTACGACAACACCGGCTGGCTGGTGGGTTCTTCCACCTACAAATGGCGAGTGAATCAGGACAGCCGCTTCTCCAATACCAATCCCGCATTGAATTTCAATATCAACTATCCTGCAGATTTCGAGGTAACCTTTTCCGATCAGATAATCGATACTGCGGAGAATGTACTGTTCCCGCCGGATGTGCCGACTAAATTTTCCATATACAACGTTACGGAGGATTCTGCCGCTCATTTTATGTTCCTGGAATTTGATAATCCCGATTCCACGCTCAGTCCGTACTATCCGGATGACGAGCAGATGGAAAGTGCCATTATCTGGGTACCCGATCCCAGACCGAGTAATCCGTTACACATCAAAACTTCCTGGCGGCTCTATTTTGAGGCGGATACCACGGTGGATCACATGGTGCCGCCACAACCGGGCGATATTTTCCGCATCGCCACCAAAAAGCCGTTCCGCACCGGCGACCGTATCGAGTTTACTGTACGGGGTCAGCGCTACGATGTGGAAAAAGCGAAAAGCGATATGGATCAGATTGCTGTCGTTCCCAATCCCTATGTGGTTACGGCTGCCTGGGAACCCAATTCTCCCTATCGTTTCGGACGGGGTGAGCGGCGGATTTACTTTATCCATCTGCCCAAAAAGTGTACCATTCGCATCTACACCCTGCGGGGGTATCTGGTGGATACCATCGAACACAACAGTTCGCTGGAGAACGGACAGGAAGCCTGGGATATGCTGAATAAGGACGGACAGGAAATTGCCTATGGAATTTACATCTACCATGTGGATGCTCCGGGGGTAGGTGAGAAAATCGGGAAGTTTGCCATTATTAAATAAATTCATTTAGCCGGTAAAACGGATGGAATCCGGTAAAATGTAAACATGAAAACGAACAGGTAAGCGGTATGAAAGCCATTTCCCTTGTTCTGAGTCTGTTACTTTTGTGGAGTGTTTCGGGGCTATCGCAATACAGCAGTAAAGTGTCCAATGTGGGCACCACCGCTGCTCCTTTTCTGGAAATCGGGGTAGGTGCCCGGGCAATTGGCATGGGGGGCGCGTTCGTTTCCACTGCCAACGATGCCAGTGCCCTGTACTGGAATCCCGCCGGCGTGGCGCGATTGAAACGGCCGGAATTACTGTTCGTCCACACCAACTGGATTGCTGATATTCGCTACGATTTTGTGGGCGCCACCCTTCCCTTAGGGCGTTTTGGAACCCTGGGCGGTAGCATTACCAGTCTGGGTATGGACGACATGAAAGTGCGCACCGAAGACCAGCCCGAAGGTACCGGCGAATACTTCAATGCCAGCGATCTGGCGCTGGCTATCTCCTATGCCTTTAATCTGACCGACCGGTTTTCCATCGGATTTAATGCCAAATACATTCACCAGCGCATCTGGAAGGAGAGCTCGCGCGGTTTTGCCCTGGACATCGGAACGCTATTTACCACCGGATTTTACGGTATGCGCATCGGTGCAGCGCTCACTAATTTCGGAACCGATATGCGTCTGGAAGGTGATGATCTGCTGGTGTATCATGATATCGATCCCTACCATCTGGGGAATAACGAACGTATATTTGCGGAGTTGAAGACGGATAAATGGCCCCTACCGCTCAATTTCCAGGTGGGGGTGGCAATGGAGGTGCTGAACAACACCCGGCACCGCCTGACTCTGGCCACCGAAGCCATGCATCCCATCAATAATACCGAAAGCATGAATGTGGGAATGGAATATGCATTTCGCGAGCTGTTTTTCCTGCGCGGGGGATATCGTAACCTGTTTCAGCGAGATAGTGAAGAAGGATTTACCCTGGGTGCCGGTTTTGCTGTGCGATTTCTGGGAAATTTTAAGGTAACCGTCGATTACGCATATGCCGATTTCGGACGGTTACAGAATTCCCAGCGGTTTTCCATTAATATGATGTTTTAGCAGTAGCTGTTAGCATTTGATATCGCCTCCTGCGGAGCACGTCTGGTGGAGGGGATTGATTCGACCACGAACGAAAGGAGAACAAAAAACGATTGACATGGAGGGCAACATCAGGCAAAGGTTCTGGATAACCGGGATAGGACCCCGCATTTTTCTGGGGGTCATTTTTTTTATTCTGATAGGTTGTCATCGCGAAAAACAGTCTGCGGAGCAGGCCATTGTGTATTGGTCCTCCAACAACAATTACGAGATAGAGTTTGCCCGCGCGGTGGTGGCGGATTGGAACCGCTTGCATCCCGACGTACCGGTGAAAACTCAGCCGGTTCCCGAGGGACAATCCAGCGAAGAGGTGATCCTGGCTGCGGTGGTGGGGAAAACCACTCCGGATATCTATTCCAACATGTGGCAGGGCGATGTGGCATTTTATGCTTCCTCCGGTGTGCTGGTTGCATTGGACACTATTCCCGGTTTTCTGGAATTTCTCCGTCAACGCTGCGACAGCGCCACCCTCCAGGAAGTAACTGCGGAAAACGGGCATATTTATCAGATTCCCTGGAAAATGAATCCCATCATGATGATTTATAATCGAAAGGCGTTGCGGGAAATCGGTTTTCCGCGGCCGCCGCAAACCTACTCCCGTTATCTGGAGGCCGCGCGCCGGTTCAGCCGGGACGCTGACGGAGACGGGTATGTGGACCACTGGATTGGTTATACCAATGTTTCGGTCACCTGGTGGCAACGGTTGTTCGATTTTTACCCGCTCTACCTGGCAGCGTCCGGTGGGGCACCGCTGGTTCGGGGGAATCGAGTGATGTTCGAAAATGCCCATGCCGTGGAAGTGTTCCGTTTTCTGAAAACCCTGTTCGAGAAAAACTACTTCCCCCGGGAACAGCTTTCTGCCCGGCAGGATGCGTTTCTCTCCGGCATCATTGCTACACGAATTACCGGTCCGTGGGATATCATGCATGTGGAACGCTTTAAACCGAAAGGCTTCGAATATGCCTTTACTTCCGTACCCCGACCCGATGAGTGCGAAGGGCCGGTGTACACGTACTGCGATCCGAAAAATATCGTCATTTTTAACACCTGCACGCGACCGCAACAGGCGGTGGAATTTGTGAAGTTTATGTTGAGTGAGAAGAATGACTTCCGTTTGCTGGAAATGACACGTCAGCTACCCAGACGCAGGGATTTGTTCTCCAGCGATCGGTTTATGGCCTATTTTCTGGCTCACCCTCGCATGCTGCCCTTTGCCCGGCAGGCGCGGTATATCCGGGGAACAGACAATTCCCCGGTGCTGAAGGAAATTTTTGATGCCATTTCTCAGGAATTTGAAGCGTGTGTGGTGTACGGCACCAAATCCCCGGAACAGGCGATTCACGATGCCGCCACCGCAGCGCAGCTATTGTTAAAATAACGGACGAGCCGCATGAAACGGAAGTTGAAGAAACAACTGATTCCTTATGTGATGGTGTCGCCTTATGTACTGCACTTTTTGTTGTTTGTGTTGTTTCCGGTAGTATTTTCGTTTGTACTCATTTTTCACCGCTGGAATATCATTTCGCCTATGGAATTTGTGGGATTGGGCAATTTCGACCGCCTGTTTCATGACCGCTTGTTTTTCAAATCTCTGGGGAATACGCTAATTTTTTTGATTATCCACATTCCTTTACAAATTGCTGTGGCGTTGTTCTTTGCCGAATTGCTTAATCAGCGAATTCGGTTGCGGGGATTTTTCCGTGCGGCGTACTTCCTGCCGGTTGTGGTTTCCGGTGTGGTGGTCACTGTGTTATGGCAGCAATTGTACGGATTCGATACCGGTTTGCTGAATCGGTTACTGGTCAAACTGGGGCTGGGCCGCGTACCCTGGCTGGTAAGTCCCAAACTGGCTATGCCCTCCATTGCACTGATGGCAACCTGGAAAAATGTGGGTCTGTACATTGTGTTGTTTCTGGTCGGGCTTCAGAGTGTACCCAGCCATTATTACGAAGCCGCCGAATTGGAGGGCGCCACTCACTGGCAGAAGTTCTGGTATATTACCCTGCCCATGATTAATCCCACCATTTTTATGGTGGTGGTGCTTTCCACCATTGGCGGATTTTCTCTGTTTATTGAACCGTATGTGATGACCGGAGGCGGACCGTTAAATAGCACCCTCTCGGCGGTGTTGTACATTTACAAGCAGGGCTTCTTTTTCTACCACATGGGTTATGCCGCTACCCTGGGATTCTTCTTTGCCGCATTAATTTTGATGGTGGTGTTCTTACAGAAGCGGTTTGTGGAAAGGGAGTAGGGAAAGAAGGGGAAATAAGGGGGATAAGGAAATAGATGAAATGTAGGATGGGGAAGTAGAATGAGTACTGAGGGTTTTATCTCATGAACAGGTGTGCAATTGGTGGTGCGGTTAAAAGTTTGTCAGACCTGATTTCAGGAGGGTGAGGGGGAGCATAACACATTGATTTTTCGCTGTTTTCGCGAATGAATATATACGGCAGATTTTTCCTGGAATTTTGGTATTCGCTTCATGATTGCTCGGTGTTTCTTTAATAGCAGTATAAGCGGTATTTTCGGGTGAGTGAAAAAAAGGGATTCAGGTGAAAGTGATTAAAAAAATCGGGTTGTACGGAATTTTATTTGTGGGAGCAGTGGCATTCACCTATCCGTTTTTATGGATGCTGTTTGCTTCCCTGGCACCTGAATCGGAAATCGGGCGACTGACTTTGTTTCCTTCCGCCCTGACCCTGCACAATTATCAGCAGGTTGTGGAAAAAATCCCTATTTTTCGTTCTTTACTGAACAGCCTGATTGTTTCCTTCAGCGTCACGGTCGGTGTTCTGGTGTTCAGCTCCATGGTGGGTTACGCTCTTTCTCGCCTGCGCTTCAAAGGTCGCAACCTGATTTTCTACATTATCATTTTTACCATGACTCTGCCGTTTCAAATTACACTGATTCCCCAGTATATTTTGATGGTGAAATTTGGCTGGGTGGACAGTTACCTGGCATTAATTGTTCCCTACCTGCTCAGCGCTTTTGCCATCATCATGTTCCGACAATATTTTATGACCATTCCGCAGGATTTAATTGATGCGGCACGCATTGATGGATGCTCGGAATTTCAGATCCTCTTTCGCATCCTCTGGCCCAACTCCGTGCCCGCTCTGGTTACGGTGGGCATCATTACCTTCATGACTTCCTGGAACGAAGTGCTCTGGCCCATCATTGTAATTCGTAACGAAAAGTTAATGACCATGCCTCAGCTGGTAACCCTGTTTGTAGTGGGAGGGCGTTCCGAATCCCAGCTGGGAGTGAAACTGGCCTCTGCCACCATGCTGGCATTGCCCATTATTGTGGCGTACATCTTCTTCCAGCGGTATTTCATCCAGAGTATGGCCAGCACAGGAATGAAGGAGTAAGGGAAGGCTCCGGCACGCTGTGGCGCACCGGAAAAAACGCGGAAAACAGGCTGGGTAGCAGAACAACATTAAACAAAGGGTAGAACCCGGAAACCTGTGGAATTTGACATGAAGTCTGGCTTTGTTACATTAACCGGGATGGTGCTTCTGTTGCTTATTTCCTGCACTTCGCAGAAGCGTTCCCGGGAGCCCATGCTGCGAATCAATCCGGCACACCTGAATTATCTGTACCAGGAGCGGGTGTTCGGGCAGGATACAGTGGGATTTGTGCGGATTTACGCTGAAGCACCGGATTACCACTATGTGGAAGCGCCGGGGGAGGGGATTGCCTGTGTGGACGATGCCGCGCGGGCAGCGGTGTTCTACATGCAATACTATTCTTATCGCAAAGACCCGGCAGATTTACTCAAGGCTCGCCGTTTGCTCAGGTTTGTCCTCCACATGCAGGCACCAAACGGAATGTTTTACAATTTCGTTTTTGAAGATGGGCGTATCAACCGGACGAGACATAACAGCCGGCCGGTGGCGGATTGGTGGGGCTGGAGAGCCATGTGGGCGCTAAGCGAAGGTGCGCTATTTTTTCGCCATACCGATACGACATTCGCCGGAGAGCTGACCGATGCGCTGGAGAAGGCGCTTCCGGCGGTGGATTCGCTGCTAATTCGGTATCCCCGAACCCGGAAAGTAAAAGGATTACCGTGCCCGATCTATCTGCCTTTTCAATCCGCCGCCGATCAGGCCTCCGTGCTGGTACAGGCACTGGTAAATTACATACAGATTCAACCGGACTCACAGGTCTCAGAAAATATTTCCCGACTGTGCCAGGGTATTTGCCTGATGCAAACCGGCGATTCCCTGCACTTTCCCTACGGAGTGCTTCGTTCCTGGGAGAACCAGTGGCACGCCTGGGGAAATAGCCAGAGCTATGCTCTGTTAAAAGCAGCTCGTTTACCCGGTCTGGATGCATTTGCCGAACCTGCTCTACAGGAACTCCGCTTTTTTGTTCCGTTGGGAATGCAGGTGGATTTTTCCGCATTTCTGAGTTTTCGCAGAACGGACGAGATGGTGCAACTGGTGGAAAAACACCGCTTTCCACAAATTGCCTATGGCATACGACCGTATGTGTGGGCGGCGCTGGAAGCCTTTCGGTGGACCGGGTGTATCTGGTACGCCCGAGCGGCAGGGAAATGGGCGGCCTGGCTGGTGGGGGAAAATCCCGCTGGCGTGCCCATGTACCAGCCCGCAACCGGGCGTTGCTTCGATGGCCTCGAAAGCGAAACGGTGATCAATCGAAATTCCGGCGCTGAGTCCACTATCGAAGCGCTGCTTACTCTGCTGAAGGTGCGACAGGTACCCGCAGCATGGGAGCAGCTCCAGCAGGCATACCGGAAACATCTGATAAAAGTGAGCTCTTCCCGGTAAATATCCGGGAAGTCCGTTTCCGGACCGGGCCCGGGTAGTTATCGGGAAAAACCTAATTATTGAAACGAAGGACTTAAAAATGAGGGTTTTGGAGAATGGCAGAAGTGAAGCTGAAACGCGTGAACGGAGTTATTCTGGGACCGATTGCCGAACATCCCTGGGAGTCCCGTGCGGCGTTTAATCCGGGAGCTGTTCTGGTTAACCAGGAGGTGCATTTGCTGTACCGCGCGGTGGAAGGGGACAACTTCTCGACCATCGGATATGCTCGTCTTACACCGGACGGGCAGCTCCTTTACCGACATCCGGAACCGGTGATTCGGCGCGAGCAGGAACAGGAAAAACAGGGGGCCGAAGACCCGCGCATCGTGCCTTTTCAGGAAAAATACCTGGTGTTTTACACCGGTTACAATGGGCAAACCGTGCGGGTGATGATGGCCGAAACAGAAGACTTTTTACGTTTCCACAAACATGGTGTGGTGGGGCCGGATCATAACGATAAGGACGCCATGCTCTTTCCGGAAACCTTCGGGAACCGGGTGGCATTTCTGCACCGTATTGAACCCAGCATTCAGCTGGCCTGGTTCGACGACTTCCAGCATTTTCTCCATCCCGAAAAGGAATACTGGCCCACCCATCTGCAACAACTGGAGCAGCACGTGGTGATGCATCCCGAATACAGCTGGGAAGCGGAAAAGATTGGCGCGGGTCCTACCCCCATTCACACCGAGGCGGGATGGCTGCTGATTTACCATGGTGTGGATCGCCAGCTTACCTACCGGGCCGGGGCAGCGCTGTTGGACGAAAAAGACCCCACCCGGGTTATTGCCCGACTTCCGTATCCCATACTGGAACCGGAACGCGATTACGAGAAAATTGGCGATGTGAATATGGTGGTGTTTCCGGAAGGAGCAGTGGTGGCGGAGAATGAATTGTACGTGTTTTACGGTGGGGCTGATAAAGTGGTGGGGCTGGCTGTTTGCCGCCTGTCCGATTTAATCGATGAACTCTGGCGACACCGAGTGTGATGAAATCTTTGTTTCAACACAAAAAATGGCGTTTAGCGGCAGGCAGGGTGTGGTGGCAGATTTTACTGCTGGTTGGCACTTCCGCGTTTAGCCAGCAGATCACCATTCCCCGCGTGAATCTGATGCCCGATTTCCCCCAGCCGTATCACATGCGTAACTGGAAAAAGGTGGCGCTGGGGTACGATTCGCTGGTGTTTAATTTCCACGCCAGCGGACAGTACCTGCCGCTTATTCGCTGGAACACTTCGCCGGTAAATTACCCGAATCATCCCAGCTTTGGTTTGCATACCGTGGTGGGAACTCTGTACCCGGAAAGCGCCGAAGCGATTAATGCACTGCCTGCGGTTATAGGAGCCATGCTTTGCGGAGTGGACAAACGGCATCAGTTCGGGCAGGATTTTGTGCTGATGTGTGAGGAATGGTTCAATCGCCGACCGGCTGAAAATGTGTATCTGAACCATCCCTATACCAGCAGTGGTAGCGACTGGTGGTATGATACCATGCCGAACCTGTTCTTCTACCAGTTGTTCGATCTGGCCAGCGATCTTAGCATTGGCGAATTTGCCCTTCAGTTTGAACTGGTAGCCGACCGGTGGCTGGAAGCGCTTGGTGCCATGGGGGGAAGTGCCACCCCCTGGAACGTGCCCGGGATGAACTACCACGGATGGCACCTTTCCACCATGACTCCCAACACGAACGGTGTTCCGGAGCCGGAAGCAGCGGGTGCCATAGCATGGCTCCTGTACATGGCGTGGAACAAACTTCATCATTTAAAATATCGCACGGGGGTGGAATGGGCGCTGGAGTTTCTGGAAGCGTGCCCCTCTAACCCCTCTTACGAGCTTCAGCTTCCCTACGGTGCCTATGTTGCGGCCCGGATGAATGCCGAAGTGGGGACTACTTACGACATTCCCCGTCTGGTGAATTGGTGCTTCGACGTCGGCCCGTTGCGCAATTGGGGAGCTATTGTGGGAACCTGGGGTGGGTACGATTGTTCCGGTCTCATCGGAGAAATCAGCGGCAACGACTACGCTTTTTTCATGAACACGGTGGAACAGATTGGAGCTCTGGTTCCCCTGGTACGCTACGACGAACGGTTTGCCACTGCCATCGGAAAATGGGTATTGAATGCCACCAATGCCCTGCGCCTGTTTTATCCCAACTTTTTGCCGGACGACCACCAGGACAATGAACAATGGGCACATCAGTACGATCCACATTCCTGCATCGCTTACGAAGCGCTGCGGGAGGAGTATCAGGGCTATAGTCCCTATGCTACCGGCGATGCCATGAGCGGTGGCTGGGGATTAACCAACTTGACTCTGTACGGCTCCTCCCACGTAGGCATTTTGGGTGCCATTGTGGATACTACCAACATTCCCGGTATTTTAAAACTGGATGTATTGAAGACAGATTATTTCCATCGTCCGGCCTATCCCACCTATCTGCTGTACAATCCTTATTCCGTGGATACTCTGGTGGCGCTACCCCTGCCGATCGGTAATCATGATATTTACGAGGTGGTGAGCAATCAATTTGTGCAGCAAGGGGTCAGCGGAACTGCCCTGTTAAATCTACCTGCCCATCAGGCCTGGCTGGTTGTGCTGACGCCGGCAGGTGGAGCTCTTGCCTACCGGCAGGAATGGATGCTGGTGAACGGGGTGGTAGTGGATTTCCGCTCCGGACAGCCTGTTAGCAATTATCCGCCCCGCATCAAAGGGCTGGCAGCTGACCCGCCCACAGTGGGAATTGCAGATACTACCACACTGTTCTGCACGGCGGTAGATCGCGATGGCGATTCACTCACTTTCCAGTGGATCTGTTCTTCCGGAAATGTGTTTGGTAGCGGAAGTCAGGTTCAGTGGGTGGCTCCCGGTGTGGTTGGTCAGGGATCGGTGAGGGTGGTGGTAAGCGACGGGCTGGCAACGGATACCGCCCGGCTGGAAATTCCCGTTACCCAGCCGGTGAATCATCCTCCGGTCATTGAATCGCTCACCGCCCGTCCGCGGAAAATCGATCTGGGGGGAACCGTACGGTTGCAGTGTACGGCATACGATCCCGATGGCGATTCGTTGAGTTACGACTGGACGGCCAGTGCAGGGATTTTGCAGGATAGTTTGAACACCGCAACCTGGACGGCTCCCATGCAACCGGGGGATGACACCATTTACTGTCGGGTGGTCGATTCCCGCGGGGCGGAAGCCCGGGACAGCATCGTGGTGCTGGTGCGCGACTTCTCCCAGTTTGTTCCCGGGAAGTTAATTGCTTACTATCCCATGAATGGGAACGCCAACGATGCCAGCGGACACGGTTACCACGGGGTGGTGCATGGTGCCGTACTTACGACCGACCGTTTCGGAAATCCTAATGCCGCTTACCGGTTCGACGGTGTGGACGATTACATCTCGGTAGCCAATCACGACAGTTTGAACTTCCGCCGGGCCATCTCTCTGAACTTCTGGATGAAAATCGATCAGTTCTCCGGTCACGAAGCATTTCTTCTCTCCCACGGAAGCTGGCAGCATCGCTGGAAGGTCTCGCTGATTCCTTCCCGACATCTGCGCTGGACTGTCAATACCGATCAGGGAATTGTGGATCTGGACAGCGAAAATCCCCTGCAGGGAGGAATCTGGTACAACGTTACCTGCTATTACGATGGTTCCGGTATGGAGCTTTACCTGAATGGCGAGCTGGATAACTTTACTTCCTGCTCCGGTCTGATCCGGCAAACCAGCTACGATTTGACCATGGGTCAGATGCTTCCGGGAAACGCCAGCTACAACTTTGCCGGAGTGCTGGATGAGGTGCGAGTTTACAATTACGGATTGTCCGTGCCGGAAATCACCACTCTGTACCAGATGCCCAATGGAGTTACTCCGCCGGAGGGGGTTCCTCTTGCCCGGCAATTCAAAGTGTATCCGAATTATCCCAATCCGTTTAATTCCGTTACGGTAATCCAATACACCCTTCCGCATACTCAAAGGGTGGAGGTGGTGGTTTTCGATGTAACCGGGCAGCGTGTCGCCGTACTGATGCACGGAATTCAGCAGGCTGGCAGACATACCCTGCGCTGGCAGGCAGATAACCTCTCCGCAGGAATTTATTTCTGCCGGGTTCATAGCGAAAATAATTCGGGAACCATTAAAATGCTTTTGGTGAAGTAATCGTGAAAGAAAGTTTTCACAAAACGGAATTCCTCCGGGAAGGATGGCGGCTTGAACCGCTCACTTTACGGGATGCCCCGGCGGATTTCTCCCTCCCGGAGGAAGGATTACCCGTACAGGTACCCGGCAACGTGCACGCCGATTTACTAAACGCTGGTTTGATTCCCGACCCGTTTTACGGGGACAATGAAAAGCGCGTCCGCTGGGTTCAGCAAAGCGATTGGTGTTATCAGCGGGAAGTAAATCTGCCTCAATCGTTTGATGCGAAAAAGCCAATTTATCTGGTATTTCAGGGAGTGGACACGGTTGCGAATATCTTCTGGAACGGGGAGGAGTTGCTGCACACGGAGAATATGTTTCGCTCCTATCGGGTGCGTTTACCACAGGTGCATTCTACGGGGAATCGCCTGCGGGTGGAGCTCTTTTCACCGGTTCGGTTTGCCCGGGAGCAGGAAAGGGTACATGGCAGATTGCCCGCTGCGGAATTTGCTGCCCGGGTTTATCTTCGTAAGGCTCAGTATTCATTTGGCTGGGATTGGGGACCATCCCTGCCCACCATGGGGTTATGGCGGCCGGTGGTTTTATGGCAGCCCGAACGTGCCTGGGTGGAAACGATACGCTTCCATACTGCCCGGCTTGAGTCGGACCGTGCACGGGTGATGGTGGAAGTGGAGGTACAGGGTGAATGGCGAGAAACGGATTCCGTGCAGATTTCTCTGGTGGGGAACAAACAGGTGGTGGAACGCCAGGTGACGCTGAAAAAATCGGGCAATGTGCAGGTGGAAATGGATGTGCTGCATCCCTGCCTGTGGTGGCCCAACGGAGAGGGTGAACCGTTCCTGTACTCCCTGCAGGTGCAACTGATTTCCCACAATTTAAACATTCTCGATCGCCAGACCCGACGGGTGGGCATTCGCACCATCCATCTGCAAACCCGGGAGAATGGCCAACCGGTATTCCGTCTGATGGTCAACGGACGATCCATCTTCGCCCGCGGTGCCAACTGGATTCCCGCACACTCCTTTTTAACCAGAGTCACTCCGGAAACTTACCGGGAACTGCTTTCCCGCGCCAGAGAGGCTCACATGAACCTCATCCGGGTGTGGGGCGGGGGCGTGTATGAGAGTGACCTGTTTTATCGGCTTTGTGATGAACTGGGACTGTTGGTATGGCAGGACTTGATGTTTGCCTGCGGTGTTTATCCCACTCATCCCGAATTTCTTCAGAATGTCCGGGAAGAAGTGCGCCAGAATGTGGATCGGTTGCAGCATCACCCCTCCCTGGCACTGTGGTGCGGAAATAACGAAAATCACTGGATATGGTATCGTGATCAGGGCAAAGCGGTAAAGGAAATGCCCGATTACATCATTTACCATCGGATTCTACCGGAAGTTTTGCGGGATAAGGACCCACTTCGTCCCTACTGGCCTTCATCTCCGTTCGGAGAGGAAGACGATCCCAATCATCCCGGTTCCGGCAATCGCCACCAGTGGGACATCTGGAGTTTTTGGCAGGATTATACCGGGGTTCAGCGGGATGAGAGTTTGTTTGTTACCGAATTCGGGTTTCAGGCGCCAGCCAATCATTCCACACTGGAACGGGTTATTCCCCCGGTACACCGTTTTCCTCAGAGCCGACTGTTTGAATGGCATAACAAACAACAATCCGGTAATGCCCGTCTGTTTCGCTTCCTGGCCGAGCATCTGCCGGTTGCCACGGAATGGGGAGCATTTATCTATCTCACCCAATTGAATCAGGCGTTTGCGCTGAAGACCTGCCTGGAGCACTGGCGATGCCGCTGGCCGGAAACTGCCGGAGCAGTGATCTGGCAGCTTAATGATTGCTGGCCGGTGAGCAGCTGGTCGCTGATTGATTCGGAATTAAAGCCAAAACTGTCTTATTATCAGGTAAAACAGACGTTTGCTCCGTATCTTGTGGTGGCTGTGGAGGCAAATGGAGAGCGACACTGGCAGTTTCGCAATTTTGCTCGCCAGGATTTTCGAGGAAGGGTAACGTACCATCTGCTGGAGCTTTCCTCCGGTTTGCTGCTGGATGAGGTAGAAGAACCAATCCGTATTCCTGCGAACGGAAGGCTGAGCGGTCATCCGATTTCAGAAGGAGATGATCGGATTTCGGTGGTAAGTTTGTGGCGCGATGATGGGAAGTTACTCTCCCGCAACTGGTGGACCGCACTCCCCTACAAATACCTGCGTTCTCGCGATCCGTTGTTGAATTTGATGGTGGAAAAAGATCAGCTTTACATTTCCGCTCAACGATTGGCATTATTTGTCATGCTGGAGCACCCGGCACTAACGTTTGTGGAGAACGGATTCATTCTGTTACCCGGAGAACGGCGGCGGGTGGCCAGCGTCGAGAAAAATCGGGTGATGCCGGAGTTAGAAGAAGTACGCATCTGGTGCCTGAACTATTTTTTACAGCGTTAAAACATGATTGAAAAAACAGTTGATTTACCGGGAGCGCGGTGTTAAATTTTGCGCGCAAAATATGGCGGCACCTTAGCTCAGTCGGTAGAGCAACGGACTGAAAATCCGTGTGTCCCCCGTTCGATTCGGGGAGGTGCCACCAGCGAACAAAGGGCTTGCCTGTGCAAGCCCTTTTGATTTTTCACACCCCAATTTCCACGAAATATCCGTGCATTCCCCATTTTTACTTCAATAACAACACCTTGCGAACCCGATAGTGATTCCGCCAGCGCGCCCGGATAAAATAGATGCCACCGGGAAGGTGCTCCATCTCTATGGGAATGGTGTGAACTCCTGTGAGAAAGAAACGGTGCAGAGCGGGACGAACCACCTTCCCCTGCACGTCAATTATTTCGATGGTTACACTCCCGGGGCGGGGAAGGGAGATGGGCAAAATGGTGCGAGAGTTAAAAGGATTGGGATAATTGATACCCAGCCTGAACCTCCCTGGTAATTGCTGATCCGATTCCCCCCGGGAAACCGAAACGGTGGGACAACTGCCATAGTCGAACAGGTAATACAGACCGCAATCCGATAAGTAAATACCGGAATGGGAATGTCCCACACCCGGAATGATGGCCAGTTCCTGAGTGGCGAAAATGGTGTTTCCAAAATAGTATTTGAGAAAGTTGAAATAGATGATTCCCCGCTCCAGGCGCTGGGAGCCCTGCAACATTGCTGCGCAGCTCACGTCCAGCCAGGGATCGTTGGGATTGGTGTCCTCCTCACCCAGCAAATAAATCACATTGCGGCCGGGATACTGTGCACGAATCTGAGTAGCCCCCACACTGCTCATGTAGCTGTTCAACCCCTCCAGCCCGTAGCGGTACTGGTTGTAAGTGGGGCAGGCCTGAATGACGTTGTAAGGAGGTACAGCAAACTGGGTGTAGGAGCCTTGCACGTGCCGTTCGCTGTTGAAATATAGGTAGGAGGAAGGATTTGCCACCACACAGCGTACGGTAATCCCGAAGTGTGTTTTCAGATAGTCAATCATGGGACTCCCCGCGGCGTAGCGGTTAACGTACTGCCCGCCTGCGGAATGTCCTGCCACCACAATGGTTTGCAGGTTGGGATTGTTACTGGCCAGTAAGTACAGCAGGGAATCCATCACCGCGAAAGAACTGATGCGAAAAGGGCGCGGATGCGAAGTGGTGCTTTTGGATTTGTGCCCGATTTTCCATCCCGAAGTACTCCAGAACAGAATATTGGAAGGCAGGTTGTGGGCGGAGATGTCCACTTCCACCAGAAATTGCGGAGCAATGAGAATGATGTTGGAAGACGGCACATACGCGTGACTGGCGGCAGTTTGCAGAGTGCTGTAATAGGTGTTGGCGTTCCGGGTGGCTCCGTGAATGAGGATTACTGCCCGGGTAACTGCGGTGTATTGATAATACAATGGCTTGCTGCGGTAAAAGGGAATGTACAGCGTGTCGTTCTGAACCTCCACACCAAACCGGTAGGGCGCCACCACCGACACCGGATCGGTGGCGAAAACGGTTCCCCACAGAAGGAAAAAAATTGTGCTAATAAAAATGAACAGTTTCATGAAAGGCTCCTTAAACTTCTGTTTACACCGAACGGATCCGACGGTGAATTCTCTGGAGTTCGGGTACTGCTTTCAGTGCACTGCCGGTAAAAATAGCCACCACATTCTCTTCCGTTTCGATCAGGCCATCGGCTTGCAAATGCCGCAGTCCCGGGAGGACCACCGCAGAGGTGGGTTCCACCAAAATGCCTTTGCGATGAAGTTCCTGCGTTCCCCGAACGATTTCCTCTTCGCTCACGGCTGTAATAGCGCCTCCGGTTTCCCGGACAATAGTTAAAACCATTTCCCCGCGAATGGGTGTTTCTGCCGCGATGCCTTCGGCCAGAGTGGGTGCGATTTGGGCGGATTTTTCCGGTTGAAGAAGCCCCTTACGGAAGGCCTGGTACAGGGGAGCGCAATGGAGTGCCTGCACCCCCATCATTCGCGGAAGGCGGGAAATAACCCCGGCCTGCTGAAGTTCTCGAAAACCGTGGTACACCCCGATGAACAATCCGCCAAATCCCAGCGGCAGAATTACCACTTCCGGTGCCTGCCAGCGGAGTTGTTCGGCAATTTCGAAAGCAATGGTTTTCAGTCCTTCCAGAAAGAAAGGGTTCCAGTTGTGAGAAGCGTAGAATGTATGCCGAACAGCTTTTAGAATAGCCTGGGCGGTTTCTGCCCGACTACCCGGGATGCGATGAACCTGTGCACCGGTAAATTCCATCTGAGCAATCTTGCCGGAGGAAGCATGTGCGGGGGTGTAAATTTCGCAACGGATACCAGCATGTGCCGCGTAGGCAGAAAGCGCCGAACCGGCATTCCCGGAAGAATCCTCCACACAGCGGGAAATGCCGATTTCCTTTAAAAAGCTAACCAGCACACTGGCTCCGCGATCTTTAAAGGAACCGGTGGGAGAAACATATTCCAGCTTACCCAGGAGGTTCCCCCGGAGCCGGGGAATGGGGATGAGCGGTGTCATCCCCTCTCCCAGCGACACCACTGCTGCGGAATCCTCAATGGGAAGGGCGGTGCGATACCGCCACATGGAGTACTGTCCGGACTGAATCTGATCCGGTCGGAATCGTGCCTGGCTCTCCAGCGTTAGATAGCTGCCACAATCGCAGCGAAATCGCTGCTCGGTAATGGAATAGGTTTGCCCGCATCGGGGGCAGCGGTATCTCCGTTTCATGAGCATGTTCGCGAAATATTTTTCCCTGATTAGTGATTCAAAAAAAGCACGCTTCGTTGAATACTGTTAAACAGCAACCGGTAGGTTCCGTGGGTCTGGGCGCGGTGTTGAATCCGGATGCCGAACAGAATGATGAAACCTTTGCCGTAGCGAATTTCCACAATGGCCGGTTGACCGGCGATGTGTTCTTCGCCCATCAGCCAGCCGCTTTCCAGTACGGGGGAATCCGCATAGCGGGAAACGACAGTGGCTTGCACCGGTACCAATTCTTTCCCATCCGGTTGCTCCACGGTGAACACCTGCGAGCGGTTGAAATACCCGGAAAACCATTCCGGCATGCCGTACCCAACCGGATGCGATGGGTTCAGGTGCAGGCGCAGAATGGAACCACTGCAAAAAAATTGCTCGCGCCCCAGTCCCTTCAGGGCATCCCGTACCGGCACCTGAAAATAGGTAAGGACGAACCGGCTGGAACGATCGTTACAGATTAACGTGCCACCTGCTTCCACAAATTCTTTAAGATGCTGAATGCCCGTCTCCCCGATGCCTCCGGTGTACCGGGGGAAGGTGGTTCCTGGTTTCCGGCCCTGTACAATAGTGCTCGGCCGGAGGGAAGGTAAAATCAGGCAATCGAACTGCTCATGAAGCCGACCGGCGCGGATGTCCTGATTGTGCACCACCTGATAGCGGTACTCGAAATCGTCCAGTACATACCGCATCCACCCCTCGTCGATGCTGGCAGTCCAGGGCTGGAAAATGGCAATGCGTGGTTCCCGCAGGAGATGCAGTGCCTGCTGCAACCGCTGGTCGGGTTCGGGAATGGCGATGGGGGAGACGGACAGGCTGTCTAACAAAGGTTTAAGCCGGGAAGCGGAGGCACGGATGATCAGTGAACCTTCCGGGATGCGTTGATCCTGAAGCGTCCAGGGGACTGCTCCGGTGTAGATTTGCATCGGAATGCCAGCGCGAAACAACCGGTTTTCCAGCCGAAACTGGTCGTTCTGTCCGGCCGGTAGCAAATAGGTGTTTCCTTTTCCCCGAAGCTTTCCCTGCGGAAAAGGGATTTCCGATAGCAATCTGGTCTTGCACTGAAACGGATGCTGAACCGCAGTGTAATTGACACCCATGAGCAGAGGAAACGTCCAGCCGGCGACGTCGTACGGGGATTCGATGGGGCATCCTCTGGGGGTGGGCGGAACAGGATAGTGCTGAATCTCCATCATATCCATGAGATGGGGACGATAAGGTTGTGCGCAGTACATGATGTAAGTACCCGCCGGGTAGCGAATGCCATCTGCCCGGAAAGGCTGGCTTGCCTGATGCACTTCAATGCCGGTGGCATGCAGCCGTTCCAGCATCTGGTAAGCGGATTCCGGATCGCGCTGGTCAGCCGGGATGATCCAGGCAAAGGGTGGTTCGCTGCGCCCTTTTGCCAGGGCATCCCGCCCCATTTGCAGGTAATTCCGTTGCAGCAGATCATGAAAACGGGCGACGTAAGTAAGCAATGCCATGGCCGAAGTTTTTTCGTAGTCCACAATGTCGCGCAGATGCCACCATCCTCCCGGCCAGGGATCGGGGAAATTCACCGTCATAGTATAAGCGGGCATTCCGCGGCCGCCGCCCACTAACTGTTCCGGTTTCCAGAAGATGGGCGAGGCCATGTTTGCGCTGGCTGCTTCGGACAAAAGTCCCAGAATGTTGTGCCGCTGGGGAGTGGTGCGAAAACCACCCGCCCAGTAGTTATCGAAACTCACCTCCTGTACCACACCGGTCATGCCCCGGGCGGTCAGTGCCTGTGCCATCTGACCTCCCACCACGTGGAGCATCCGTTCAATGAGCGGATGCGTATTGGGATTTTTGGGGTCATGAAAGGGTGGAAGAAATAGTCGGTAGCTGTTTTTGCGCGTCTGATGGATGTCCCACACCACGGTGGGAAACCATTCCCGATACAGCATTCGGGTAACCAGGCGAGTTTCCTTCAGGTTCAGCATAAACCAGTCCCGGTTGTTGTCGTGTCCGGCATATTTGTGGTACAACCAGGGCGGGAACGAACCTTCCCAGGGAGTATGAAGCGTCTGTTTGTAGTATTCCGCTACCATCTGCTGGCCGTCGGGATTGGCACAGGGAATCAGCAACACGATGGTTTTGTCCAGAATTTCGCGAATTTCCGGTGAATCACCGCTGGCCAGGTCGTAAGCCAGTTCCATAGCCATCTGGCTGGCAGCCACCTCGGTGGAATGAATCTGGCAATTTAGCAACACCACCGGTTTGCTTTCCCGAATCAGGCGTTCTTCTTCCCGGGTATTTTGAATCAAGCGCGGATCGGCTAATTTGTGCTGATTCTCCCTGTGTACTTCCAGTTGGTGCAGGGTAGCAGGATGGGCAATCTCCACCAACAGGAACGGCTTCCCCAGGGTGGTTTTCCCCAGCTCCCGTACGCGAATCCTTTCGGAGTGTTGATCCAGTTGATAAAAATAAGTCACGATGGAATCCCAGGGAGCCAGTTTAAAGTCGCTTCCCATGCGGTACCCAAAAAATGCTTCCGGAGCGGGAATTGACTGACTCCACGTTAGGGTGTAAAGATAGAGGACGAGCCCTATCCATTTAAACAGTTGCTTCATTCCGTACTCCTGAATCGATGCCCGTGGTTTTTTCCACGAATATACGTTCTTTTGTTTTACGGAGGGAACCTTTTTCTTGACCGGGCTTATTCGGTTTCGAAGGTTCCTCGAACCCGAAGTTTGCTCTGCTGCATCAAAATTCGTCCCCGGGCAAATACGGTATCTAAGGAGAAATCCTCCGCATTAATCAGAAGCAGGTCGGCATCTTTCCCTGCTTCGAGCCGACCTTTTCGCGATAGCCGGAGCAGCGTTGCCGGATTGCTGGTTACCGGAAGCAGGGCGATTTCCGGGGACACCTGATGGCGAGTAACCAGTTCGCGCACTGTCTCCCACAGTGTTTGAATTTTACCCACACTCAGGCCAACAAGCTGACCCTCATCATTGAAATTGGGGATGCTGCCTTGAGCATCCGAGGAGAAGAGAATATGCGTTGCCGGAGCACCCTGTTCCAGCAAATAAAGGAACGAAGCTGCCGTGCTGCCCTGTTTTCCGTTCGGAAGCAGAGAAGGGGTACTGGTGGTCAGGTCCACAAACCCACCCGGTCGAATATATTCCAGCGCTGCTTTCAGTAACTCCGGGGTGCGATCCATGTGAGTGGGTAAAAGCTGTCGAGCGGGAATATCGGTGTTAGCCAGAATATCCTGTAGCGTGCGAATATTCCAGGAACCCTTTCCCACATGAAACATCACCAGACCTGCTTTACCGGAGAGTAACCCGGCCACATAAGCCTCGGAGACAATTTTAAGAATATCGTTGTATGTGGGCTGAGAGGAACGATGGTCGGAGATAGCCACTTCTCCTACCCCGATGATTTTATCCACGAAAATGATATCTTTCTGGATGGAATCGGTGAGGGTAAGTACCGGTACCTGGTAGGAACCGGTGTAAATGTAGGTGGTGATGCCTTCTTCTTCTAACGCGCGGGCTTTAGCCAGCAAATCGCTCAAGTTGCGAGTGATGCCATCGGTACCCAGACAACCGACAGCTGTGGTAACACCTGCCTGTACGATTTCCGAAAACTGAATTTCCGGAGTTCGGGTGCGGAAACCGCCTTCGCCACCTCCCCCAATCAAATGAACGTGATTGTCAATGAATCCGGGCAAGACCAGTTTTCCGCTGGCATCAATCACCTGAACGTCGCCGGAGAGGTCGATACGATCCTCCACCGCCGCAATGGTGCCTCCGGCAATTAACACATCTTTTTTCCCCAGATATTCCGGGGCGTACACTTCTCCCTGTTGAATCAGGTATAGATATCCATTGTCCTCGTCCATGCTTCCTCCTTGTTACCAATTCATGGTTGGTTCAAATTCATGATTTGCTGTGCCTCAAACAATTTCTGTGCTGAGAACTTTTGTGCGAGTATATTTCTCTCAATTGAGAATTCAAGGTCAACTGCCAATTTCCGTTTCATCCTCCCGAATTTTGGGTGCCATAGTTATTCCGGTGAAACCGAAAATGATGAGTATGATGACGGAAAGGTAATTCATGAAAGCGTAAGGTAAATATTCGAACGGAGAGACCCCGATGGTTCCGGTAACATACACACCGGCCATGCTCCAGGGAATGAGCGGAACGATGATGGCGCCACTCTCTTCAATGATGCGAGAGAGATTTTTAGCGGCTAATTTTTTCCGGCGGTAAATGGGAGCCAGCAGTTCTCCCGGTACAATCATGGAAAGGTAGGAGCTACCGGTTACCAGGGCGGTGAGAATAGCTGCGCCCACGGTGGTGAGGACGATAGACCATACCTTTCGGGTAAACCGGGTGATTTTGTTGAAGATGACTTCCAGCATTCCGGAACTTTGCATGATGCCACTGAAGCTAAAGGCGGTAAACGCCACCAACTGAACTTCCATCATGCTCATCATCCCGCCGCGGGAGATAAGGCGATCCACCACCGCCACTCCGGTTTGGGATTGATATCCGGTGTTCATAGCCCGGGCAACTTCCACCACGCTGGCACCCTGAAAAATCACTGCCAGCGCTCCGGCCACAAAGGAGGAAATGAGCATGCCGGGCAGCACCGGAAGTTTGCGAAAAGCAAAGTAAAAAACGATAATCATGGGAATGAGCAACCATAAATTAAAACGGAAGTGCTGTTCCAGAGTCATCAGAATGGTTTGCATGGTTTCCGATTCCACGTGGGTGGCGGAATAGTGAAGTCCGATGATAAAATAGATAAGAAGTCCTATCAGCCAGGCAGGAATAGCTGAGTACATCATGTGTTTGATGTGATCGAACAGGTTGGAGCCAGCGGCCACCGGTGCCAGATTGGTGACGTCTGAGAAGGGAGACATTTTGTCTCCGAAATAGGCGCCGGCTACAATGGCACCGGCCGCCTGGGGTAACGGTACACCCAGGGCGGTGGCAATTCCAATGAACGCCACCCCCAGCGTTCCGATGGTTCCCCAGGAAGTACCTGTGGCCAGCGAAGTCAGACTGCACACAAAACTGGCAGTAACCAGAAAAAAACGCGGGGAGATGAGTTTGAGTCCGTAGTAAATCACCATGGGAATAGTACCGCTGATGATCCAGCTTCCGACCAGAATGCCGACCGCCAGCATAATCAGCACCGCCGGAAGTGCTTTGTGAATGCTTTCCACAATTCCCCGCTCCAGTACCTTCCAGGGGAAACGAAGTGCCACTGCAATGATGCCGGTAAGAAACGCAGCGGTTACCAGCAGTACCTGCGCTTTAATGTGGTACATCCCATAGCCTACGATGAGCAGAATCATCATGGCCAGAATGGGAGTCAGGGCGATCCAGAGACCGGGTTGGATCGGTTTGCTCGATTCGGTACCCTGATTTTCCGATTTCGCCATATTCTATTTCTCCTGCAATGATTGGGAAAGGATTGGGATCAGCTTGACCGAAAGCGGTTGCGGAAGACGCCGCACCGGGTAAAAATTGCTCTCCTGAAGAAATTCCGCAAAACGGTACTTACGACCGTTCCGTTGTTGGGCAATACTGTATGTGGATTGGGGTTCCAGAATGAGCGGAAGAAGGTTTGCCGCTGGCTGATTGAGCGGAATCAGAATATCCTCTTTCGAGATGGTTACCTGCCCGGAAATGAATTCACCGTCCACCATTAGAGCGGGTTTGTCCTCTTCCTGACGCGGGGTAATATGCCGGATGAAAAATTGTTCCACGGTGGCAAGGATCGGTGTTTCTACCCGGTACATTCGGATGCGATGGCGGTTCAGCAACTGGATAAGCCGTTTCCGGGTACCGGGAATCAGATACGCCCGGGGCCGTTTTACACTTTTTTTAATTTGGACGAGCGGATAGAAATTGTCCAGCTCCCGAATTTCGTGATGCCAGGTGTACAGGTTAAAAACAGGGAAAGGGAGGGTGGGGTGTGCCGGATCGGGGAAGTAATCCATCTGGATGTGAACGTAATCGGATTGGGTGGCGAAAGTGAGTAATTTTTCCCGCGCCCGGGTTACGGTGGTGAGAATCTGCCCGGTGTGGTCGCTCATGGTGTGCAAAAACGCCAGGAGCGCAGCATGTTGCCCGAGTGTGCGCCGTTCAAGCCGGGTGGTTAAATCTCCGTAACGTTTTCCCTCAATAATGAACGAAAGGGTATTGTAGATACCCATGCTCTGTCGGCCATCGTTGATGTTGGTAGTGCTGAAGCGCAATCGCTGACCCTCGAATGGGCTGCCCACCACGTAACGGTGGAAAGTAAAACCGGATTGCTGGATTCGTTTACCGGTTTCCGGAATCAGCTCCCGACCCAGCCTGATGAGTGTGCTGTCGATATTCAGGTTGGTCACCGTGCCCATCATTTCTTCGGCATCTTTCACATAACCGTGTTCCACCCAGTTTTTTTTGATGGCGTTGTACTCGTGAACATCCAGCGTGACCTCCGGCATCCAATCCAGAAACAATTGATGCAATGCCTGAGCTTCCGGTTCGCTTAAAATTACGTGATTCCGGTTTAAATCCATATTGTGAGCATTGCGTCGTTTACCGGCTTCGGCACCGTCGGGATTCACCTGAGGCACCAGAATCACATCCAGTGCGTTAAGCAGCGATTTTTCGGTGGTCAGAAGGTCTTTGGTGAGCAGCAAAGCCGCTTCCTTGCCAGATGGTTCGTTGCCATGTTGCTGGCAGTAGATGAGTATCACCGGTTTACGATCCCGCTGGCTGGCAAAATGCGGATCGGTGGTGAAAAACAGAGCGGGAATTTCTCGC
The DNA here is from genome assembly GCA_964495805.1 of uncultured Calditrichaceae bacterium. Lineage (GTDB taxonomy): Bacteria > Calditrichota > Calditrichia > RBG-13-44-9 > RBG-13-44-9 > JALXCH01. The sequence continues at coordinate 40,791 of CAZBWV010000051.1, forward strand.
CCCTGTACCGAATGACCGATAATTTGCAGATTAACAATTTCGTTCTCCCGGGCCAGTTCCTTCAAATATTGCATCATCTCCGCATGGGAAGTAAGGCTCCGGAACCGGTGCTGTTCCGGAGGGGAAGTGAGCTGAGCGGCGAAAATACCCGAAACGATGGTCAAATGGAGCGCCAGCAGAAAGGAAAGTAAGCGCTTCATGAATAGTTCTCCTGAGCTTTCGTCAAACGGTTGGTTTCCTTTTCAACCGCATATTAGGTTGAATGGTGGAACCATTTAAGTGCTTGTAGTTTCAGGTACAAATTGAAACGAAACAGATGTTTCATATTTGAACACAATTCAATCTTTTCCGTTGGAAGTCCCTGACTCCTGTTTGTCCGGATTAGCTTTTACCTGCGTGTTCTTTGCGAACGTGATCCAGTGATTTAATGGTTTTCAGTGTTTTATGCTTCAGATCTTTACCAATCTGCCCCACCATCCCGTAAATCACCGTCAGTACAGGCATAACCGAGTTGGAAATGCTCACTGTTTCCACCGCCACCTGAATAATGTAATTGCTGAACTGAATGATGTGGCTGGTGGCTTTGTCGGTGAAAGAAATCACCGGAATATGCTTTTCCTGAGCGTAAGCGGCTGCCTGAATGGTTGCTTCCGAATAGGGCGGGAACGAGAATGCAATGATTGCGTCGTTTTTGTCCAGGTGAATAATTTGTTCCGAAAAGCTAAGCGCTCCGGCGGAAAAGGCAGCGGCACGAATCGAAACCCGATTGAGCAGGTAAGCCGTAAGCTGTGAGAGGTAGTAGGAAATACCCAGGCCCATGGTGTACACATGCCGGGCTCCTTCGATGACCTGCAGGATTTCGCGCAACTGATGAGGGTCGTTCAGCTCCAGGGTTCGCTGAATGTTTTCCACCGTTTCCTGAGCAATAAATTCCAGCGTGTTTTCGATGTCCTCAAAATTTTCCAGATGGGATTTGTAGCGGTAAATGGGGTCCAGGCTGTTGCGAATGGATTTGAGAAATTCTGCCTTCAATTCGGCAAAACCTTCGTAACCCAGTGCCTGAGCCAATCGCACGATGGTGGATTTACTGGTGTGCAGCTCCTCCTCCAGCTCCCGGACAGAACATAAGGCGAATTTTTTGGGGTTTTCCACTATGTAATTGGCAATGATTTTTTGAGATCGGGTGAGCTGGGGAATTCGGCTGCGAATTCGTTTCTTTAAGTCCTCGAGATCGATTTTAATGTTCTGCATGGTTTTTTTTGAAGTGGAATTTAAAAACTATTTTTTTCGAATAAAATTTGTTTTCCTCAAAGTTGTCTCCAGTCCTTGAGGGAACCGCCAGGGGAAAAGTGCTTTCTCCCTGACGGTTGCTGGTCTTAGAATTGGATTCCCACGGTAAAGTGCTGCACATTGTTGAAAATGCCGAAATCGGCATAGGCGAAATCGATGACCACGCGGGTGCGTGCCGAAAGGGGCAAACGGAGTCCTGCTCCGGCTGTCAGCCCTTCCTCATCGGTATTGCCGCGATATCCGCCGCGCAGGAAAAACATCTCGTTATAAGCAAACTCCATCCCGAAGTTGTAGTGTTCCGGATTGTCGTTGGGATGCATGAGCTCGGCGATGGCGGTAAGTCGGGTTTTGCTGCTCTGCATCAAGGATTCCGCGCCGCCAATGATGTCCGAAGCGATGGAGATGCGCAGATTGGTAGGCAGCGGCCAGGCTTCGGTGCTCAGTTTGGCTTCTGTATCGGGATTGAGCTTGCTGTCCGGCATCTGGTCGTAGCCACGGATCAGGTCGCGCCCGTCCAGCTTCATATCCGTACCGAAGTTGGTCATAATCATCCCCAACTTAATTCCTCGGATGCCGGTGTTGAGCATCAACCCCAGGTCGATGGCATAACCGGTGGCTTTTTCGTTCCAGATTTGCTGGTGAATCATTTTGGCGGTAATGCCAAAGTGCACAAAATTGGTCATAGCCCGGGCATAGGTCACCCCCAGAGCAAAATCCTGTGCGGCAAAGGTAAGTCCGGTTCCTTTGGGCTGGTCGATGGTGGTTTGCTCCATCTCATCCATGGTCAGGTACTTAACCTGAATGCCAATGGCGTTGGTTCCGCCCAGCGGCACCGCTGCTCCCACAAAACCGGTGGAAATATCGGCAATCCAGCGGGTGTGGGTAAAGGTAACCTCGTAAAAGTCCAGCTGGGCGATGCCGGCGGGATTCCAGTACAGTGCGCTGGCATCGTTGGCAATGGCGCCAAAACAGCCACCCATTCCCAGCGCGCGGGCACCTACCTCAATCTTTAAAAATTGTGCTGCGGTGGTACCCACTTTATTGAAGGCCAGTCCCTGAAAAACAAGAAAAAGGATGAGTGTAATGATGATTGTCAATCGTTTCATTCGTTTGCTCCCATTACTATTTAATTAGAGCGAATTTGCCAACATGTTGTTTTCCGTCCGGAGTTTTAACCACGTACACGTACACCCCGAAGGCCAGGTCCTGTTTGGACCGGGAAGTCAGATTCCAATCCAGAGTGCCGGAATCGCTATCGTGCTCCAGAACGTTCACCAGTTCCCCCCGCAGTGTGTAGATGTAAATGGTGCATCTGGGAGGCAGGTACATGAATTCAATTCGACGCACGTTTTTAGCGCGCTCCCATGCAGCATTGACCACATACGGATTGGGAACCACCCGAATCTCGCTCAGCTCGGACTCGGAAACGCTGCGGTACGAGTAACCGTTAAACCGCAGAGTGTACACGTCCGAGGGGGTATGGGTTCGCCTGGTGGTGACGTGAACCAGTTGCCCCTCGATGGGTGGTTTATTCAAACTGTCCTGAGGAGCATTCTTGACGGTAATTTGATAGGGCACTTCATCGATAATGTTCAGGGAGTACGTTTCGCCAATCTCCACATCCGGGTAGGGAACGTTGACAATATAAATGGGTTCGTCCTCGTCGTATTCCAGGTCACCGTCATCTAACACAATGGCAGTTACTTCCTGATTGTAGGTCACATTCCACACCTCGAAAGGAACCGTTTCGGTAACCGTCACAGTGGGCGAGAGTCGGGTTCCCACTTTGGAACCCCGGGCGGTAAAGCGAATTTCGTAGTCGGAAGTCTTCGCATCGAAATTGCCCCATTTGGAAATTCCTTCCACGTACCAGGACCCGGTGGTGTCGGTGTGTTCGGCACCCCACACGTTGCGACCGAATTCGTCGGTAATGGAAACAATACCGCCATTTTCCTCATCCCCGTTTACCCGCACGCTAAAGCCGTCCACCACAGGCATCTCGTCGGTGTTGATGGGATAGTTGGTTAACTTCACTTCGCCGGTGGTGGCGTCTGACACATCAAAATGGACGCCGGGACTATCCGGAAAGGTGATGCGGTACACGTGGTCGGTCAAAGCATCGGGATCGACGATGCGAATATCCAGACTGCCCTTTCCGTGTCCTTCGGTGTGCTCGTACGAGGCTTCCGGTGGTACAAATCCCAGTGGTCTGGGCTGGGGCATCACCTTCACAAAATTATCTTCCGTTTCCTTGGAACCTTTGGATGACTCGAAAGCCTGGATATTGTTGGCAGGATCGCCCTTGTCGTAGGCAGTGATGGTATAGGTGTAGATGATCCCGTTTTTCACATCGGTATCCACAAAGCTGTGCCGGATACCGGAATCGTTGCCCAGGTAGAAGTTCGCATTCAACGGATCCAGGCCCATGATGTTGTCTTTCAAATCGAAGGTTGCAATGGGCAGGTAGCCCACCAATCCTCCGCTGCCATCGTAAATGGGTTCGCCCCAGGTCTGGCCGTCATCTGTGCTCCGGTAAATTTTGTAGCCCTCAAAATCGTACTCGCCGGTAAAGGGATCGGCCACATGTTCCGGATCGTCCGTCCAGTACAGAGTAACTTTCATATCTCCGGGAACGGCATACAGTTTTGGGGGTTTGGGTCCGCTGGGACCCTGGTAATTCTTCAGGTACATGCTTTTGGCCATTTCGATGTTGGCTTTAAAATCGTCCACGTTTTCGCCGCCACACACCACAATCACAGATTTAACCGATTCCCCCGGTGCCAGATCGAACGGCCCGGTGGCTACAATGTTTACCCAGTCGAACCCCATGGCTCCCTGGGTAAGGGTGTAGTCGTCCATGCGTACATCGCTGCCATGGAAAAAGTCGTTGCGCATGGGGGCGATGTTGGGATCGTTGGGATTGCTGGTGATAATGGGGAATAGCTGTTCGTCGGAGGTGGGGCCGGTATCCAGAAAGTAATGCGTGTCGGTAATTCCCATATCTTTGGGGGTTTTCAGAAAGGCTACCCCGAACACCCCGCGCTCGAACTCATTGGGGTCGGTAATCTCCGGATCCAGCTCGTAAATCACGTCCCAGGGACCGGGATTCAGGCCGGTGCTGTAAGTAAAGTAAGCTTCGTCCTCGTATTCCCCGTAGTCGATGTCCATGTAGTAGCCCCACCAGCAGCTATCCAGGGTGGAATCCGTGGTGTTGGTGATGGTGACTTCGTAGAAGTGAAAATCGGCTGCATAGGGACGTCCGTATTCAAAATTTTGCACACGCAACTGGATTCCCAGCGGTGGGTGCTGAAGGTTGGTGTGGTCATCTAACATGCTAAAGGTAACGCGGTCGGCGGAAAATTCGCCCGGTACCGGTTGCCCGTAATTGGGGGATTGGGGATTAATGTCCAGACGAAAATCGCCCGGCCAGTGGTGTTCGCCGGGTGTCTCCACCCAATTTCCCTGGTCGTCGAAGTAGCCGGTCGGCCAGGTTTCAGGAACATCGCTTACCGCAAGATGAGGATAGCCCTGATGTTTTAGCTCCTCCGGCTGATCCTTGGCATGGTAGTAACCCCAACTCCCCGGCACAGGACTCCAGTCCTCCTGCCGGTAAGCGGTATATCCGTCGATGACATTGCCTTTACGGGCGAACAGAAAGGAGAAGTCGTCCACAGCATTGTCGTCCGAGGCAATGGCCCCTTTGCTCTTCGGCCACATGAAGTCAAAAAATTCGGTTTGAAAATACGAATCGGTAATCTGGCCGAAGTTCATATAGCAATTCAGCAGTTCTCCCTTGTTCATAATGGCGTAACCGATATCCGGACCCTGAGCCCCTGGTTTCAGGATTGTGCCGGAGCCCTCATCCTTCTCCCGATCCGGATGTTCGGCTGCCACCAGCGAGGAAATCAGCCAGATGATAATCAGAATTAAAACACTTCGTTTCACAGGTTGTCTCCTTTACCAATCTATTAACTTCATTTAATTGGGCATTCGGGTTCGGTTAAAAAAGGAATCGAATTCCCACAGAGGTTAATCGGGGAATTCCCACATTTCCCGGATTGTGAATGCGATCCTGACTGTAGGAACTGGTGGGACCGGCATCCCAGGCTTTTCCGGTACGAGACCACACGTAATTCTGGTTCAATCGGTTAAACAGATTTTTTACCACCAGGAATCCCACCACATCAACGTTTTCCCAGATGCCGATGCGCTTTTGCACCCGCAGGTCCACCTGAGCAAACCAGGGCTTACGACCGGTGTTGCGTTCCAGAAACACATTTTCCGTTTGTTCTTCCACGAAGGGGGTGTATGGTAAACCGCTGGCCACCTGCACCAGGAGGTTGAAATGCCAGCGGGCAAATGGTCGGAAGCCCATCCATTCGGTGCCGTAATTTCGAGGGGTTTTCACGATGGCGTTTAGCGAAATCGTGTGTCGCCGGTCGAAGTCCAGGTAGTATTCCCGGTTGGGGCGCAGGGTCACATCCACACCGCGGTAATAATTGTACCCGTCCGAAGCGGACGACTCATTCCCGCGGGCAACGGAGAGTGAGTAATTAAACATGGCCGTAAAAAATCGTCCGGTCTTTCGTTCCAGCGTAAAATCGATCCCTTTCACACTGGCGTAGTCGCTGTTGTCGAACACGGTAAAATTGTACGGGAAAACCAGCCGGTAAGTGCTTCCGGCCAGGTAGGTGATATCTTTGAAGTAAGCGTTTACATCAAAAGCCCAATTTTGCGCCAGTTGAAGTTTGATGCCAAATTCGTATTGAACCGTTTTCTGGCTTTTGATTTTGGGATTTCCCAGCAGCGGACTACCACCGGTGGTAACATCGTGATGTTTGTACATATTGTAGAAACTGGGAACTTCGTAGTAATGTCCATAAGAGGTGTAAAACACCAGATGCTGGGTGACCGGATAAGCAATACCCAGCCGGGGACTGATGTGTTGCTGAGCGGGAGCCGGTTCTTCCGGCGCGGGAATCCATTGACCGGTGGAATCCAGATAGCCGGGGGTGTAAATGTCCTCCCACATGGTTGCTCGGGGATCGAAATATTCGTAGCGCAGCCCGAAATTGAGCACAAAGCGATCATACTCCATTTTGTCCTGCGCGTAAGCGGCAAATTCCACCGGATATCGCTCAAAAATTTCGATGTAGTGGGCCGAACCGGGCCACGGGTAGCGCCATCGGTCGCGCCAGACATCGTGGTATTTGTACAGCAAGCCGGTTTTTATCTCGTGCCGCTTGCTCACCTGGCTCACCAGGTCAAAACGCACGGAATAGGTGGTTACCCGATTGTCCTCGTAGCGTCCCCGGTCTCCCTGAACGTAAAATCCGTCCGAATTACTGGAACTGCGTTCCCAGTCCGAGTACAGATTGAGCATGGAATCCAGCCTGGCCGCATCGTTGTAAATTTCCGGGGGTAAATCACTGATTTTAAATTTCCGGTTCGGATTAAAGCGATAATAGCGGTGGTAATAGCGAGAGATGCGCAAATTGTAGAAGGTTTTGGCACTGATGGTGTGGATGAATTCCACCATGTAACGATCGATGATGCTCTGGCGATCTTCCAGTGCCCAGGGACGGTACTTCCAGCGGTGGCTGTACGGTTTGTAATAGCGACGGCTTTGCTGATAGGAAAATTTCATTTTAAACCAGCGATGCTGGTAATTGAGTTTGGCGTTCAATTCCCGCCGGGCATCGTACCCGAAAGGTAAATGACTGTAATAGTTGGAATAGCGTCCCGCTACAAAAAAGGAAAGATTTTTGATGAACGGAATTGGGCCGGATAGGTTTCCGGTGAACAATCCGTACAACGGGGAACCAAACAGGGTGGGTAGTTTACCGACCGTGGGAATGGATTCGAATTTGGGTACTTTATACTGGGACACACCGATACTATCGATGGGGGTAGGGGTGGTGGAGAAAGAGGTGTCGTCCACGCGATACCAGCGCAATGCGTCGCGGTACTCGTTTTCTTTTCCCGGAGGCACGTCCACCAGGTCCGAGGAGAGCATCCAGTCCACTTTGCGGTAGGGAGAATCCTCCAGCCAGTGGGATTCGTATTCCAGGCGTCCGCTATATTTGGTAAACGATCCGTCGCGGGTGACGATGTTAATCACACCGGACATGGCCTGGCCGTATTCGGCGCCATAAGCACCGGTAAGCATTTGTAATTCCTGAATCACATATTTATCCAGCATAATGCTGGCGCCCCCGCTTTTGTAGAAGGGATCCTGCACCAGCACCCCGTCGATCATGTAAGCGATTTCGCCGGCCCGACCACCGCGTAAATGCAGGTCACCGGATTCGTCCCGAACCACACCGGCCTGAGCTGCTACCGCTTCGTCAAAATCCTGAATGGGCATATCGGTGAACGTGGTAAAATCCATGATCACCGTTTTATTGGTCTCGTCCTTGTTAATCATGGGACGTTTGGCCACCACTTCCACGGCTTCGCCTTCGATGGCCTGAACCTTGAGCCGGAAGTTGACCTCAGTGGCCAGGTCGGTGCGTACCGGTACACCGGTTTTCACCATCTTCTGGTACCCGATCATGGAAGCTTCCACATCGTAGGTTCCCGGGGGAATATTCAGGATGATGAAGTATCCGTCCATATCCGTAGCGGCACCTAAGTTCGTTCCCTTCAGAACCACATTCACCCCCGGCAGGGGTTCGCCGGTGTCCGCGTCCTTCACCACTCCGCGAATTTTACCGGTGGTACCGGCCAGTCCGAAGCTATACAGGAGAAAAAACAGTACGACGAAAGATAAGGTGAGCGGTTTTTTGCGGTACATAAAATGGACTCCTGCAATAAATTCGCTTTTTTGTTCAATTAAATCAGAGAAATCGGGGAACCCCTTTGCAAAAGGAGTTCCCCGACGGTAGCACTATTTCACCAGCAGCATTTTTCGAGTTGCGGTAAAATCTCCCGCTTTCAGGGTGTAGAAGTAAGTTCCCGAAGGCATCTGGCTGGCATCCCATACCACCGCTTTAAATCCGGCGGTCATGCGCTGGTTTACCAGAGTGGTGATTTCCTGTCCCAGTGCGTTGTAGATGGTAAGCGTCACGTGAGCGTCCCGGGTCAGATCGAAGCGGATGGTGGTGGTGGGGTTGAAAGGATTGGGGTAATTCTGATGCAGGTTGAATTTTTCCGGCATGATTCGGGTGAGCGGTGGTTGAATGCCCACAATGCTTTTGACGGTGTCGGTGGGGACTCCCATGTAGTAAAGCTGGTCGGTGTGGGGATCGCACTCTTTGCGGTACACAATATGCAATTTGTCCGTAGCGATACGTGCCATGCCGTTGGGGGATTGTCCGACCCAGTGATCGAGCACGGAAACCGGTCCCTGCCAGGTGTCGCCGTTATCTTCGGAGAAGACGATGAACATGTTGAAATTAAACAGCTTGGGGTCTCCATGGGAGCCGGTGGTATCCACCACATCGGAGTAGCAGTAGTACAGCGTACCGTCCGGTCCGATGGCCGGATCGTTCATGGGATGACGTTCCAGATCGGGTGGTAGGTCGCCCCAGGCAGCCAGACCGTTTACCAGCAATTGCGGTAGCACAAATTCGTTGATGCTCCAGGTAGTTCCGTCAAAGCGCAGGTCGTAAGCGCGGTAAGGCTGGTCTCCGGGAACACCGCTGGAGGTGTGCGCCAGAGTAGTGTCGAAGCCCAGACCGAAGATGTGCCAATTTCCGGCATTATCCAGAATGGGGTTGCTGAAGTTGCGGTACACGTCGCTGTTCTGGAAGGTGAGCGATTCGCTTCCCGGAATGCCAGAGATAGCGCTCCAGGTTTGTCCCCCATCGCTGGAATGGGAGTAGATGAGGCGCCACATATCATCTTTTTGAATTTTGGCCAGTCCTACAGCCATTAATTCATTGTTGGGGCCGCAGGTAACTCCCAGACCGGAAGAGGAAAGGTCATGCACCCAGTTGGGGGCACCACTGTCTGCGGGAACCGCCGATGCGACCACGTGCGGTGCACTCCAGTTGAATCCACCGTCCGTGGAGATGTAGCAATACAGGCCTTCGCCCGGAGCAGCATTGTGATAGGAGCCAACTGCCATTAAATTGGGATTGTCCGGTGCCACAGAAATGGAGTTGTACCGGCTGTACAGCACCGTGTCCGCTGAACCGGAGTTGTCGATCATGATGTTGTCGAATAAACCGCCTCCCCATCCCAATACGTCGTAGGCCAGCACGGGACGGCTATCCTGATCCGGGCCCTCCGGATTGCGGTCGGCATACACGATGAGCGGAGTGGTGGTGGTTCCCCAAACCGAAGCGTAACGGGCGTTCATTTCCGTACCCACTCCCTGATTGATGTTTTCGTAGATCGTCCAGGTCTGACCCCCGTCGGTGGATACCGCTGCGGTAATTCGGCGCGGATTTGGCTGACCACTATAGTAACGGTACCAGGCAACAATGAGATTGCCGGTAGTAGGTTCGCAGAAAATCTGCGATTGATGGCCCCGGTAAATACCGTTGTACACCGCCGAGTCGATATACGTGGGGGTGACAATCGGAACCGGGCCCTGTGCCAGCACGGTGGAACCCATGGCGAATAAAAGAACAAATAAAATGAGGCTGGTAACTTTGGTATGCATAGCTGACCCCTTATTTTAGTTGATGTGAGATTTAATGGTATCGCATTTACTCAAAAAAACAGATTATGCGCATCTCAGGTAAGCATTCAACAACAGAGGGAACGGGTCGCTACCATGCCTGTGGAGAGGTGGAGGATGGATCGATTCGAGAGTGGATTAAAGTAGTATTTTCACAAGTCAAAAGTCATTTTCCAGTGTTTGTTCCCATTCACTGAGAGTATAATAAAACCAACCAAAAATGTCAACCCCTATTTGCAACATATTTTTCAAATTTAATCGATAATTGAAACAAATATTTTCAACAAAAAACTGTAATGTATTGTTTTCGGGGGAGTTAAAATGTCCTAATTTATTAAATTAAATCGATGTTTATCGTTAACATAACTGAAACAACGGAGTTTCTACCTGAAAATATTGTTTCAGAAAAGATAATAGTTGATTTTTTCCGTTCCCATATTTTATATTGAATTGGCATAAAAAACGGATGATCTGGTAACTTCTTAAGATGGCAAATCGCTGAAAAACAATCTCTACCGGATAACCTCCTCTCCTCCGAAGATTCCGGGTTTGTGCATTTCGTGTTTTGGACATTCCTGTTTGAACAGCTTGCAACGGTGTTTGGAGAAGAAGGTGATTGATAATTAGTGCTGTTGTTTCGCTTACCCCGGGAAGTTGATTGCGGGGAAAAGATGCCCACTTTTAAATTGCAGGAGGCCGCAGGGTGCAAATGGAAGTGGTTGTTTTTGTGGTGATGACGCTCTCTTTTATTCTGGCGGCCATGTGGTTGAAATGGCCCATTGGTGTTTCGCTGATGGCTGCCTCCGTCATTGGTGCACTGGTGGGGGGAGTGGGTTTTCCCCTGCGTCACCTGGTGGAAGGAACTTTCGCATATCTCGACCCCATTTTAATTATTGCCACCGCCATGGTGTTCATGGAGGTGCTTCGACGCTCGGGTTCGCTGGAAAATCTGAGTCGGCTTATTCTGCTGAAGCTTCATCGCTATCCCCTCTGGCTGATTGTGTCCATCACGCTGTTTATCATGTTTCCCGGAATGATTACCGGTCTTTCCACTGCCACGGTACTGACCACGGGTGCCATTGTAGCACCTGCGCTCATTCGGCTGGAAATCCCCCGGCTCAAAGTGGCTGCCATGATTGCCATGAGCGCCATTTACGGGATGATTGCTCCGCCCATAAATGTTCCGGCTATGATTATTGGCGGCGGTGTGGACATGCCTTACATCGGTTTCGACCTTCCCTTAATTGTGGCAACATTTCCGCTGGCTATTGTGGTCAATCTGGCGCTGGGTTACTCCCATGTTCGTCGGGCAAACATGGAACGGGTACTTGCCGCGCTTCGGAAGGAAGACCAACAGGCGGGAACGGTGTGGTTGCATTTCCCGCTGGTTCTGGTTATTCTGCTACTGGTGGGCATTCGGGTGTTTCCGGGAATTTTCCCCAATCCGGGAATTCCGCTTATTTTTCTCATTGGAAGCGGGGTAGGGGTTTTTACCGGAAAGAAATTTCGTTTCTTCTCGGTGGCCACCGATTCGCTTCACCAGGGATTGCCAGTAATCGGGATTTTGTTGGGCATCGGAATGTTCATTCAGATTATGACCCTGACCGGTGTGCGCGGTTTGCTGGTGATGGCCAGTCTGAGTTTGCCCTCCCTATGGCGATACCTGGGCATTTCCACCATGATGCCACTTTTCGGAGCCATTTCCGCTTACGGGTCGGCTTCGGTTTTAGGAGTGCCGTTTCTGCTGGCGTTTCTGGGTAAGAACGAAATCATCGTCGGGTCAGCGCTTTCGCTCATCTCCGGTTTAGGAGATTTAATGCCTCCTACTGCTCTGGCGGGTATTTTTGCCGCTCAGGTGGTGGGCGAAAAAAATTATTTCAAAGTGCTGAAGTACACCATCCTGCCAGCCGTCCTTACCGCTGTGTGGGGTATTGGAATGATTGTTTTTGCCAATGCGCTGGCCAGAATCCTGTAATCTGACTTTAACAAATAATCCGGGTGCAACCATGTTGACAATGATTTATCAGGGAATTCTTCTTTTTTTTATTGTACTATTTGTGCGGGCGGTGTTTCGGGAGAAGAAAAAAAGCATGCAACTCACCGCGGCTGTGGCTTGCATTCCGTTTATCCTGCGGCTGCTCATGATAAAGTGAAACAATTCGGCATTCTCCGCCCTTTTATGTGGTAAAAAATGACCCTGTGAAAGATATCCCGGAATGGATGCGCAAAAAATGAATCATAAAAAACGGAAAGATAGGGTGAAACCAAAAGTTTTCCATGAGGCAGGAATCAGCCTTCTTTTTCTGCTTGCGGTGGTTGGGGTGATGGTGCTGGTGGCACGGGATTTCCGCAGGATGTGGCAACCGGAAATGCTTCATCCATCCCCGGCTCTCACGCGCATTCTGCATCTGCACGATTTCCATGCCCCGCTGGCGGGAACCCGGGGAGACGCGGAAATTTATTGTTTTGAATCCGGCCAATCGGGTGGCAAAATTCTGGTTCTGGGGGGAACCCATCCTAATGAACCGGCCGGATTTGTGGCTGCGGCGCTGTTAGTGGAAAATTTACAGGTACGAACTGGCAGTGTGTATGTAATTCCCCGGGCAAACAGCAGCGCATTCACTCATACCGAACCGCAGGAGGCTTCCCCGGAATATTTTACCATTCCCGGGAAGAATGGTCCCCGCACGTTCCGCTTCGGTTCCCGCTTCACCAATCCCATTGACCAGTGGCCCGATCCGGATATATACCTGCACTACCCGTCCGGTCAGGAACTGGCTGGCAGCGAAACACGCAACCTGAATCGCTCCTATCCCGGTAAACCGGATGGCTCCCTTACCGAGCAAATCGCTTATGCCATTGTGCAATTTATTAAAGGAGAAAAAATCGACCTGGCTTTCGATTTACATGAAGCATCTCCGGAATATCCGGTGGTGAACGCCATTGTTGCCACCGAGAGCAGTCAGGATATTGCTACCGAAGCGGTGCTGGAACTGGCTTTCGAAAATCTACACTATTCCCTGGAGCCGTCTCCCTACAATTTTCGCGGATTGAGTCATCGGGAATGGGAAAATTTCACCGGGGCAAAACCCATCCTGATGGAAACGGCTAATCCCATTCAGGGGCGTTTGCGGGGTCGCACCGATGCCCGCTTGATATTAACCGGCTGGGATCGCATGTACCTGAAAGCTGCCCGCCTGGGAATTCTGAGTGTGCCTTACGATTCCACCGGTCTGCCTCTGAAGTTGCGGGTGGGGCGGCATCTGGAAGCATTTGCTAAAATTGTGGAAGTTTTCTCCCGTCATTATCCCGACCGGGCTGTACAACTGGACGGAATTCCCTCCTATCAGATGCTGATGGCAAAGGGACTGCGGGAGTATTTTTAGCCGGAGCTGCCCGGATTGGGATTGTGTGCAAGGTGTGGAAAGGAATTTTCGTTCCGGCTGAAGTGTGGTTTGGAAATCACTATTGACGGATGAATAAAAAAACCGGAGGTTTGGAATGAGACAGCTTATGGTGTCTTTGCTGATGTTGATGGTGCTGAGCGCTATGGCGGCAGAAAAAACTGCTTCTGAATTTCACGCCAGCGATCCGGTGCTAATTACCAGCGCCGGGCAGAGCTCCGATGTGCTGATGGTGAAACTGTTAGCAGAACGTGCGGGTATTGCCTATCAGTTCGATAAAATGGCGCAACCGGACATGCTGAAAGAGGTGAAAACTCTGATTCTGGTAGCCGGTGGCAGCAGCAAAGGGTTGGGCGCTGCCCGCATCGATAAGGAACAGGAGTTGAATCGGGTGAAACAATTAGTGGCCAGGGCAGAGCAGGATCGTATTCCCATCGTGGCCATTCATGTAGGGGGCAAAGCACGGCGTGGAAAGTTGTCCGATTATTTTAGCGACTATGTTGCCCGCCATGCCAATCTGCTGATTGTGGTAAAAGAAGGGGATTACGACGGGTTCTTTTCCCGAATTGCTCAGGAAAAAAAGATCCCCATTCATTTGCCTGATGAATTGCAGGATGTTCAGCAAGAATTGAAACAGGTGTTTCAGAAATAGAGTGTGAGGCAAGATGAAAAGACTGCTCACTGCTCTTGCTCTCCTGATGGGGTTTTCCCTTCTGTCGGCTTCCACCATTGGGGTGGCCACCGGAAGCTGCACGGTGGATGGTCGGCCGCTGCTGTTTAAAAATCGGGATCGCACTGACGCCTGGCCGCCGGATGTCATCTTCTATCTGGGACTCGCCGGAGAGTACAGCTTTGTGTATCACAACACCTATTCCCACGGACACACCCAGGCTCGAATGGGGATTAACACGGCGGGATTTGGTATTGGCAATACCGATAGCGAAAATTTGCAGGGTGCCGGGGTAGGGATGAACAATGGCGAGCTGATTATGCACGCGTTGAAGTATTGCGCGACCATTCAGGATTTTCGCAATATGCTGGATAGCACCAACGGTGCGCGGCGCGTGCATGCCCACATCGGTGTTATCGATTCCACCGGAGCCGGATCTCTGTTCGAAGTGGATGGATTCACATACGTGGAACTTATGGTGGTGGACAGTGCCGCCACCATGGCCAACACCGCCAAGTTTCATCCCAATGCCGGGCCACCCGCATCCGGCTCCACCTCCCCGCAGCGAGAAGGACGGGTGGCGGAACTGTTTAGCCTGGCACCCAACGGAGTGATGGATTATCGCTATTTTGTGGAAGAAATCATGCAGGATTTTTCGGAGACTCAGGCAATTGAGAATATGATGCCGGTGGGGCAGTACCTGACCAATCCGGTAATCTCGCGCTACAAAACGGTGGCCGGAGCAGTGATTCGCGGGTGCAAGCCGGGGGACAATCCGCTGATTGAATCAACAATGTGGCTGGCGATGGGAGAACCGTCCCTTTCTATTGTGCTACCCTTCTTCCCCAATGTACCGGTGACGTTTGCTTTTGTGCGGCCAACCGCCGGAGACGGAGGTATGGCCGGTTCCACCGACCGGATGCGCCAATTGGTGTACAGTTACGCCAACGGACGCTACGGCGACCACTGGGCAGATACCTATCGTTTGGTGGATATCCGTTCCTACACGTTTCCCCTGGAAGATAGCCTCTTCCACAATTATGAGCAGCAACTCCCGGTCTGGCGTAGCCTCCCTGCTCAGCAAGCAGCGGATTCCATGTTGTTCTGGAGTTATCGGATTCAGATGTTTGCCAAACAGGAGTACGACCATATTTACCAGCTGCTCGGTGTACAGAAGCCCCGGACGGAAATATCGCAAAGCACGGTGTTGTTGCATCTGTATCCCAACCCGTTTAACGGAAGTTTACGACTGCGTTACCGAATTACCCGGGGGGATTCCCCGCAATTTCGCATCTACGACGTGTCGGGACGATTGCGCTGGGAGAAACAGCTTGCACCTCAATCACCAGGCTGGCATGAGCTCGAACTGCCTTTTTCCGCCATTTTACCCCGTGCTGGAGCCGGGATTTATTTTGTGGAATATCGGTGCAGCGGTGCGATGCGGGTGAAAAAAGTGGTGTATGTCCCGTAATAAAAAAAGAATGGAGTAAGCAGGAAAGGGCTGAGTGTGAAGAGGAAAAAGGGAATGCTACCCGGAAGTTGGAGAATCTGTTGGGTTGTGTGGCTGGTGATTGCATTAGTGTGGAGTTCACCGGCGCAGGATGATGGCGAAGCGTGTACCATCGGAGTGGCTTCGGGAATGGCAACCAGCGATGGCCGTCCGTTGCTCTGGAAAACCCGCGACAACAGCGACAAACCCAACAACGAAGTGGTGTTTAACACCTCCTACCGATATGGTTTTGTTGAAGTGGTCAATGCCGGTGGGTCGTATGCCTGGATGGGGGTTAACGAAAAAGGTTTTGCCATTGTGAACTCTTACGCAGGGGATTTGCCGGCAGCCTCTTCCGGAATGACCAACGGGTTGTTAATGAAGGTTGCTCTGGGTACCTGTGCCTCTGTGGCTGATTTTGAGCATTTGCTGGACAGCACCAACGTCACCGGTCGGAAAACCCGGGCCAATTTCGGCGTCATCGATTCCACTGGCGCAGCGGCTATTTTCGAGACGGCAGGATATGTGTACTGGAAATTCGATGCCACGGACAGCACCCAGGCACCGGAAGGCTATATCGTACGGACGAATTTTGCCCTGAATGGCGGAGGAACCAGTGGTATCGAGCGGTACATCCGTTCCAACAATTTGATTCACACTTTCTGGAGCGGCGACTCTTTGAACTACCGATCGGTGCTGCGCTACCAGATGCGCGATTTTTCCGACAGCAGTTCCAATCCCATTCCCATTCCCTACCATGGTTACTGGGCGGGCGGTTACCCCTACGGTTACATCGATGCCAGTTACAGTATTTGCCGCTGGTCGTCCGTCTCTGCTGCAGTGATTCAGGGTGTGTTGCCGGGCGAGTCACCTCGATTATCCACCATGTACACCCATCTGGGGCAACCGGCGATGGGCATATTCGTTCCCTACTGGCCGGTGGGTACCACACCACCGGTGGCGAACGGAAGCCCCACTGCTCCTCTGTGCGATGTCGCCAATCTGATTCGCTCCCATGTATTCGATTTTTATTATGACAAACACTATTTGAATAGTTTTAAGTTGCGAGACGATGATGGAACAGGCATCTGGAGCCAGACTTTTCCCGCAGAAGATTCAATTCTGGCAGTTACCGACTCTGTGTTAGCCCTGTGGCGGTCTCAAATGCCCTCCTCCACGGAGATGCGCATCGTGGAATATCAGCTGGCGAATTATGCTTACGGAAAGATTCAGCAGGTGCTGGGGTGGATTTCTACCATCACTTCTCCCGTTTCCGAAACCGCCCCCGGCGATTTTCGGATTGTGGGCAGTTACCCCAATCCGTTTAATGCGGAAACGGTGGTGGAGTTTACCGTACCGGTTCGCCAGCGAGTCGAGCTGGCTGTGTTTAACATTTTAGGGCAGTGTGTTGCCACTTTGTTGTCCGGTTCGGTGAGTCCCGGCACGCATCGGGTGCGGTGGAAAGCAGGTGGTTTCCCCTCCGGGGTGTATCTGGTCCGGTTGAAGGTGCCGGGAACCGCGAATACCATGCCATCTCGCTCCATGCACATAACCAGGGTGGTGCTGTTGAAATAGATTTGGCCAATTGCCGGAGCCGAAAATGGTGCTGTCGGGCAATCTGATGTCCGTTTTCTTTTTTCCGGGAAGATAATTGTCAGTCGGGAAGTTCCAGGTTCCGGTGGCTGCGATGATTTGCGAGAAATAGCGAAGGGTGGAAAAACCATGCGAAACATCTCTCGAATTCGACCGGTGCTGGTGCTTGTCGCCGCACTTTTTTGTGGGTTTGTTCTGCTGACCGGTGCGGGAAACGCTCAGGATGTGGTGGCTTCGCACGGAATGGTCGCCAGTGCGCATCCGCTGGCTTCCCGGGCCGGACTGGAAATATTGCAGCAGGGCGGCAATGCTGTGGATGCGGCCGTTGCCACCGCATTCGCTCTGGGAGTGGTGGAACCCAACGCCTCGGGGATAGGCGGCGGCGGTTTTATGGTGATTCGAACAGCAGACGGGCGAACGGTCACCATTGACTATCGTGAAGTGGCACCGCAAAAAGCAACAGCGGATTTGTACTACCGAACCAGCGAGAGTTTCGACAGCTTGACTCACCACGGTCCCATGTCTATCGGTGTACCCGGAACAGTTGCCGGGTTGACGCTGGCGCTGGAGAAGTATGGTACCCTGCCCCTGAGTCGGGTTCTGCAACCGGCCATCCGCTATGCCGAAGAGGGATTTCCGGTCAGTGCCAAACTTTCTGACATCATCATGCAGAAATACGAAATTATTCAGATGTTTCCCGCAACGGCGGCCATCTATCTGGACAACGGTTTACCCCTCATGGCCGGAAATGTGTTGAAAAATCCCGACCTGGCAGCAACCTACCGACTTCTCTCGGATAGTGGCGCAACTGCTTTTTACCGCGGGCATCTGGCGCGGGAAATAGTCCGGCAGGTTCAGGCGCTGGGTGGCATCCTTACCATGGCGGATTTGCAACAGTATCGAGCATTGGAGAAGACACCCGTTCAGGGAAGTTACCGGGGATATCACATCGTTTCTTCGGCTCCTCCCACCGGAGGGGGCACCCATCTGGTTGAACTGCTGAATATTCTGGAGCAAACCAATGTGAACAGTCTGGGACACAACAGTGCGGATTATCTTCATCTGCTGGCTGAGGCCATGAAGATGGTTCTGGCCGATAAAGCGTACAACATGGGCGATCCCGCATTTTACCGGGTGCCGGTGGAAAAACTTACCAGCAAAGCCTATGCGGAATCGCTCTTTACCTGCATTGATATGCAACATGCCCGTTTCGATTATCAGCCTCCGCACTGGATTGCCCCGGAGTCCCGCAATACCACCCATCTTTCCGTGGTGGATTCCCTCGGGAATGTGGTGGCGCTTACCCAGAGTATTAATTTGTGGTTTGGTTCCGGGGTGGTGGTGGAGGGTACGGGAATTTTGCTCAACAACCATTTGCGGGATTTCGACAAACGTCCCGGACATCCCAATTCCATCCAGCCGGGGAAGCGTCCCGTCAGCAGCATCGCACCAACCATTGTGCTAAAGGGAGATGCCCCATTCCTGACCATTGGTACGCCAGGCGGAACACGCATTATCGGCGCACTGGCGCAAATTCTGGTAAATATCATCGATTTTGGTATGGGCATCGACCAGGCCATCGAAGCACCCAGAATTCACGCTTACAAAAAAACGCTCCATGCAGAAGGCCGAATTCCGGAAACCGTTCTTGAAACGTTGAAACAGCGCGGACACCGGGTTAAAGTACACGACAACTACGATGCTTATTTTGGTGGGGCTCAGGGCATTTTGATTGATTCTGAAACGGGTGAACTGCGAGGTGGGGCGGATTCTCGCCGGGATGGGGTGGCCATGGGATATTAACCGGCAGGGATGTGCACAAACGTAAAGAAAAAGGAGATATCAATGAATATCGGCCAGGGGAGTCGTCTGTGGCGCCGCGGAGGAATTTTTTTGCTCTTTTTATTGCTGGTTCAGCTTTCCTGTACCGCTCAGTTAAGTGATGAGCAAAAGTTCGAGCGCTTTTTTCACAAAAAGTCGCCCACCATTTTAGTTACCGATTCCGGGTTGGGCGGGGTATCCATTGCTGCGGATGTGGTGGAGCGCTTGAAGCCATCCGGCCTGTTTCAATCCGCCAGGGTGGTATTTTTCAACGCTCAACCGCACCTAAAAAGCGGTTACAACCGCATGAAAACCACCGAACAAAAAGTGCACGTCTTCGAGAATGCTCTGCAAGCTATGGAGAAGACGTTCCATCCGGATATGATTCTGATTGGATGCAACACACTTTCCGTACTCTATCCGTACACCCGGTTTGCCAGCCAAACGCAAATTCCGGTGGTGGGTATTGTGCGCACCGGAGTAAAGGTGATTGAGCAGGCGTACCGGAAGTATCCCGACGCCCAGATTTTTATTTTTGCTACAAAGACCACCGTAAAGCAGGGAAAGCACAAGCAGTTGCTGGTGCAGGATGGAATTCCGACAGACCACATCATTGCGCAGGCCTGCCCCGGACTGGCCGGTCGCATTGAGCGCGGCCCGGATAGTCCGGAAACACGTGCCCGGGTGCAAAAATATGTGGATCGAGCGCTGGAAAGCTTTGCCGATACCACCCGACCAATTCTGGTTAGCTTGAATTGCACCCATTACGGATATGTGCGTCACCTGTTTGAGGAAGCGTTTCAGAAACGCGGTTACCAGGTGGCGGACGTTCTGGACCCCAATCCGTATCTGGGAGATTTTCTGTTTCGGACGGATTACCTGCACCGCTATCCAGAAACAGATGTGAGTGTGGAAGTGTATTCCCAGCCGGTGCTTCCCCGGCAACGTCTGGAGAATATTGCTCGCCTGATCGAAAAGCGCTCTCCCCAAACAGCGGAAGCGTTGCGGCAGTGTCAGTTTACTCCCGATCTGTTCGAATGGAAGTCCATTGCCGGGGATACGCAGTAGATGAGAATCAGGAGGGAGTCTTTTTTAAGAAGAACATCATGAGCACGAGTAACATGAGGGAAAAAATAGCCAGCGGACGGGTAGCCCGGGTGCGGAAGTAAGGGAGATGAAGTCCCGGTGGAATAAATCGACCGGGAGCAATGGGAAGCCCGTATCGGGAGGCCAATCCGCGGATGTCCAACAGGTGAATAACCGGAATTCCACGCCGTAGAAAGTAAAAAATCAGCCCGGAGTTAGGTTGGAGGGAGGAAGCGTGTCGTCGAACCACTCCCCCGGGGAGAAGCGCTGCCGCCGTTCCTTCCCCCAACGCAGTTTGATTTCCCCCGATATTGATGAAACAGCGAATCCGATGCTGCCGGGTGAACAGAGCGATTTTCCGTTGAATGGCTTCGGTCAAATCTTTCGGAACGGTCAGAGGGTAACCGTTCCGTTGAACGGCCTGGCGAACCAGTTCCATTCCGGTGTGGTAAAAAGACGAGCCGTTGTCCTGGTTACCTCCCGGGGTAACCAGCTCACTGCGGTGGTGGATGATGCCCCGGCGAAAGAGAATCTGTTCCATATCCGGATAAGTAAACCCGGGGAGATTGGCGCCATAACTGCTGGCACCCACCGAAGCGGAAATCACCGGCTGGAGTCCCAGCGTTTCGCAGGCTACGATTGCGGCAATGTTGAGTGCCGGGAAGGAACCGGAACACTGGATGCCCACTTCATCGCCGGGCTGCAAAGGGAGTTCGTAAAGCCAGCGTACCAGAAGGGCGGCAAAATCCGGCTGCGCACTGGTTTGCTTGGCCGCTAAATTTCCCAGTGTGGTGGTGATGGGAGTGAATTCCGTGCCGATGAACCCGGTGCGCGCCGGGTCCAGCCCGGAAAGGATGGGGATATCCTGAAGTGTTCGTTCCTCACGAATTACCTGAATTGCCCGGTGCATGGTAGCAGAAGCCTCCACCATGGCACGGTAGGCGGGATGAAACTCCCGAGTGGGGAAATAACCGTACATGGTGAGCAGAAAAATAGCCAACAGGGTGGCGATTACATAGCGTATGGTGTGGTGTCTGAGATTCATTTTTGAAATACCACTTTTCGTTGAATAAACGGAGAAATTGTCCCGGGGCGGATGCAAATATTAACTATGTGCAATTCAAAAATAAATTAACTGAAGAAGGAAAAAAACAACCGCCGAGACCACCGCCATTCCGGCAAATGTTTTCAGCACCCCCTGACGCAAAAATTCGTTGGCCATCAGACCAGGGATAATGTAACCGATAGCCCGCAGGTCCATTCCGGTTTCCGGGAGAAACCACAGAAGGTAATCCGCTCCTAATCGCAGAACAAATCCGAACAAAATGGCTAACAGAAAGCGGCGGCGACCAAAAATTATCAACCGCTGTTGCAGCAGGTAAACCAATCCTGCAGAGATGAGCGCTAATAGAATAGTAACACCAATCCGCCCGGGTTGCTGAATAAACAGAGCCAGATATCCGGGTACCACAATTCCTCCGGCGGTTAAGCCGGTCAGCTCAAAAAATAAAAATCCGATGAAAATACCCAGTCCAAAAGCGGAAAGAATCATTGATGAGTCCTTTGCTTAAGTTTAAAAATTTCAAACGGTTCCTTTCCGAATCTCCTGCCTTTCTCTGTTGCTATCTCAATATACAGGAATCCACAAGGGGATTTGCTCACTTTTCTGTTCGCTGGAAAAAAGTCTCTCCGTTTTTTCTTTACTCTGTGTGATCGGTGCCGGGTAAAAAATGTTCGGCATCGCGATGGTTGGCCAGGGCAAACAGGGTGGTGGGTCGGTTAAATCCCTGACGAAGCCGTCGGCCGGTTTCCCGGAAGTTCAGTACCTCTACTTTACCGGAGAATGAGTTGAGCAATCGTTTTCCCAGATGTCGTCCGCTGCCGGTGAGCCACACCTGCGATTCGGGAAACATGCGTTGTACCAGACGGATAAAGTCCTGGCTTCGCAGTGGGCGATCCTGACGCAAGTTCAGTAGCACGACCTGTTCGTTGCTGATAGGTAGCAGACTTTGCAGATGGTTGATCAGCTTCCCGGCGGTGGGAGCGTCGTTTACCGAGAGCAGGTTAATCAGATGAAATTGCTGGTCGGGGAAATTCCGGACAATGTTGCGGTCAATTCCTTCCCACACTTCCCGAAATGCCCGGGTGGTTTCCACCGACGAAACACCCAGATCCCCAAGCAGTGCAGAGAGCAAACCCCACTGGCTTTCGATGAGCTCTCCGGGAAAATGAACCGGTCGATAGGCAGGAGGAACTGTCGGACAGAGGCGAAACCCGGTCGTTTCTGCCGAAATATGGGGTAGAAAAACTTCCTGCTCTGTTTCCGGAAGGTATATGTGAGCCTGCAGACGAAGGCAACGTGATAGTGTGGCGGCAATTTCCGCCCGGGTTTGTCCCATCACCTCCCGGTGGTCAACCTCCGCACCGGTCAGTAGAATGTGAGTGGGGCGAAAGATATGCCTGGCCAGAATCTGCTGATTCTCCGCCTGGAGCGCATTGCATTCCAGTATTACTGCACGAGGATGTTCCTGAGCCACGCGAAATAAAAACCAGATATTCTCCCGAATACCTGCCGGTGCGCGACGAACCACCATCCGGGTTCTACCATCGGACTGGTAGATCAAAGGTGCGTCTCCGGTGGTTTTAGCTACGGCGGAAATTCCAGAGCGGTTTAGTGCAAGATGAATGATTTTCACGGCGGTGGACTTGCCACGAGTGCCATTCACTAAAATGCGCAATGGAACGCTCCGCAGAATCCGTTGCAGCATCCATTGCTCCATACCAAAGGCAATTAGCAAAAGACCGAGAGAAAAGAGGTAAATAATGGCGGTCACCTTTCTTTTTTGCCGATGAAAAATACTTCCCATTCGGCGAACAAAGCAACCGGAAGATGGATTGTACGGAAAGAAATTTTATTCTCCCGTTTGAAATGCTGGCGAAAAAGTTTAATTTTTGCCCCTGGTGATCATAGAAAGGGTGCTGGTATGGCGCTGGTAATTGTGGCGGTTGTTCTGGTAATGGCAGTGCTTTTATTGAATCGCCTGTTGGGTAAGCTGTACACCAATCCGGTTCGGAAAAATCGCACTACACCTGCGGACATTGGTCTGGAATTCCGGGAGACACGGATTCCCACCGAAAATGACCGTCAGCTTTATGGCTGGTGGATTCCCGCCAGAGAAGCCTCTTCCGTGACGCTGGTACTGGTGCACGGTTGGGGCCAGAATTCCGAGAAAATGCTTCCCTTTGTCAAAGAACTGCATCCACGGGGATACAATCTGGTTACCTTCGACGGACGGAGCCATGGGCAGAGCGACCACGATGGCTATTCCACCATGCTTAAATTTGCCCGGGATATTTCCGCAACCATTGATTTTGTGCAGCAGACTTACCCGGAGCGCAGCAAGACGGTGGGTGTCATTGGTTTTTCCATCGGTGGAGCAGCAACCATCTATGCTGCGGTGCATGATACCCGTATTGCCCTGGCCGTGAGCGTGGGAGCATTTGCCCATCCCCTGGACGTTATGCGCATGGAGCTGGAAAAGAAACATGTTCCTTACATCCCTTTTGTGTGGTTGCTGTTTCGCTATGTGGAATTGCGAGTGGGATTTCGGTTCGACAGTATTGCTCCGGTTCGCAATATACCCCGGCTGCGCACACCGTTGATGCTCATTCACGGAGAGAAAGATCCGGTGGTGCCAATTACTCAGGCACGCAAAATACTGGCTGCTGCTCCGAACGGGCTGGTAGAATCCTGGTTTGTGCCGGGCAAAGGCCATTTCGACGCCATTACGCACCCGGAATTCTGGCCGCGTGTTCTGGAATTTCTGCAGCGAAAACTAAAACAGAATGCCTCCACTGCCGAAAAATGAACTGAACCGCAAGCGATTTCTTCTATTCGGAATAAATTCCTGCCGGAAATGGAAAAATTTTTCCTGTAATTTCCAAAAAATGTTTTTATGAACTGAAATAATTCTTTAACTTTAGTGAAATGTGTGAATTATTATCTTGAGGGTAGGAGTTTTGTTGCCATAAACCCGCTACTTTTAACTCCTTGGTAGAATTTTCAAATTGATAAACATGATGAACACTGTTTTATTGGAGGTCTCGGAATGAGAAATTTGTTCTCCGTGGTATTCTTTTTAGCCGGATGGATACTCCTGATTTCCTGTGGAGGAGAATCCGGTGAGGTGCTGGCACCACCGGAAGTGGTGGTGGTGACCACCCAGGCGGAAAAAGTACCCATTTATCAGGAATTTGTGGGGCAGATTTACGGTCAGAAGGACATCCGGATTCCCGCCCGGGTAGAGGGGTTTCTGGAAGGCATTTATTTTAAGCAGGGTTCGGTGGTTAAAAAGGGGCAGTTGCTCTATACAATCGATCCGCAACCGTTTGAAGCAAAAGTGGCTGCACAGATGAGTCGGCTGGCTGAGGCAAAAACCATGCTGGCCAAAGCCCAGAGCGATTTAAACCGAATTCGCCCTCTGGCAAAAATCAATGCCGTGAGTCAGAGCGAACTGGATGCGGCGGTGGCACAATTCGAAGCCGCCCAGGCGGGAGTGAAAGCGGCGGAAGCCAATCTCCGTGCGGCACGAATTCAATTAAGCTACACCCGCATCAAAGCGCCCATTACCGGCATCATTGGTAAAACCAAAGCGAAAGTGGGCGATTTCGTGGGACGTTCGCCCAATCCTGTGGTGCTAAACACCATCTCTAAAATCGATACCATTCTGGTGGATTTCTTTCTGAATGAATCCCAGTATCTGAAACTGGCTCGTGCCTATCTGAAAAAGACCAAGCAGGACCTGGAAAAAGTGCAGGAAGCGAAAACTCAGAATCTGGAGCTGATTCTGGCTGATGGTTCGGTACATCCCTACAAAGGTGGAATTATGTTTGTGGACCGCAACATCGATCCCTCCACCGGCGCCATCCTGGTGGAAGCTTACTTCCCCAATCCGCGTAAGTTACTTCGCCCCGGCCAGTATGCCAAAGTACGAGCGGAAGTGGATGTAGTGGAAAACGGCATTCTTATTCCCCAGCGTGCTGTGAGTGAATTCCAGGGCATTTACCGGGTGTTTGTGGTAAATGATTCCAATGTGGTTCAGCTCCGGGAGGTGAAAACCGGCCCCACTGTAAAGGATAAATGGCTGGTTCTGGAAGGCTTGAAACCCGGTGAACAGGTGGTGGTGGAAGGCATTCAGATGCTGAAACCGGGAATGACCGTGAAACCGGTTGCAAAAACGGAAAGTACCGAACAACCGCAACCGTAGTGCGGAAACATGCAACCTCCTGCGGGGGGACTCTCCGGGAGAATCCGGTGGGAAAATACGATGTTTTCAAATAAACCGAACAAATTAAAAAGGTAATAAGATAACATGGGTGAATTTTTTGTTCGAAGACCAATTGTCGCTATGGTAATCGCCATTGTGCTGGTTATTGTGGGAGTTGTTTCCATGATGCAGTTACCTGTGGAACAATATCCCGCACTCACCCCGCCCATGGTGGAAATTAATACCAATTATGTGGGCGCCAATGCGCTAAACGTAGAACAATCCGTCGCCACACCGCTGGAGCAAAAAATCAACGGTGTGGAGAATATGATTTACATGCAATCCACCAACACTAATTCCGGCTACATGAGCATCAAGGTTTCCTTCCGATTGGGAACCGATCCCAATATGAATACGGTACTGGTGCAGAATCGGGTTTCTACCGTAACACAGATTCCAGCGGAAGTGAAACAGTACGGTGTAACCACTGAAAAAACATTTTCTTTCCCGCTTTTGGTGATTGCGGTATATTCGCCCAACGGCACGTACGACCGGAATTTCATCGGAAACTATTCGCGCATTAATCTGATGGATGAGCTGGCACGGATTTACGGTGTGGGCAAGGTGGATGTAATTGGGGTGAAGGATTATGCCATGCGCATCTGGATTAAACCGGATCGGGTGGCGCAGTTAGGGTTAACCATTCCCGAAATTGCCAATGCCCTCAAGGAGCAGAACCGGCTGGTGCCGGGTGGTAAGTTTGGCGGGGAACCGGCACCGCCAGGAACGGAATTTACTTATACGGTCAACCTGAAGGACCGCCTGAAAACACCGGAAGAGTTTGGTAATGTGGTGTTGCGCACCAATCCGGATGGCTCCCAGATTCGCCTGAAAGACGTCGCCCGCATCGAAATGGGAACCGAACTCTACGAAGCATACACCCGCCTGAACGGGCAGGATTGTGCGCTGATTTTTATCTACCAGGCACCCGGTTCCAACGCCATGGATGTGGCTCAACGCGTCAAGGATGCCATGACCAGAATGTCCCAGAATTTCCCCGACGATATGGATTACGTGCTTTCGCTGGATACCACCCGTCCCATTCAGGCCGGGTTAAAGGAAATTGTGGTTACTTTGTTCATCGCCCTGCTGTTGGTGATTCTGGTGGTGTACATCTTTTTGCAGGATTGGCGCGCCACGCTGATTCCCACAATGGCGATTCCCGTTTCGCTGGTAGCAGCGTTCATCGCGTTTCCGTTTCTGGGATTTTCCATTAATACCCTTTCGCTGCTGGGTTTGGTGTTAGCCATCGGAATTGTGGTGGACGACGCCATTGTGGTGGTGGAGGCGGTGACGGTGTACATCGAAAAGGGACTTTCACCCGCCAAAGCAACCATTCAGGCCATGCGCGATGTAACTGCGCCGGTTATTGCCACCACGCTGGTACTGGTGGCGGTGTTCGTACCGGTGGTGTACATTAGCGGAATTACCGGACGGCTCTATCAACAGTTTGCTATTACCATCGCTGTGTCGGTAATGTTTTCCTCTCTGAATGCTCTCACACTCAGTCCCGCCCTCTGTTCGTTGTTACTGCGCAAACGTCAGCCTGGTAAAGGAATTCTGGGAAAATTCTTTGGTAAGTTTAACCAGGGTGTGGAAGTCTCTACCGAAAAATATTTGAGCTTCGCATCTATTCTTTCCCGCAAAATCAAACGTGGATTGATTTTTATTGCCATTGTTTCGGTACTTATTGTAGTCATCGGAAAATTTGTACCCAGCGGTTTTGTGCCTGAAGAGGATCAGGGGTATTTCATGATTAATATTCAGCTGCCCAGCGCTGCCTCTCTGCAACGCACGCTGGAGGTGGTGGAAAAAGTGGAGAAAATTCTGGAACGCTACCCGGAAGTTGAGTATCAATCCGCCATTCCCGGTTACAGTCTGTTGATCAACAGTATGGCCACCAACAACGCCTCGGTGTTCATTACGCTTAAAAATTGGAGCGAACGGGACCGCACCGCCAAGGAAATCATTAATGCCCTTAATGAGGATTTGCGCCGGGAAGTCAAGAAGGCGGTTGCGGTAGCGTTTGGTCCACCAGCGATTCAGGGACTGGGTACCGGTTCGGGCTTCAGCATTATGATTCAGGATAAGGGTGGAAATTCGGTGGAATATCTGGCAGAGAATACCCGCCGGTTTATTGAAGCGGCGCAGAAACGCCCGGAGATTGGAACGGCTTTTACCACCTTCCAGGCCACTGTGCCCCAGCGATTTATCGATGTGAACACCGAAAAGGTGCTGAAGGCTGGTGTTTCCCTGAATGATCTGTACACGACCCTGAGTGCTTTTCTGGGTGGTATGTACGTGAATGATTTTAACCGTTTCGGGCGTTTGTACAAAGTGTACATGCAGGCGGATAGTAAATATCGCCAGAGTCCCGATGAATTGCAGAATTATTTTGTCAAAAATAAAGAAGGGAAGATGGTTCCGCTCTCTACCTTGCTCACGGTGAAGAGTGTGGTTGGCCCGGAATACACCACCCGGTTTAACCTGTTTCGCTCCATTGAAGTGATGGGTTCGCCCGCACCGGGTTATTCCTCCAGCCAGGCCATGCAGGCGTTACGCGAAGTGGCGGCTGAAGTACTCCCCGGCGATATGGGTTATGCCTGGAACGCCATGTCCTATCAGGAGGACCAGGCCTCCGGAACCGCAGCGGTGGTGTTTGCTTTCTCGCTGCTGTTTGTATTCCTGATTCTGGCGGCTCAGTACGAAAGCTGGTCGCTGCCATTTGCTATTTTGCTGGGAACCCCGTTTGCAATTTTCGGAGCCTTCCTGTTCCTGATGCTGGCGCGCTTTTTCAGCCCTTCGTACGAAAACAACATTTTTGCTCAGATCTCACTGGTGATGTTAATTGCCATGGCTGCTAAAAATGCTATCCTTATTGTGGAATTTGCCAAGATGAAATTCGATGAAGGGTATAATCTTTTCGATGCCGCCATGGAAGCAGCCAAACTTCGCTTCCGTCCCATTTTAATGACTGCTTTTTCATTTATTCTGGGAATTCTACCGCTCCTGGTGGCTTCCGGTGCCGGTGCCGAAGCCCGCAAAGTGATGGGCATGACCCTGTTTGGTGGAATGTTGATGGCAACGGTGATCGGGGTGTTTATGTATCCCATGCTGTTTGTGTTTATCGGGAAAATTGCCCGTTACGAACAGAAGCGGGAGAAACTGGCCGGTGGTTCTGCCTCTGCTCCGGTACAGGGGGAATAACCCCACCAGGGCTTTAAATTGCATGGTAAGTGAAAAACAAAAAGAGAAATAGATAGCGATGAGACGAACCATAGGATTAATGATTCTGGTAGCCGTCATCTGGTTTTCCGGCTGTTCCTTTGCACCCAGGTTCAAACAGCCGGAGGTGCAGGTACCGCAAAATTTTCGTTTCGACTCCCTGCAGGTGGATACGTTAACCACCCTGCGCTGGTGGGAACTGTTTGATGACCCGCAGTTGAAGGAGCTCATTCAGATTGGCTTGCAAAATAATCAGGATGTGCGCATTGCCGCGGCAAGGGTGGAACAGGCACGCGCTCTGCACGGATTTAACAAAGCGGATTTGTTTCCCGCACTGAATCTGGCCGCCAGCGGTTCCCGCGGAGATTTTGCCTTCATGAAACTTCCCCGGGTGTCCAACAATTTTTACGCCACTGCGGTGCTCTCCTGGGAACTGGACTTCTGGGGCAAATATCGCAACATGACCCGGGCTGCAAAGATGGAATATCTGGCCTCTGCCTACGGAATGCGTTCGGTGCAAATCAGTTTAATTGCCGAGATTGCCCGGACGTACTATCTGTTGCTGGATTACCGCGAACGTCTGAACATTGCCCGGAAAACGCTGAGACTGCGCGAGGAAGCGTTACATATCATTCAACAGCGGTTCGAAAAAGGAATTATTCCCGAAATCGATCTGAACCAGGCGCAGATTCAAAAAGCGGTAGCAGAAACCGCTATACCTTACTACGAACGGCTGGCAAAAAAAACAGAGAATGCCCTGAGTGTGCTGCTGGGACGCAGCCCATCGGATATTACCTCGCAAAAAACATTAGATGAACTGAATCTGCCACCGGATATTCCACCGGGATTACCTTCCACTCTTCTGCTTCGCCGACCGGATGTGGTGCAGCAGGAACATATGTTACGTGCCCAACTCGCCCGGGTGGGGGTGGCACAGGCCATGCGCATTCCTTCCATCAGCCTTACCGGTTTGCTGGGTCTGGCCAGCGGCGAATTGAATACCCTGCTGGAATCTGAATCGGGTACCTGGAATATTGGCGCCAACCTTGTGGGACCAATCTTTCAGTTTGGCAAAAATTTGCGCCGGGTGGATGTGGAAAAAGCCCGTGCCGAGGAAGCCCTCCGACAGTACGAGAAAACCATCCTGCAGGCTTTCCGGGAAGTAGATGATGCCCTGGTGGATATCCATACGCTAAAACGGGAATTGATAGCGCGGGAAGAACACTTTCGGGCAGCGAAAAATGCCGAGCGTCTGGCAATGGAACGCTATGACAAGGGCGTGACCAGCTATCTGGAAGTGATTGAAACTCAGCGGTCTGCTTTCGAAGCAGAACTGGCGCTTTCGCAGACCCGCCAGCAGCTCTTCTCAGCCTACGTGAGTCTGTACAAAGCACTGGGGGGCGGCTGGATTTCTCAGGCTGAAGAGGTGAATGCCCGGTCTCAGGGGCAATCGCAATAACCGTTTACCAGTCATGGGTTGCTTCTCTTCGGAGAACAACTGAATGTGATGGCGCTGTCGGATCGCTGTCAGGGTTCCAACAAAATTTTGTTTGATAACGTAGCGGGGGAGAGAGAAAAACTTAACTCTTCCCCCGAAACCGAAACATGTCGTGTGCTCTATTCCGTTCGGATGTGATCATCAGGATTCCCACCTTTTTCACCCGTGAAATTCACAAATCTGAATTTTTTTGTCTGGATAAAAAAATAATTTTGTTTTTCCGAAAAAATTGTTTATATTCTACCCGGAGGTAGAATATGCGATTTTATAAGACATCCGAATATGCCATTCGGGCGCTGGTGTACATGGCGATACGCAAAGAGGAAATCTTTTCCGTACGACGCCTGCATCAGGCGCTGAACATACCTTACAAATATCTCTCCCGTCTTATGCATCGGCTGGCAGACGCTGGTCTGGTGCGCTCCATTCAGGGAAAACAGGGCGGATTTCAAATCTGCCAGAACATTGAAAGCGTTTACATTTATCAGATTATCGATGCGGTGGAAGGACTGGAAAACTACAACCGCTGCATTCTCGGCTTCGAGGAGTGTTCCGACGACAATCCCTGTCCCCTGCACGATTACTGGCTTCCCATTCGCGATCAGATTAATCACCTGCTTTATCATGTCTCATTAGCCAATCTGGTGGAAAAAGTCCAGAATAAAATTTGAGTGGCGAACAAACAGTGAATGTTCAATAATTACATTGCTTTACCATTATTTTCTTCATCAAGGTATAATTTAACAGGAGGTATCCTATGGATTCTTGGTTGGAAAAACTGTTGAGCCGGAAAGGCCTGTACACGGCTTTCTGGGTAACGGCCATTGTGATGGTGGCGGTACTGATTTTTTACAGCGCCAATCTGGTCAAAGAAGTGCCCCCCATCCCTGAGGTCGTGCAGAGTGAGAGCGGAGAGGTGCTCTACACTCACGACGACGTAATTGCTGGTAAGGGCTATTTCCAGCAGTTCGATTTAATGGATTACGGTACCCTGTTAGGAATGGGTGCGTATCTGGGTCCGGATTTCAGTACTGAATTTTTCCATCGTCGGGCAGAATTTTTGTACGATTACTACGCAAAGGCAATGTACGACACTGGTGCTTCGGCTTTGACCGATGTGCAATTGGGTGCTGTAAAGGCACGGGTCAAACGAGATTTCCACAAGGAAACCAGTTTGAATCCCGACAAGGTGGTGTACACCGAAGCTTCCGCTCAGGCGTTCAAAGCCAATCGGGCATTTTTAGTGGATTTTCTGGTGAATGGGAACAAAGAACTGGCCTGGCCGGGTGGGGTGATTCGTCCGGACGAAGCGGAAAAGATTGCTGCATTTGTGGATTGGTCGCAGTTAGTGGCCTCTTCCAAACGTCCCGGCACCAACCGAACCTGGTCCAATGACTGGCCGCATGAACCATTGGTGGATCAGAACTCCGACTGGGACAATGTTTTCTGGTCGTTGTTCCAGTTGCTGGCGCTGTGGTCACTTACCATTCTGGTTTTCTATCTGTTGTACGAATATTTCCTGCGCCGGGAGGATGACTACCAGCTGGAACCCCCGCTGAGCATTACCGAGCTGTTCCCCTCCCAGAAGAAACTGATGAAATACATCCCGGTGGTGGCGTTGTTCTTCCTGTTGCAAACTATTATTGGAGGTTACATTGCTCACATCTACACCGAGCCGTCCAAGAACTTTATTATCCCGCAGAGCATTTTACCGTTTAACGTGATGCGGGCAGCGCATATTAATCTGGCGATTGTATGGGTTGCCATTGGCTGGCTGGTGGGTGGTATGTTCATCGCACCGCTGGTGGCCAAACAGGACTTGCGCTTCCCCTGGCTGGTGGATGTGCTTTGGCTGGCGCTGTTAGTGGTGGGCGGCGGCGGTTTGATTGGCATTTATTTGGGTGCCACCGGCCAGTTACGTGATGTCTGGTTCTGGCTGGGTAACGAAGGTCGCGAATACCTGAATCTGGGCCGTATCTGGGACATCGGACTGGTGGTCGGCCTGGTGCTGTGGTTTGGGATGGTCTTCTCCACCATCCGAAAAGCCAAAGAAAACAATGTACTGGTAGGAACTATCATCTGGTCGGCGTTTGGTATTGCCACCCTGTATATGGCCGGAATGGCTCCGCTGCACAAAATAATGCCCAACTTTACTGTGGATGATTACTACCGCTGGTGGGTGGTGCATCTGTGGGTGGAACTGACCTTCGAGCTGTTCTCCGCCGGTGCACTGGCATATTTGATGGTGCTGCTGGGACTGGTACCCCGCAAAACGGCCGAGCGAGTGCTGCTGTTCGAAATCCTTCTGGTCATGTTCTCCGGTACGCTGGGTGTGGGACACCATTACTGGTGGCAGGGCACAGATAAATACTGGATTGCCATCGGAAGTATCTTCTCTGCTCTGGAGCCAATTCCCCTGGTGGTGTTAATGATTGATGCCTGGAAAGAGTACAAAAAGCATGTAAAAGGGAATCCCGATTACGCCTTCAAAACACCGTTCCTGTGGCTCACGGGCTCCGCATTTCTGAACTGGATTGGCGCGGGTTTCTTAGGCATGGTGATTAACACGCCGGAAGTGGATTACTATGCGCACGGCACCTATTTAATCATGCCACACGGCCATGTGGCGCTGTTGGGAGCATTTGGATTTATTTCCATCGCTTTCATTTACATTACTTCCCGTGCCAATGCCGCCGCCAAGGGATTGGAATGGAACGATACCCCGAGTAAATGGGGCTTCTGGCTGGTGACCATCGGCGTGCTGCTGTTTGCCATTCCAAATCTGTTTATCGGATTCCATCAGGCCAGTGTGGCATCGGATCTGGGATACTATGCCGCTCGCGCCCGGGAAACCCTGGAACAGATGAGCTTCTGGATGTGGATTCGTATTATTCCGGACTTTATGATGATTTTCGGTGCGCTGATTGTGTTTGTGGATCTGGTGAAAAAGACCTTCCTGGCCAAACCGGTTCGCTAAATCGCGCACTATCCGTTTTAACCCCGTTACCGGAGTGGTCCCCTGTGGGGCTGCTCCGGTTTTTTATGGAACGTAGAAGAATAAAGGCGTAAAGACATAAGGGCATCGGGATATAAAGGTCATCAATGAATATGGGATGAATTGAAGGTTGGGTACGCTGTATTGGAGAGGGAGAAAAAAGGAATGGAACATTGTGCGGTAGTGGTTTGACGGGGTTTGTCCATGGCCCTAATTTGTGGAATCACTAAAATGAACTCACCGAACAAACCGGAAAATAAAATCTGGCGATCGATTCACTTCCATTTCGATGAAATTCCTTTTTTTATTGAACCAGAAATTTACGAATGGTCTGGTTACCCATGTTGTCCCTTACCCGGATTTCTAAAGGGATGGCCCGGGAAGGTCGGGCAGGCAGTTGTACGGTCAGCCGGTCTTCTTCCGGGTCGTATTCAAATAAGTGCCATCGTCCGTTAACCAGCACAGTGATGTGCGATTCCGATCCGATACCGGTTTGTTCATCTTTAAGTACAAAGGTTAAATAACCGCTGCGAGAATAAAGCGTGTCCCGTCGAATCCGCTGGGCAGGTATCAGCACGGGCGGAATGGTATCGGAACCTAATGTGAATTGTTCCAGACTGGTAACCCGGGTGTTGAACTGGCGATTGAGCGAATCGTAATCTGCAGGGATAAACGACCAATCATCCTCACCGTTACGGTAAAATAGACCTATCTTTTCCGCGGAGGTCTGGTGCGGGGGAAGTTTCAGAGAAATCCGCACACCCCGATTAACCGGCACATCAAACGGTTGCAGATGGTAAATGAATCCTATCGGCCGAAAGTCGCTTTCCGGTAACGTGTCCGGCGAAATGGTACGCAGGGAGATGGCGGTGGAATCGTACAAAGCAGAAGGTCCAAATTCCGCCAGAAAGAGCCCGTCCGGAGACCGGACCTGCAAATGATGACCGGGCCGGTAGTAGAGAAATTCCGGAAGCGGGCAGGGAAAAATCTGTTTTAGCAGGGTGCGATTTTGCAATACCCGCCCGGCTGGCAAATGAATTTCGGTAACCCCGGGTGCCACGGGAAAATAAACCAGTCCGGGAAACAGTTGCGGGAAATCATCGGGAATCACTTCGCCGGAGGTTTCCGCCCCGGAGAGTCGCAAACTCAACCAGTTCCTGTGCAATGTCCACCGGCAGGTGGAGGAAGAGACGTCGCTGAGCTTCTGATGCGCGGGGCAGTTCAAAAAGAGTGGCCAGGTGGGAAATCCGGTGTCATCCTGACCGATTAATTTAAGCGTGCACGTTTGACCGGCAAACAGGGGATTTAAAAACAGGGCGTAATGGTGCGCATTCTGAAAGAACAAATGACCGGTTACCTGCAGGGTGGTATCCTGTACCCATTCGGTTCCGTCCTGGAAGAAGGCAGCTACCTGGCTTAGCGGTCGGGGCGCATGGATGCGCAGAAACATGGCGCTGGAGTCCCGGTGCAAAAAATCGTATTGCAACGGCACCGGAGAGCCATATTGAAAGGGAAATTCCAGATTAGCCTGATTGCCCCAATAATCTTCCACCTGGATAGAAAGGGTGTGCACACCCGGTTTCAATGCCCGGGGTGTCAGGAGCCCACCGCTGGGTGGTGTTTCGCCGTACATGTCCAGACTGTTGGCAGGATGCCGAAAGAAGTTGTGAAAGATGCCCAGACCTCGCCGCCACAGCGAGAAATTTTTATCCAGTTCAATGAAACGGGTTTCGCCGTAGGAGAACTTATCGTACTGAACGGCATACATCAGAGAATCGTCCACCCACATGCTGGCGCGGTAAAAGGAGAAGCGGTTGCGTGCTCCGTTCGCCCAATCGTATGTTTTCAGGGCAATGCCCACCGTGCCACTGATTAAGAACGTATCCGACAGGGAAATGTGCGATTTACCCTTCAGGTTCACAAAAAGAGTGTCCGGTTGCAGATTGATGAACGCATCACCCTGCATGGGAATCAGTGCCAGTTCGAATAATCGGGGGGGAATGTCGTCCTGTATCACAGATTGGTAATAGTGCAGGGGATTGATGGGCTGGTTCTGAGCGTTACGCAGTTCGAAGTGCAAATGGGGAACGCCGATGCCGGTCTTCCCGCTGCGGGCAATGTACTGGCCGCGTTTGACCGGAAATTGCCCCGGTTTCAGGTGAATGTCCACCCGATACTGCCGATGCCTCAGCCGGTAGCGATTGACGAACTTTTCCAGTGCAGGGTAGAAGCGCTCGAGATGGCCGTACACGGCGATGTTGCCGTCCCGAAGCTTCAGATAAATCGCGCGCCCGTACCCGTAAGCGGACACGCGCACCCGCATCACATATCCATCTTCCACGGCAAATACTTTGTATCCGGTGCGATTCCAGGTTTTGATGTCGATTGCTGCGTGGTAGTGGCGGGGACGAAATTCGCAAAAGCTACTGCTCATCAATTTGCTGGCGTTGGTGGGCCACACGTATTGTTTGGTTTGGGCAAACAGACCGACAAAGATGAGCAGTGTCAGTAAAAAAGGCGGCCAGAACTCTTTCCCTGATTTCAATGCTTTTTCCTCCTGAGAGCAACGGGTGTAACCGGTTCTACGGCATTTTTTAATCGGAAAATATACCGATTTATCGGGGAATTGTCCACTGATTTTCTGTGTGTTTGCCTTTACCAGCCCAGAAGTTCTCGGGCATTCCGGTAAGTGATCCGGCATATTTCTTCCACCGAAATCCCGCGCATTTCGGCATGTTTTTCCGCCACAAAGCGCACATAGGCTGGCTGATTCCGTTTGCCACGGTAAGGAACCGGTGCCAGGAATGGGGAATCGGTTTCCAGCAGCAGACGCTCCAGCGGGATGTGCCGAACAACATCCTGTTGTTTAAAATTCTTAAATGTGATGACCCCGGTAAACGAGATGAACATGCCTCGCGAAAGGTAGAAGTCAGCATCTTCCACCGTACCGGCAAAGGAGTGCATAACCCCGCGCAGATGCTCAATGCCGTGGGTGCGGAAAAACTCCTGCATCTCCCGTTGCGCCTCGCGATTGTGAATAACCACCGGTCGATTTAGCTCCGTCGCTAATTCCAGCATCTTTTCCAGCACCGGTAACTGTTCGCCCAGGGGAATTTCCTTCCAGTAAAGGTCCAATCCAATCTCGCCAATTGCCACCACCTTTGCGTTTGTAGCCAGCATTTTGATTTGCTGCACCTGTTCTTTCCAGTTGCCGGGAACTTCGGTGGGGTGGATGCCTACAGCAGCATAGACTTCCGGAAAACGGTGGGCAATTTCCACACACTGGCGGCTGGAAGTGAGCTCTGTACCCAGGGTCAGCATGCGCTCCACTCCCGCCTCCCGTGCCGCGGCAACAACTTCCGGTAAGTCGCTCCGAAACTGTTCCATCTGCAGATGGCAATGGGTGTCGGTTAGCTGGTGAACCATGGGCTTATGCACTATTTTCCCCAAAATGGTTGGGTTTATTTGATTAATTTATTTACAGTTCAAATACAACTGAACCGGTACATTCCAGTGGGTGGTTGATGTAAACGGTTCCGTTTTTATACAATCTGAAATTGCCTGGCGAATGTTCCATTGTTCTCATGGGTTCTTTTCTTGCTCTTTTCCTTATCCTACCCGGTTTTCTCAAATCCTTCGCAGATAACCGGGGCGAAATTTAACGGTCGTGTTTTCGGAGCAAAAGGGAAAATAAAAAAGTCAGGGTTTGGTTTGGGGAATATTTGTATTTAATTTTGCCCGCCGGATTTCAGAATAGACCGTGTCTGGCAATCGATAAAAAGTCAGGGGAGTTGATCCGCAAGGGATGGCTTTTCCGCCCCAGGGCATTTCTTTGTGACATTCGCTTCCCTTTTCATCATTTTTCATTTTTTAGTTGAAGGAGAAACAATGAAGAACGTCAAATTATTTCTATTTGTTGCAGTGGTGGCAATGGCATTTTCCCTTCAGGCAGCCAAAATTTCCGGTTACTGGTTTTTAACCCGGATGGTCAACGAGGGACAAGCCCGGGATTTAAGTATTCTGGTCAATTTTCGGGAAGACGGTGTTCTGGTTCAGCGTGGGATTGAAGTTGCCCAATGGACATACCAGCCTGATCAGAAGCAAATCACTTTGAAATCCGAATTGGACAAAGATTTTAACGGAATTGCCCGGATTCAGCAGGTGAACGACCAGCAACTGGTTTTCGAAAAAGACGGAATTGTGTATTACATGGACCGAATCCATCGGGATAAATGGCTCAAGGATAATCAGAAAGCAGTTGTGGTTGGGGTATGGCAAAGCAAAAATAAGGATCAGGAAGTGCAGTATCTGCGCTTCGATTTGCCGGATCAATTTGCACTGGTGGGATTGTTCGATGGTGGAGAATCCGAAAGTCATGGCACATGGATGTACCGCCCCGAAGAGAACGCCGTGTACATCTTTTCCATGACCCATTTCTGTGACGGAAAAAATAAAATTTTAAATCAATCGCAGGATGCCTGGGTTTTCGAAAATAACGGGCAGCAATATAAAGCGACCCGTGTGGACGTGACAAACTTTGACACTCTCGCTTTTGATGGAGAAGGAATTCCCGAAGGTGATCCCACCCGGTTACCCGCTGAATGGCAGAATCGGGAAGATTGGTTCCAGAAACTTGACCGGATTAACCAATTAACCTACCGCAAAGGTCGATTGTTACAGGCAGTGGGAGTGGTATCGTACCGACCGCTTATTTTTAAAATTCGAACAAATCCTGATGAAGATTATCTTTCATACCGTTTTTTAACCGTCTCCGGTGGCGATACCTCCCAGTACAGAGAGGAAGTTCTGGATCAGTTTGATAACAATCCCTTTTTCCCCTACGAAGCGCCCCCCATGTATCGGGTTGTAGGGGAGGAAACCATTACCGTTCCCGCCGGGACCTTTGCCTGTACCGTGGTGGAAGCTTACGACGATTTTGAAGAGGCTAAACGGAAATACTGGATGATTACCGATCAACCGGGTATTTACGCGCGAATTATTGAATCCAAACAGCAATTTGAGGACAGTCGGGAGTTCCGCATCTGGGAACTGGAGAAAATTCGTTATTCCACCGAAAAATAGTTAAAAGAAGCTACAAATTACAAAAGCCATAAGCATCCGCTGGTGAACGGAGCTTATGGCTTTTTCTTTTGATGATAAACTGTTTTTCGCACGGAACAATCTGCCCTTTGTGATTTAAACAACGGGCATGGAGTTTTACCGGAAGGGAAAAACAAGGGGTGACGAAAAAGTGAGACAACGTGTCATTAATCTCATGACAAAGCAAAATATTGGTAACCTATTTTGATTCGAATCATATTGCGTTCTTTATTGCTTTTGAGTCACCCCCTGTTTCATTGAAAGATATTTCGAATCTTTCTGCTTTCCGGCTGCATTAAAAGAACACCAGCGTGATGATGATAAAGCTGGGAATAAGAATCAGCATCGAATAACCCATGTAACCGAAGAAGCTCGGCATCTTGATGTTCTGCTCTTCGGAAATGGATTTAACCATGAAGTTAGGTGCATTGCCAATGTACGTGTTGGCCCCAAAGAACACCGCTCCGGTGCTGATGGCTTTCAGGTAGATCTCCTGATGGGCAATCAGATTCGCCACCGCCTGATGTTCGGGGATACCGGCAAAGAACTGACCCAGCGCAGTATTTAAGAAAGTCAGGTAAGTAGGCGCATTGTCCAGGAAGCTGGACAGGGAGCCGGTAATCCAGAAGTAGTGCCAGGGTTCTTTGACCGCCTCGATGATGAAATTCAGATGACCGTGCTCGCCGGCTTTCAGCATCGCCAGCGCCGGAATGATGGTCATGAAAATACCGGCAAACAGCTTGGCCACTTCCACAATGGGGAACCAGGTAAATTCGTTCCCTTCGCGAATTTCCTTGCGAGTGGTTTTTAAAGAAAGCAGTCCCATAAGTACCAGAAACGCATCGCGAATCATACTCTCGTAGGCAATGTGCACCCCGTAAATATTGGCGTGTCCCAGATGCACCAATCCGCTAAATAGCACCCCGCCGATAATTCCCAACAAAAACAGGATGTTGTGCAACCCCTTAACTTCCATCTTGAACCGACGGGTTTTGCCTTTGTTGACCTTGTACTCTTCGATCAGCTCAATTTCGCTAAGTCCCTCGGGAATTTCGAAATGGTAGTCCCTCAGGTGCATTTTCTTGTGCCAGCCTTCTTTGCGGAACATCAACGTATCCATAACAAAGAAGATGAAGAACAACATGCCGGAAAGCAGTGCCATCTCCGGGAAAATTTTAAACGTCCAGAAGAAAGGCACGTGGTGCAGGAATCCCAGGAATAACGGCGGGTCACCCAGGGGAGTGAGGGAACCGCCAATATTGCTCACCAGAAAGATGAAAAACACGATGATGTGCACTTTGGATTTGCGGAATTTGTTCATGCGAATCACCGGACGAATGAGCACCATGCTGGCACCGGTGGTGCCGATCCAGGAAGCTAAAAATGTTCCGATCACCAGCATCACCAGATTGGCAATGGGTGTTCCGGCCGGTGCACCTTCCACCAGAATGCCTCCGGCAACGGTGAACAGTGCCCACAATAAAATGATAAACGGAATGTAATCGGTTAGGTAAATATGAAGAATTTCGTGAAACGCCTCACCCTGGTAGGCAAATAAAAAAGGAATGGCAAACAAAAGTCCCCAGAACGCGGAGACTTTTCCGTAATGATGATGCCAGAACTCCGGTGCCACCAGCGGAAAAATGGCAATGGAGAGCAGGATGCCCACAAAGGGGATGACACTCCAGAGGGGCAACTGGGAACCCAGAGAAAATTCCGCCTCCTCTTCCGTTTCGCTCACCGCTTCCTGATGACCGGCGTCGTGGCTCTGCTGAACCTTTTCCACACCTGCCGCCGTTTCGGAAGGGCCGGATTCGTGCTGCGCCAGTAATGTTCCCACCTGCAGGAAAAGAAAAAGAAACAAGACCCACAACAACATAGAACGATTACGAAATCTGCTCATCGTACATCCTTTCCGTATTTGCTTGTCGTTAGTAAAAAATCGGCGTGTAATCTATAAAGTTTATTTTTATTTTCAAAAGAAATATTAAGAAATTGATGGTTATATTTGTCTATGACGGAATGGAAAAAAGAAACGCCGGAGGATGTTTTATGAAGAAGATTCGAATCATTGCTCTGTTATTGGTGGTGTATACACTGGTGTTCGCCGGGCGTCCCATCCGGTTCGAAGATATGTTCGCCATGGGACGGGTACGCGACCCGCACATTTCTCCCGATGGAAAGTGGGTGGCGTACACGGTGAGCTTTTACGATATCGAAAAAAATCGGGGAAACAAAGACATTTTTCTGGTTTCCACGGACGGTAAATTGGCGCGGCGGCTGACGTACCACGAAAAATCGGACTTTTCGCCGCGCTGGTCGCCGGACGGGAAATATCTGGCGTTTATTTCCACCCGCGAAGGAACGCCGCAAATCTTCCTGTTGAATATGCGTGGCGGCGAACCGCAAAAACTTACCGATATTCCCACCGGCGTCAGCAGCTTTGAGTGGTCGCCAGAGGGAGATTATCTGGCGGTTGCCACGGAAATGTTGCCGGAGGCGAAGTCTCCGCAGGAAAGCGTGGAGATGGAGAAGGAGTGGCAGAAAACCCACGGCAGCGGTCGGGAAATTGACCGATTGCTCTACCGCCACTGGAATAGCTGGCGGGAGGGGAAGTACAGCCATGTTATTCTGGTGAACCGGCAGGGAGAATTCGTGCGCGACCTGACCCCCGGCGCAGCGGACACCCCACCCATTTCCCTGGGTAGCGACCACGATTTTGTCTTCTCACCGGACGGACAATCGCTCTGCTTCGTGAAAAATCCCGACCCCATTGTCGCCATCAGCACCAACAACGACCTGTGGCTCACCCCCCTGACCGGCGGAGAGGTCAAACAATTGACCACCGCAAAGGGGAACGACAACGGTCCGCGCTTTTCGCCGGACGGGCGCTACCTGGCTTACCTCTCCATGAAGCGGCCGGGATTCGAAGCCGATCAGCAGAACCTGATGGTAATGGATTTGCGCACGGGAGAGAAGCGAAATCTCACCGAAGCACTGGACCGTTCGGTGTCCGATTTTGTGTGGTCGCCGGATGGGAAGGTGATCTATTTTTACGTGCCGCACCACGGTCGGCATCGCCTGTATCAGGTGGAGGTGAAAACAGCCCGGCTGAAGCTGTTGCTGGACGGTCACTATCTCAACGCCCTGGATATCAGTCCCGACGGTAAATTCCTGGTGCTGGCACGGCAGGCGGTGAATTACCCTACCGAGCTGTACCGCTTCGACCTCCGGAAGAAAAAACTCACCCAGCTTACCTTTACCAACCGGGAGCGACTGGCAGAGCTGGAGATGAATCCCCTGGAAGATTACTGGTTTATCGGTGCCCACGGCGATTCGGTGCACCTGCTCATGGTTAAACCGCCTCAGTTCGACCCGGCTCAAAAATATCCCCTTCTGTGCCTGATTCACGGGGGCCCGCAGGGTGCCTGGGGCGACGACTTCCACTACCGCTGGAATGCCGAAATGTTTGCCTCCCCCGGTTACGTGGTAATGATGATTAACTTCCACGGCAGTCGCGGGTACGGGCAGAAGTTCTGCGATGCGGTGAGCCACGATTGGGGCGGCGCACCGTTTCAGGATATTGTAATCGGAACACGCTGGGCGCTTCGGCAATTCCCTTATTTAGACCCCCAACGGGTGGGAGCCGCCGGTGCCTCCTACGGCGGATTTATGATTAACTGGATTGAGGGCCACAACGACGACGGCCTGTTCAAATGCCTGGTCTCCCACGACGGGGTGTACGACCAGCGCAGCATGTTCGGCGCCACCGAAGAACTCTGGTTCCCCCGCTGGGAATTCAACGGTTATCCCTGGGAAGCGGGCAGTTTGTACGAAAAGTGGAGCCCCTCAAACTTTGTGGAACATTTCAACACTCCCATGTTGATTATTCACGGGGAGCACGATTACCGGGTGCCCTATACCCAGGCATTGCAACTGTTCACCGCCCTGCAGCTTCGCGGTGTGGACTCCAAACTGCTCTTCTTCCCGGATGAGGACCATTTCGTGCAAAAACCCAAAAACGCCCGCCAGTGGTGGGAGAATGTGCACGGATGGCTGAGGAAGTATTTGAAGAAAGAGTGAATGAATAAATAAATGAAAAATCAGGTAAGGGATTGTAACAATTTCCGCGCGGCTCGGGTGGAAGGATGATCCTTCCCCAGCCGTGCCCGGAAAATGTCATGCGCTTTCCGCGCCAGGCTTACTGCCTTTTGGCTCTCCCCCGACTCATGATATATCATGGCCAGATTGTTCATTGTTATTGCCACGGTGGGATGCTCCTCCCCAAAGTTCCGAATGTCTGATTCCAGTGCCTGCCCCATCAGCTCCCGCGCTCGCTCATTGTTGCCCAGCTCTTGGTACACCAGTGCCAGATTGGAACGATCGGTAGCGACGGTGGGATGCTCATTGCCGAAGTTTTGAATGTCTGATTCCAGTGCTTGCTCCAGTAGCTCCCGCGCTCGTTCATAGTTGCCCAGTTCCTGATACACCAATGCCAGATTGGAAC
>CAZBWV010000052.1:0-87336 GCA_964495805.1 uncultured Calditrichaceae bacterium
CGCATAAAATGGGGATTTAACAATACCGGAACTGCGGGGAGTTATTTTGCTACCGGCCAATCCACGGATTTAACACCTTCGGGAACGATTAGTTACTCGGTTCCGGCAGCCAGTATTCAAGCCGGAAGTGGATATGATTATTTCTTCTGGTGGGTGGAAAATATCAGCAGCAATGCCTCCGCGACAATCATTGAAGGCTTACCCAGTCAGGATAATCCGCGACGTTTGGTGGTGAATCCCACCCTAATTACTGAAGCTGGCGTGAACGGCGGGGATGTTTCCGGAGGTGGGTTCCAGGTTGGAGTGAATGATCAGGAAGTGGTCTCCATTAAATTCTCATCTTCTCCTTCGGTGGCTACCATCATTATTAACACGCTGGTATTCGATAAATCAGGAACCGCGACAACGGATGATATTTCCGATTTTCATCTGTATCGTGATGGCGGTACGCTTGGTGAGCGCGATAGTGGCGATGAATTATTAGGTTCGGTCGCCTATTCCGGTGGTGGTGCAGTCACTTTTAGTAATATTACGCTTTCGGTTTCCGATGCCAATGTGTATATCCTGGTGACTGTTGATGTGAAGGCCGGGGCGGATCCCAATGCTACACTGGGATTGAAGTTGACCAACGAAAGTAACATCTCACTGGATGACAACGTGTTAAATGGACCGGCTACAGCCATCACCAAACAATCGTTTAGCAATATTGGTACCACAGGAGATGCTTCGCTGCCGGTAACACTGGCCAGCTTCGTTGCCCAGAGTGGGTACGGTAAAATTACCCTTCAGTGGGAAACCGCCAGCGAAATTGAAAATGAAGGCTTCCTGATTTACCGGAGTTTGAACGAGAATGGCCCCTTCCAGCCGATAAATTATCAGTTGATCCCTGGAAACGGAAATAGCAATACCACTCATTCTTACGAATATATAGATGAACAGGTGGAAGAGAATATGACCTATTATTATAAGCTGGCTTCGCGGGATTTCAATGGCACCATTCATGAATATGGATCGGTCGTATCGGCGCAAGTACTCCCGATGCCAAAACAGTTCATCTTGCATCAGAATTATCCTAATCCGTTTAATCCCTCCACTCATATTAAATTTGAGGTACCCAGAGCGGGAGTGGTCTCCCTGGAAATTTACAATATGCTGGGGCAAAAAATCCGCACTCTGGTAAACGATGCTTATCTGGAACCAGGTGTTTACGACAACCTGGTGTGGGATGCTACGGATGATATGGGGAATAAGGTCGCCAATGGTATCTACTATCTGGTGTTTAAATCCAAAGCG
Organism: uncultured Calditrichaceae bacterium; assembly: GCA_964495805.1. Lineage (GTDB taxonomy): Bacteria > Calditrichota > Calditrichia > RBG-13-44-9 > RBG-13-44-9 > JALXCH01. Next base: position 1,294 of record CAZBWV010000052.1, read on the forward strand.
TTCAATTTCCGGCAGATTCGAAAAATTGTGTATATGAAGTAAATTATATTCACCATAAGAATTCAGAAAGAGGGGATAGGTACTATTTTTATCCCCTCTTTTTTATAATATGTGCTTTATTCAAAAGGCGTTTTATTGTATATTTTGCCGGGACCATTTAAAAAGTGATGCTATTATGAAATATCTTCTTACTCATCTGATTGTACTATTGGGTTTTTTATATCAAGTTTACGGTAATCAGAATTTTGTTCGGGTTCTCACTCAAACTCCTTCGAAACTTGAGCTTGAGTTCTCCTTTCCGGATGTTCAAACTGAAACGGGATATTGGGAAGGAATGCAAGTCTCCACCGTTCGAATTCCCGGGTTGAACTTGAATTATGAAGAGAATCAGCCGTTATTACCGGTATTTTCAACCACGTTTATTGCACCTCCCGGGAAAATCCGCTGGGAGGTGGTTATTCAGGAGAAAAAAGATATTCACAATGTGGTTCCGCTACTTTATTCCAATCCCACTGAAGATGGAGCCAATTCTACTCCCACTATCTGGAAAGGGAAAGTCTTTCCGCAACAAAACGTTGTGGTGGAAGATCTGGGTATTTTCAGAGATTATCGTTTGATGGGGGTTAAAATATATCCTGTTCAGGCGGTAAATGGAGGATTGGTATTTTATCAGAAATTTAAATTAGTTGTTTATTTTCCTAATCAATATCATCAATCATCAGGGAACCATTCTGTTTCCATTGATGAACAGAAGTTGTTCCAGGAAGTAGCGGTGAACGGAAACCAGATTGGTCAGATTCCTGCAGCTGTCTTCCCGGCCAATAATTCGGCTGCCATCCCGAATAGCGGATTCCAGAACTCCTTAAATCGAATCCGAATTGTGGTGAAAAAGCGGGGCATTTACCATATCACCGGTCAGGATTTGCTGGATGCCCAGATTAATATTCAGGAGATTAATCCCCAGACGTTTCGGTTAAGCAATAAAGGGAAAGACGTACCACTGTTGATCCATGGAGAAGAAGATTCCCGGTTTGATGCCAATGATTATATTGAATTCTGGGGAGAACCTAATGAAAAGACAATGATCGATCGATACCCGGATATCTACAAAGATCCGTTCTCGGATGAGAACGTGTACTGGCTGGAATGGGGTGGTTCTCCAGGGATTCGTATGGTGGAAGAAAGCGGTGCGGTTACCGAAACGGACCCTACAAAATATAATCCCGCGTTATTTTATCCCTACACCGTTCATCTGGAAAAAGATACACACTTTGAGCGACTGGGCTACGGAAATATCCATCGACTTTCTTACACCCGGGATTTATGGTTCTTTGATAGTGGAATTCAGTCTATTGGCAAAAAAACATATCCTCTGGAATTGATTTACCCGGATTCTAACTCATTTAGTCCGGTGTATGTAAAAGTAAAGCTCTGCGGTAAGTCTCAGAATCAGCACAACGTGATGGTCTGGCTAAACCATCGGCTGGTAGGCCGTTCTTCTTCTTACTGGACACATCAGGACACCACTACTATTAGTAATTACAATTCTTCCACCATTCGTTCCAGCGATTTGAAGCATGGTACTAATGAACTGGATATTCTTTTGCCCACGCTTTCGGGACCTGATCATGATGAAACAGATTATGTACTATTTAACTGGGCTGAGGTAACCTACGACCGGCAGTACAAAGCGTATCAAAACTACATCGAGTTCGGGAAACCCTCTCCAAGTGTTATCTATTTCCCGCAGATTAAATTATTTCAATTCGAAATCACCAATTTTACTCGCTCCGACGTTGAAATATACAAGAAAGGAATTAGCAAGATTGTTAACTTCCAGATTATTCCGGAAGTTGGGTCAAACAATCAGGTACTCTATAAAATCGTTTTTCAGGACCAGGTTTTGTCGGACGATATCGAATACATTGCCTTAACTCCTGATAAAAAATTAAAACCAGTTCGAATTGAAGCGGACGAACCGTTCGATCCGGATAATCCCGGTTTGAGCCTGAAAGATCCTTCCAATTCTGCGGATTATCTGATTATTACCCATCATAATTTTTATCAGAGGGCCAAAGTGTTGGCCGATTATCGTCGGCAACAGGGATTGCATGTGTTGATGGTGAATGTGCAGGATATTTATGATGAATTCAACTACGGCATTAAATCTCCATTAGCTATTCAGAATTTTTTGAAATATGCTTTTTATCACTGGGATCGAACCCATCGGTTGAAATATGTACTTTTGTTGGGAGATGCCAATTATAATTATAAACTGGTCAACGTCCCCAATGCAGATTACGTACCGACGTTTTTCTTTCAGAGCTATAAATTTGGTGCTGTTGCTACGGATTTTCCATATTCTCTTGTGTCGGGAGATGACTACATTCCGGATTTATTCATTGGTCGAATTCCTGCTTCGACTAACGGAGAAATTACCGGGGTCATTCAAAAAATTCAGGAATATGAACAGACCAGTTCGGTGGACGCATGGAGGAATACTGCTGTTTTCGTAAGCGGAAACGATTTGCACACCTATGAGTTTAATCCTACCATTTTGACTCAATTCGGATTAAAGCTTCAACCTGCTTTCCGGACTCAGAATCAGCGTCTTATTGACATGTTGTTGCCTCGTCATTATTCCGCCTACAAATTGAATACAGTGAAAAACGATACTGTCACATACGATCCGAATTTTGGTGGTACTACCGATTTAATTGAATATTTTGACAATGGATGTAGTTTTATGACCTTTCTGGGACACGGAGGTGGCGCCATCTGGGCCGATGTCCAGTTGTTAAACCTGCAGGATGTGGATCGATTGAACAATAAAGGGAAATATCCGTTTATTGCCAGCATGACCTGTTTTACCGGGGCGTTTGATAATCCGGGTAATCCCGGACTGGCACAAAAATTATTGCTTTCCACAGATAAAGGGGCAATTGCCGTGTTGGGTTCCTCGGGATTAGGCTGGGTGGCTAACGACTATTCCATTCTCTGGAATGTTATGAAACACCTTTTTGTGAAAGACCTTCCGTTGAGTGCGGCGGTAACCATGGGTAAAATCGATTATTTTATATCCTCGCAGTATGTGATTAATGATACTATTGTTCCGGGACAGTTCTGGGGACACGGCTCTATTCGCTACGATATGGTTCATCAATATAATTTGATAGGTGATCCTTATGTCCGGCTCAAAGTCCCCGAAAAGGAATTAAGTGTACGGGTAGATAATAATTTAATAAATCCTGGAGACACAATCCGGGTGACTGTAACCAGTCAACTTTCGGGGGCAGAAGGTTATTTAGAGCTTGCGAATGGAAAAGATGATATTGTGTACCATGAGCCTATTTTTATGGCCGGAAGCCAGAATAATTTTGCTATTCCAGTACCTGGCGATTTTCCGGATGGCCCGGGATATGTACGGGCCTATTTGAGCGATGGGTTCCAGGACGAGGTAGGGGTAGCCCCTGTCGCATGCAACTATGCCGTTTTCGACTCATTTAGCACTGTTCCGTCTGTTCCCAATGCGGAAGATAGCGTTTCGATTACTTTAGTGGCTAAACACCAGCTTGGGATTGAGGAAGTTAAAATTGTGGCATTAATTCCAAATCGGTTTGGTGGATTGGATTCTGTTCGTATTAAAGCAATGCCTATCGGGGATGATCGCTTTAGAACTATTAAAAAAATTCCTCCCACTTATGCGCTGGATATTGTCCACGTGATTGCTTATGCTGTGGACTCGCAAGGGCATTTGAGCCGGATGAATTTTAATTACGAAGTTCATGATACGCGACCGGATCCTTTTATTTATGAAGGAAAAATTCGGCTTGTTGGTGAAGAGCGAGTGAAATTAGGTGTCAGTGTGGGGAATACCGGTATTTTTAAAGCTGAAAATTTTGATGTTGCTGTTTACGAAGGTGAAATTGCATTTCAGAATCAACAACCGTTTGCCTCTAAGAAAATATCGCTGGATGGAAAAGATAGTACAACTGTGGTGTTCGATTTTCCCTTTCCATTAAATGTGAATTCTTATAAAATTTATGCACAGGTGAATCCGGGCAATACCATACCGGATTTTAATCCCGGTAACAATCTGGATAGTAGTATTGTTCGGGTAAATATGTACAATGTGTCTCCGGAACTGGGGTCTTCTTACGATAATCAGCAAAATGACACTCTTGCTCTGGAAAATTCTGTGAAATTCTGGGTTGCTCCGCAATCGGTTACTCAGCCCACTGCGGTTCAGTTAAATCTCGCTTCGATCCCGAAAGAATGGGAACAGGAAGAACTGACCCCGGTTATCCTGTACGGAGATCAGGATGCCAGAATGGTTCATATTAATATTTTTAATCCAGATGCGGTTTTTAACGTTCCGTATTATCTGTTGCTAAAGTTTGACAAGGCAAATTTTTCCACGCATCCTGAGGATCTGGCCAAATTAAGGCTTTATCACTGGGAAGAAAGGATGAAGGCCTGGGTATTTCACGAATCCTGGTTGACTCCCGATAGTTCAGCGGTTTATGCATCTTTGCGTCAGTCCGGTTACTGGGCGCTGTTTGTCTCTAACGATTCCAGAGCACCAAAAATTGAATTAACTGTCGATGGACGTCCTTTGCGCTCGAAGGCTCAAGTTTCTACCGAGCCAACCATGAACCTGGTAATTGAGGATGAAAGTGGTTTGTTTATTCAAAAAAATCAAATTAAAGTGCTAATTGATAATCAGCCGCTGCCGGAAGACAAAATTTTTATTCCCGACTCGGTGCAACAATCGAAAATCCTGGGAATTTCCGCTTATCCCAAACTGGAATTGGGTGAGCACATCATGCATGTGGAGGTTAGGGATGTCAACGGAAACACCTCCCAGAAGGATTTTACCCTGGTGGTGAGCGATGAATTTGATGTCCATGTTTTTGGAAATTATCCAAATCCGTTTAGCGATTTTACCATATTTACCTATTTTGTCAGTCCCGATGTACTGGATGAATTTGAAATTCGAATTTACACGGTTTCCGGGCGATTAATTCGGCGAATTGAAAATGATGTGAATACCATTAATCAACCTTTCGGGGCTCGAGCAAGCGGATATAACGAATTGATGTGGGATGGGAAAGATGAAGATGGGAATGAAGTAGCAAACGGAGTTTATTTTGCTTTATTACGTGCCAAATATAAAGGTGAAGTGAAAGAAACTATATTGAAGGTGGCAAAACTCAAATGATGAAAACGGGATATTGGAAATTTGGGATTGTAGCGATTCTATTGTTTTCCGTTCAATGGCTTCGCGGGGCCGATTATAAATATGCCGGTTCGTTCCTGGAATTAGGTATTGGTGCCCGGGCCATGGGAATGGGCGGTGCCTATGTTTCGGTGGCAAATGATGGATCTGCTTTTTACTGGAATCCTGCGGGTGTCTCAACGTTGCTCCGACCTGAAGTATTCGGGATGTATGCCTCTTTATTTAAATCTCTGGAAAAACATCACCATATTGGTTTTACTCGTCCATTATACGGTGCCACAGCTATTTCGTTAAACTGGATTCGTTTAAGTGTAACCGACATCCCCCGTTATTCCTCTGCAAATTTTGATCCGAATGATCCAACAGGCTATTGGCGACGGATTGAGGAAAGTACCAATGCAGAAACATGGCAGGAATTGAAAAATTTAGGAACCGTACTTACGGATGATCCTCTAGGTTTTAGCAATTTTGTGAACGATGCTTTTATTTTAACTCTGGCAAAATTGTATAAAATTGATCTGGATTTTGGCTGGCAGTACTTTATTCTTCCTGTGGAAATTCCTTTGGGAGTGAATATCAAATTTTTAAGACAATCTTTATTTAACCAGAGCGCTTCCGGACTGGGTTTTGACATTGGAAGTATGCTAAAGTTTGGTCTGGATGATTTATTCGATAACAATAGTCTGGGAAAACTGGCTTTTGGAATTGCAGTAAAGGACATTTGGAATACGAAAATTACCTGGAATACAGCTTCTCGTCAGAGTAATAAAATTAAACATTCCTGGCATCTCGGTGCTTCTTATTTCCAACCGATTTCCAGCATTAATTCGCAATTACTTTTTTCGTATGCCTACGAACATAAATATAAAAATGTCCACCATTTTGGGATGGAATATGTATATTACGAGAGAATAGCGGTTCGGTTTGGTGTGGACAACAAACAATTTACCGCAGGGATTGGTTTGCGCATTATGCTGTTTAACCTGGATTATGCATTTCGGGGCCACGATTTAGGGGGAAGTCATCGAATTAGTTTGTCGGTGAGGTTATGATGAATAAACAAATTCGACTCATATTTAGTGTATTATTCATTGTGGTATTGTTTGGGGTATACTGTAAGGATCAATCAAATCAATCTCCACCACCGGCAAAAGTACAATTAGTCACGAAAACTGCGGAGAACGATCCGGTAGAACACGGAATAGATGCGATCCCTGAAAAAGATGCCATATTTCTTGAGTGGCATCCCAATACCGAAAAAAATTTAGCGGGTTATATTGTTTATCGGAGTGAGGTGGAAAATTCACAATTTGTGGAAGTTGGAAAAATAACCAAATACTATGAGAAAATAGATACCACTTTTACTGATTCTTTAGTTGCATTGAACACACGTTATTATTATTTTGTCAGAGCCTTTGATGATCTAAACCAAATTGGTGATCCGTCTGATACAGTCAGTTATAAATTGTGGGTAAAACCCGTATTGTTTGCACCGGTTGGTGCGATTTCAGATCCTACTACAATTGTATTTATCTGGGAATTTAATGCGTCTTTTGTCCCAAATACATTTGTGTTTCGTATAGAACGTTTGGGAAGTTCGGGTTTTACGAATTTTTTTACTCAAGATTTTTCTTTGGGGGACGATTATACCCCTCATCAGGAATGGGAGATATCTAAACTGCCTTTATCTTCACCGCTTCCCACAGGGATGTATCGATGGCGGATCGATCCGATAGGAAACGAGCCTTTATATGGCGCAGAATCGAATTGGATGATGTTTGCGGTACAATAAATTGAAAGAATATGGGTATATGAAGACATCATTTTCGTTGTTTGTTGCATTCTGGGTTGTGGTTTTTCTAACTGTAAACGTACAAGCACAGGATTTTCGCTATCAACCTCAACTTCAATACGGAGATCGCCCCGCTCAATATATTCTGGGTAATAATGATGTTCTATTAATAAATGTCAATCTTTGGGGTCATGTACACCGTCCGGGAATTTATAGTATTCCCAGTTCATTTGGGATTATTGATTTGCTTTCTTCTGCGGGCGGTCCGTTGAAAACAGCTCGTTTAAATGATGTACGGGTTATTCGGAAGAACCAGGAAGTGATTAAAGTTAATATCGCAGAATTTATTAAAACGGGTAATAAAGATTTATTGGTACCGTTGCAGCCCGGAGATGTCATTATTGTCCCGGGAAGTGTGGCCGATATTTTTGCACGGATCGTTGCAATTGCTCGAGATTTAGCCATAATTGCCAATGTATATGTGTTAGCTACGAGGTATCCAAGGTAAAAGTGACATAATTTTACTTGACAAGTTTAAAATTAATTTTTAATTTACGGTCAAACCTATTCTGGGGAGGACTGCTATGTCTCAGCGTTACAGTTTTTGGGCTATTCTCATCTTAATTCCTGTTGTTGCTCTTGCGGGAACTTTCGGTAGTCGAAGTATGCTTCATGTTCAAACCGCAAGTACGTTGAATCCCGGTACGCTCGATTTCCGTACAAATTTGTATTTTTTTACTAAGGTAGGGGATTATCTGGGGCAGGATAAACCGGCTGATTTTTCGGCAGTGAATTATTGGTTGGTACAAAGCAATGGACTGTTATCCTATGGAATTATGGAACATTTTGATGCAACGTTGATGAATCGAATTTATCAGGATAACCATAAACCTTCCGAATATAACAGTCCTGAAGATATTTTCCTGGATTTCAAGGTGGGTTCCTTTGGTTTAGCCAATAATAAATTTAATTATGGTTTCCTGACCCAATTACGAATTCCGGTGGGAAAAGATTATAACTATCCTTTTGAAGAATATACCGCAGGGGCTTTTGAATATGGATTTACGGGATTGTTCTCATTTTATAACGATCCTTATCTTCATGATCGAAGCTTTAGCTTGCATTTCAATCTTGGATGGTATAATCACAATGATGCCGGGAAGGTGCTATATACCAATCCGACAACAGGGAAGGAATATAAAGCGGGCAACAATGCAACTGAGCTGCAGTACGGTTTCGGATTTATGTATCCCACTGAACTGTTTCGGCTGAATCTGGAAATCTGGGGAATCGGTTATATAAATAAACCAGATACCATGGCTTACAGTCGCGATAATTACATGTACATTACTCCCTCCGTACGGTTTAAACCTAAAGAATGGTTTAGCTTTGATCTGGGGTTGGATATTCGGATGAGTGGTGATAAGAACACCTCTTCCAAGCTGTTACCTGATCCCCGACAAAATTTAACCTTACCGAGCTATCCATCCTGGCGGGTATGGCTTGGAGCGAATTTCCGGTTAATGGGAGCAGAACATAAAGGAGCACCTGGTGCTAAAGCCGGAGTGGATAGCAAGGTGGATTTCTACGAACGACTGTTGCAGGATCGCCAGCGTTCCAAAAGCATCGAAGAAGAATTGCGTCGTTTGAAAAGAGAACGGGAAAAAGCTGAGAAAGAACTTGAAGAACTGCGACAGATGCTTGAAGAACAGGGCGGTAATAAATAAACGAAGAGTTCAAATATTAAATACAAAAATCCCTCAAAGGTTACTTTGAGGGATTTTTTTTCCAAATTTTTAAAGGAAGAACGGGAATGAATGAACAAAAGATACTTGAAAAGCTGAAACATACCCGCGATCGAGCACTGGCGCGATATTCTGGATTTAAAGTGGGAGCGGTATTGGTCACCAAAAATGGCAAACTATACACCGGACATAATATCGAAAGCAGTTCCTATGGCCTCACAATTTGTGCTGAACGAGTCGCTTTATTTAAGGCCCTTTCTGAAGGAGAGCGAGAATTTAAAGAAATTTATATTATGTCTAATAATGATGAATTCTGTCCTCCCTGTGGTGCCTGTCGGCAGCTATTAATGGATTATGCTCCTGATGTTCAGGTGGTTTTGATGACTGAATCCGGGAAAAAGACTTCGTATTCAATAGAAGAATTACTTCCGGTAGCTTTTACTGAAAAACGATTGATAGAGAAAAAGTCTTAGACTTTTGGTAAAATTTGTTGGACTGACCAGAGAATTGGCTTCTGAATAATAGGAAAATTTTTCCACAACAGGGAATAAGTTGACAAAAACGACAAGTTTTGCTATATTGATAAAAAACAATATAGGAGAATGATTATGGGATTAAATGCGTATGCTCTGGTTCGGATAACCCCAAACAAAGTGAAAGAAGTGGTAGAAAATATTTCTAAGATCAAAGGGGTTCAACAGGTGCACCCGGTTACCGGGCCTTATGACGCCATTGTTTTCGTGAGTGCGGAAGATATGAAAGACCTGGGAAAAGTGATTCTGGCTGATATTCATAGCCTGGAGGGAGTAATCGATACCACTACCTGCCTGGTTGTTGATTATTAATTTGAATACAAAGTTTTTCCGAAAAGAAGGCCATGGTTTCATGGCCTTTTATATTTTTTTCAGGGCCAGTTTTAAATCAGTAATAATATCCGATACATCTTCTAATCCAACCGAAAGCCGAATTAAACCTTCGGTGATGCCCACCTCTTCCAGTTCCTCCGGGCTATAAGTGGAATGCGTCATGGAGGCAGGATGTTCGATGAGTGAGTCACAGTCTCCCAGGCTAACTGCCAGAGTGATTAAACCCACATTGTTCATGAGCTTTTCGCCTGCTTTTCGCCCTCCTTTCACTTCAAAAGTTACCATTCCACCGAAATTACGCATCTGTCTTTTCGCCAGTTCGTGTTGCGGATGGGTAAGAAGCCCCGGATAGCGCACCCAATTCACTTTGGGATGAAGAGAAAGAAATTTTGCCACTTCCAGTGCATTGGCGCAATGGCGATCCATGCGCACAGGCAATGTCTTTAATCCGCGTAATAATAGCCAGGCATTTAGTGGGCTGATGATGCCTCCAATATCACGAAGAATCTGAGCTCGCAACTGGTCGATCAGTTCTTTCTTACCGATCACAATTCCAGCTACAGTATCGCCGTGTCCCCCGATATATTTCGTAGCGCTATGAATTACGATATCAGCACCCAGTTCCAGCGGACGTTGCAAATATGGGGTGGCGAAAGTGTTGTCCACCACCAGGGGAATGTTGTGGCGATGGGCAATTTCGGCACATGCCTGAATATCGATGATGGAAAGAGTCGGGTTGGCAGGTGTTTCAATAAAAATCAGTTTGGTGTGTTCATCAATCGCTGCTTCAATCTTCTCCAGATTGGTGGCATCAACTTCCCGGGCTTCAATGTCCCAGAGGGGAAGTGTTTCTTTGTAGAGATTATGGGTACCACCATAAACCGTATCGGAAGAAACCAGATTATCCCCGTTTCGGCAAAGATACAGAATAACTCCCGAGATGGCAGCCATCCCGGAAGCAAACGCCAGAGCGGCTTCACCACCCTCTAAAAAAGCCATCTCTCGTTCCAGTGCAGCTTGAGTGGGATTTCCCAGACGGGTATACACATACCCTTCCTCCTCACCGGCAAAAAGTGCAGCTCCATGTTGAGCGCTTTTAAAAGCGAAGGTAGAACTCTGATAAATCGGTGTGGATAAGGCTCCGGTTTGTGGATCCACCGTTCCGGAACCGTGAACGCACAGAGTAGCAAATTTTGCTCTGGATAAGTCAAATTTCGCCATGGAAAATCCCCTTTCTGATTTTTATTGGGAATTGGATGAATGATTTTCTCCATAACCGGCTTTTAAGCTTCGATATGCTTGAATGCTCAGGATAATGGACAGCACAAATAAGATGAATGCCAGAAACGAAAGAATGTAATTGTGGTGCACCACAAAATTTAAATAGAAAAGAATAATCAAAGCGCTGAGGGTGACGGTAAACATGAAAATCATGGGAATAAAGGCAAACAGGTATTTGCGACCTTGATGAGCCAACCAGACGGTGATCGCCAGCAAAGCCAGAGCCGCAAGCAACTGATTGGCACTCCCGAAAATGGGCCAGATGGCATCGGTTTTTCCGCTGAAGGTCAGCAATCCGCCAATACCCACAGTAATTAGTGTGGCAATGAACCGATTTTTAACCAGTACATTCTGCTCGGCCGCCCCTTTGCTGGTATCTTCAAAAAATTCCTGAAAAGCAAAACGAGCCAGTCGGGTGGCGGTATCCAGTGAGGTCAGAGCAAAGGCAGAAACCGCTAAAGCGGTAAATGTTCGCGCGGTGGAAACGGGTATGTTCAACAATGGAATGCTGTGAATAAATCGCCCCACCCCTTCGGCAAAGGCCGAAACAAAATGATGGGCGGAGTAAAAATCCGTGAATTCCTGATGGGTCAATGAGGCAACAGCCAGAAGCGAAAGTACCGCCAGAACACCTTCAATGAGCATCCCTCCGTAACCAATGAGTTTACCATCCGATTCCTTGTTTAATTGTTTGGCTGTTGTACCACTACCCACCAGGGAGTGAAATCCGCTAATTGCACCGCAAGCTACTGTAACAAATAAAATGGGGAACAGGGTTCCCAGATTGGGAACGGAAAAGTGAGTGATCGGTTTGAGATGAATTTGCGGAGCGGCAAAAAATATTCCGATAAGTCCCCCCAAAATAAGGGCATAAAGTAAAAAGGAATTTAAATAATCCCGGGGCTGGAGGAGAATCCAGACGGGGGTTACTGAGGCGACAAAAATGTAGGCAATCAACACCCACTGCCATACTGTTTTGCTTACCGATAGCGGATAGTAATCTCCCAGTACAACCGAACCAAAGAGAAGCACCACCCCAACTATAGTAGCAATCCAGAGGGGAGTTTTGAGCCGATAGATGGCAACCCCAAATAGCAGTGCCAGGATAATAAATAGAAGGGAAGAGGTGGCTGAACTGGGAGTTCGCTCGAATGTGGACGCCACAATGTTGATGAATACCGCGATGACTAAAATGAGTGTGGACCAGCTAAAAATGAGAAACAGTTTTTTCCCGCTGATGCCGATATGATTTTCGATGATCTGGCCGATGGATTTCCCTTTATGCCGAACCGAGGCAATGATGGAAGAAAAATCGTGCACACCACCAATGAAAATGGCTCCAAACAGTATCCACAGATAAACCGGCACCCAACCAAATGTAGCGGCGATTATGGGACCCACAATGGGACCAGCACCGGCAATGGAAGCAAAATGATGTCCCAGTAACACCGGAGTTTTCGCTGGAACATAATCCACACCATCGTACATGGTATGAGCTGGTGTCGGATGTGCATCGTCCACCTGAAGCTGTCGATTGACATATCCACCATAACTGCGATATCCAATCAGAAAAAGGATGGAAACAATTAGAAGAAGAAGAATTCCGCTCATTTTGAACATCTCCCGCATGTTTGTCTGTCTCATGAATATAATTTTAAGGATAGGAAAATATCAAGGCGATTTCCGGAAAAGTGAAATGGGATGCTGTGGATCGTCTTTAAATTTAATTGCTGGGGGTCAGGGGTGAGGTGCCGGAACCAGTGAAACAGCCGTTACCACTTACCAGTTGTTTATTATAAGGTTAGTATATTTTCGGATTGGTCGGGAAGAAGAAATAAAAATTAACAAGAAAATATTTTTTTTGTTGCCTTCCCGTTTTTATTTGTTATATTTAGTGGCTCAAAAATGGAGCATGAAGTAAGTGCTCCGTTGCGATCTAAAAAATGTGCCGATGTAGCTCAACTGGTAGAGCAGCTGATTTGTAATCAGCCGGTTGGAGGTTCGAGTCCTCTCATCGGCTCAGCAGTACCCAAGTCTGGGGAGGTAGCGAAGCGGTCAAACGCACCAGACTGTAAATCTGGCGGCAGAAGCCTTCGGAGGTTCGAATCCTCCCCTCCCCACTACATTAGCTCGAGCGATTGAGTTACGAGCGAGGGGTTGGAGGAAGATGGCGTTTCAGACATAGGCGGGAGTAACTCAGTTGGTAGAGTCACAGCCTTCCAAGCTGTTGGTCGCGGGTTCGAGTCCCGTCTCCCGCTCGGCGGTGGGCACCCATTGATGTGGGTGCCCCTCGTTTGATAAGAAGCCCACGTAGCTCAGTCGGTAGAGCGCATCCTTGGTAAGGATGAGGTCACCGGTTCAATCCCGGTCGTGGGCTCTTTTTTATTGGTGTTTTGAAAATAATTTTCTCAGTTTAATCAAATGTAATTTTGGAGGACAGCCAATGGCTAAGCAAAAATATGAACGCACGAAACCGCACGTGAATGTCGGTACCATCGGTCACGTGGACCATGGAAAAACCACATTGACTTCTGCTATTACCCAGTATCTGGCACGTCAGGGAAAGGCGGAAGAACGTTCCTTCGATAGCATTGACAATGCTCCCGAAGAAAAAGAACGTGGTATTACCATTGCGACGGCACACGTGGAATACGAAACCGAAAAGCGTCACTATGCCCACGTGGACTGCCCTGGTCATGCGGACTACATTAAAAACATGATTACCGGTGCAGCCCAGATGGATGGTGCGATTCTGGTGGTCAGTGCTGCCGATGGTCCCATGCCCCAAACTCGCGAACACATTCTGTTGGCCCGTCAGGTGAACGTACCTTACATTGTTGTTTATTTGAATAAAGTGGATATGGTGGATGATCCGGAATTGTTGGACCTGGTGGAACTGGAAGTTCGTGAACTGCTCTCCAGTTACGACTTCCCGGGTGACGAAATTCCGGTTATTCGCGGTAGCGCACTGGAAGCCATGCAGCATCCGGATGATCCGGAAAAGACCAAATCCATTCAGGAACTGCTGGATGCCCTGGATAGCTACATCCCGACTCCCGAACGCGATGTGGACAAACCGTTCCTGATGCCGGTGGAAGACGTTTTCTCCATTACCGGTCGTGGTACGGTGGGAACCGGTCGTATTGAGCGCGGTAAGGTAAAAGTTGGTGACGAAGTGGAAATCGTGGGTCTGGGTGCCCATCGTAAAACCGTGGTGACCGGTGTGGAAATGTTCCGCAAATTGCTGGATGAAGGTATTGCTGGCGATAACGTCGGTCTGCTGCTGCGTGGCGTGGAAAAGGATGAGCTGGAGCGTGGTATGGTGATTGCCGCACCCGGTAGCATTACTCCGCACACCAAATTTAAAGCTCAGGTGTACGTGCTGAAGAAAGAAGAAGGTGGTCGTCACACTCCGTTCTTCAACAACTATCGGCCGCAGTTCTATTTCCGTACTACCGACGTGACTGGTGCCATCAAGTTGCCGGAAGGTGTGGAAATGGTGATGCCTGGCGATAACATCGAAATGGAAGTGGAGCTGATTAAACCCATCGCTCTGGAGAAGGAACTGCGTTTCGCAATTCGCGAAGGCGGACGTACGGTTGGCGCTGGTGTGGTGACAGAAATTATTGAATAGTTGAATTTTTAAACTGCGGAGTGCGAAAGTGCGTGAGATAATTACTCTGGAGTGTACTGTTTGTAAACATCGGAATTACACGACGACAAAAAATAAGCGGAAACACCCGCAGCGGGTGGAGTACAAAAAATATTGTCGTTTTTGTAACAAACATACGATTCATAAAGAAACGAGGTAACTCGTTGATTGGTTTAGGCCTGTAGCTCAATTGGCTAGAGCACCGGTCTCCAAAACCGGGGGTTGGGGGTTCGAGTCCCTCCAGGCCTGCTATTTTTATGCCAGTTAATGAGTTTTTTTGTGCACAAAAATATTGAGTGGGTGCGATGTTTAAAAAGGCTAAGCAGTTTATCGAAGATGTTCGTACGGAAATGAAAAAAGTGGTGTGGCCTGAGCGTGAAGAGCTCATCAATTCGACGATTGTGGTGATTGTGATTTCGGCTCTGTTCACCATCTTTATTTTTTTGACGGATACCATTGTATCCAAACTGATTAATATTCTTTACTAAACCATTAAGGACGCGACAAGAGTGGAAAAAAAGTGGTACACATTGCGAGTCATTACCGGACAGGAGAATAAGGTGCGCATGCATCTGGAGAACGAAATTCAGTTCAAAGGATTGCAGGATAAATTTGGTCGGATTGTGGTACCTTCCGAGCCGGTGCTGGAGATGCGCGATGGCAAAAAGCGGCTGAAAAATCGAGTGTTCTTCCCCGGATATGTGTTTGTGGAGATGGTACTGGATAACCAGACGCAGCATTTTGTTCAGGAGATTCCCGGTGTGATCAGCTTTGTGGGGCCGCGTAATCATCCCACCGAAGTGTCTCCCGAGGAAATTGAAGCGGTATTGCGCAAAGTGGAAAAACCGGAGACGGAAATTGAACGGGTGGAGGTGCCTTTCAAAGTGGGTGATACCATTCGCGTCACCGATGGCCCCTTTGCCGATTTTACCGGCATCATCGAAGAGGTGAACGAAGAGAAGAAAAAGGTCAAGGTGTCGGTGAGTATTTTTGGGCGACCAACGCCTGTGGAATTGGACTTTTTGCAAATTGAATTAGAGAAATAAGGATAGGTGTTGTTATGGCGAAGAAAATAGCTGGGTATATCAAACTGCAGATTCCCGCGGGTCAGGCCAATCCTTCTCCTCCTGTTGGTCCTGCGCTGGGTCAGCATGGCGTCAATATCATGGAATTCTGTAAAGCATTTAACGCCAAAACTCAGGATAAAATTGGGTACATCATCCCGGTAGTCATTACGGTTTACGCCGATCGTTCCTTCAGTTTTATTACCAAAACGCCGCCTGCAGCCACTTTGCTGCTGAAAGCGGCAGGACTGGAGAAAGGATCGGGAGAACCCAATGTGAAAAAAGTGGGAAAAGTAACCCGACAGCAGGTGGAAGAAATTGCCAAAACCAAACTGCCGGATTTGAATGCGTCGGATATTGAAGCGGCAATGCGAATTATTGAAGGTACTGCCAGAAGCATGGGAATTGAAGTCGTTGAATAATTTGTGGTGAGGATGTCAATGAAAAAGCGAAGCAAAAGATATCAACAAATAGCCAAATTAATTGAAAAGCGAGAGTATTCGCTGGACGAAGCGATCGATTTAATCAAAAAGACGGCTTCGGCAAAATTTGATGAATCGGTGGAAATTGCCGTGCGGCTGGGTGTGGACCCGCGTCGGGCAGATCAGGCGATTCGCGGAACGGTGAGCCTTCCCCACGGGTTGGGCAAAACCGTGCGCGTGCTGGTAATCGCTAAAGGCGATAAGGCCGAAGAAGCCAAAGAAGCTGGTGCCGATTACGTGGGTTACGAAGAATACATCGAGAAAATTCAGAAGGAAGGCTGGCTGGATTTTGATGTGGTCATCGCCACTCCCGATGCCATGAAGGATGTGGGCAAGTTGGGACGAATCCTGGGACCCCGTGGGTTGATGCCCAATCCCAAAAGCGGAACGGTGACGATGGATGTCGGTCGAACGGTGAAAGAGGTGAAAGCCGGTAAAATCGATTTCCGTGTGGATAAAACCGGAATTGTGCACACCAGTGTGGGGAAAGCCTCGTTCGAAACCGATAAGCTGAAGGATAACATCAAAACGCTGGTGCAAACCATCATCCGAATGAAACCGGCTACGGCAAAGGGAACGTACCTGCGCAGTATCTACCTGTCCAATACCATGGGGCCGGGAATTAAATTGGTAACGAATACTCAAGAATATCAGGATTAATTGACAAATATTGGGGAATAGCATTATGCCGACTCCGCAGAAAGAACAGATCGTTCAGGAAATGACGGAAAAGTTTGGAAATGCCACCAGTATTTTTCTGGTGGACTTTACCGGAATGGATGTGAACACGACCACGGAATTGCGTAAAAATCTGCGCGAAGCGAATGTGGAATATCGAGTGTTGAAAAATACACTGGCCAAACTTTCCTTTCAGAAAGCTGGCATTGAAGGAATGGATGAATTCCTGAAGGGTGTCAACGGATACATGATCAGTTACGACGATCCCACTTTGCCAGCCAAGGTTTTGAAAAAGAAAAAAGAGTTTAAAGAAAAACTGCAGATGAAAGCAGCGCTGTTCGAGGGGCGCGTGGTTGGGCCGGATCAGGTGGAAGCCCTGGCCAATCTGCCCTCCCGCGACGAACTGCTGGCCCAATTGGTGGGTATGCTCAAGCAGCCCATGACCAAGCTGGCTGGTACCCTGAACGCTGCCATGAGTAATCTGGTAAATGTTTTAAAACAACTGGAAGAGCAAAAAAAGTAAACGGTTAATTAATAACTGCATTATTTATTAACGGAGGTAACCATAAAATGGCTGAAATTACTCGCGCTGATGTCATCTCTTATCTGGAAAATGCGACCATGTTAGAGATTTCGGAGCTGGTGAAAGAGATTGAAGAGAAATTTGGTGTGACGGCTGCGGCACCGGTAGCCATGCCCATGGCGGGAATGCCGGGTGCTGGTGGCGGTGAGCAGGCTGCCGAAGAAAAAACCGAATTCGACGTTGTGCTCAAAGAGATCGGCTCTCAGAAAATCCAGGTCATCAAAGTTGTTCGCGCTATCACCAATCTGGGCCTGAAGGAAGCCAAAGAACTGGTGGAATCGGCTCCCAAGGCAGTGAAGGAAGGCGTCTCCAAGGCAGAAGCCGAAGAGATTAAAAAACAACTGGAAGACGTGGGCGCCACTGTAGAAATCAAATAACGTGGCAAAACCATTTGAGTTTAAAGAGAGGTGATTTCTTTGAAAGAATCAACGTTGATTCAAAGAGAGTCGTTTTCAAAAATTCCCACTCAAGTTGAATATCCGGATCTTCTGGATATTCAACGGGAATCGTTCAGGGAATTTTTGCAGGAGGATGTACCGCCGGACAAGCGAGAAGACAAAGGCTTGCAGGCGGTTTTTCTTGCTACGTTCCCCATTGTGGATAGCCGGGAAAACTTTATCCTGGATTTTGTGGAATACTATCTGGATAAGCCCAAGTACAGCGTACGGGAATGCCGCGAACGCGGGCTAACCTACGCGGTACCGCTAAAGGCAAAAATGCGCCTGTCCATTAAGGACATTACCGGCGAAACAGATAATTACACCGAGACCATCGAACAGGTGGTTTATCTGGGAAACCTGCCTTACATGACCCGGCGGGGAACTTTTATTATTAACGGGGCGGAGCGTGTCATCGTAAACCAATTGCACCGGGCTCCCGGTGTGTTTTTCGATGAAAACCTCCATCCCAATGGCACCAAAATCTATTCTGCACGCGTCATCCCCTTCCGCGGTAGCTGGATCGAGTTCATGACCGACGTGAACGATAGTCTTCAGGTTTATATCGATCGCAAGAAAAAATTCTTTGTCACTACCTTTCTGCGTGCACTGGGTTATGCCAGCGATAAGGAAATTCTGGAACTGTTCGACCTGATTGAGGATGTGGATGTTCAGCAAGCGGATACGCTGGATCTGGTGGGACGCCGCACCGTGGAAGATGTGATTAACGAAAAAACCGGCGAGGTGCTGATTGAAGAAGGAACGGTGCTGGACGAAGAAGCAGTGGAAGCGCTCAAATCGCTGGGTGTTCAAAAAGTTCGTCTGGTGCAGAAGAACGATCCCACCATGCCCAACATCATCCTGAATACCATCGAGAAGGATGATGCCCGGGATGAGGAAACCGCACTCCGCCATATCTACAGCTTGCTGCGCTCCGGGGAACCACCCGATCTGGAAACGGCGCGCGGACTGCTGGATAAGATGTTTTTTAACGATAAGCGCTACGACCTGGGTAAGGTGGGGCGTTATCGTTTGAATAAAAAGCTCGGGTTGAACATCGATGTGGAAAACACGGTGCTGACCCGGGAAGATTTTATTGAGATCATCAAATATCTGATTGACCTGCGCGAAGGCAAACGCAGTACAGACGACATCGACCATCTGGGAAACCGGCGGGTTCGTACTGTGGGAGAGCAACTCTCCTCTCAGATGAACCTGGGGCTTACCCGCATGGCGCGTACCATTAAGGAACGCATGAATCTGGGGGACTCCGAAACGCTGACGCCGCAGGACCTGGTCAATGCCCGGGCGATTACTTCGGTAATTAACACTTTCTTCGGAACCTCTCAGCTTTCCCAGTTCATGGATCAGACCAATCCGCTGGCTGAGTTGACCCATAAACGCCGAATGAGTGCACTGGGTCCTGGCGGATTAACCCGGGAACGTGCCGGTTTCGAAGTGCGGGATATTCACTATACCCATTACGGACGATTGTGTCCCATCGAAACGCCGGAAGGTCCCAATATCGGTCTGATTTCCTCCCTCTGCGTGCTGGCCAAGGTGAACGAATTCGGATTCATCGAAACGCCGTACCGAAAAGTGGAAAACGGTAAACTCACCGATCAGGTGGAATATCTTTCGGCAGATGACGAAGAGCGCACGGTGATTGCTCAGTTCAACGCGCCGGTGGATCACAAGACGGGTAAATTTACCCGCGATCTGGTCAAGGTGCGGCAACGGGGCGATTTCTTGCTATCCAATCCCGAACAGGTGCAATATATCGATGTGGCTTCGAACCAGATTGTGTCTGCTGCAGCTTCGCTCATTCCCTTCCTGGAACATGACGACGCCAACCGGGCGCTGATGGGTTCGAACATGCAGCGTCAGGCAGTGCCGCTGATCCGTCCGGAAGCCCCCATTGTGGGAACCGGCATGGAGAATAAAGTGGCACGCGACTCCGGAGCGCTGGTGATTTCTGAAGTGGATGGTGTGGTGGAAAAAGTGGACAGTAACCGGATTGTGATTAAAGTGGATCCCGGTTCAGTGGAAGATGTGCACCAGATTCTTTCGGGCGAAGCGCAATACGTGGAATACGAACTGCTGAAATTTGTGCGCACCAACCAGAATACTGCCATCAACCAGCGACCGCTGGTGAAAGAAGGGCAGCGGGTCAAAAAAGGCGATATTCTGGCAGATGGCCATGCAACCGATCGGGGCGACCTGGCGCTGGGTCGTAACATCCTGGTGGCGTTCATGCCCTGGAACGGATACAACTACGAAGACGCCATTGTAATTTCCGAGCGGATTGCCCAGGACGACGTGTACACCTCCATTCACATCGACGAATTCGAAATCCAGGTTCGGGACACCAAGCGCGGCGAAGAGGAGTTAACCCGCGAAATTCCCAATGTGAGCGAAGAGGCTACCAAAAATCTGGACGAAAACGGAATTGTGCGCGTGGGTGCCGAAGTACGTTCTGGCGATATTCTGGTGGGGAAGGTAACTCCCAAAGGCGAAACCGAACCGACCCCGGAAGAAAAGTTGCTTAAAGCCATTTTCGGTAGCAAAGCCGGAGATGTGAAAGATGCCAGTCTGAAACTTCCGCCGGGAATGGAAGGCATTGTCATCGACACCAAACTGTTCTCCCGCAAAAAGAAAGATGCCAGGACCAAGAAGGAAGACAAGAAGAAGATTGAGAAGTTAGAGCGGGAAGCGGAAGAGAAAATACAGCAGATTCAAAAGCGTCTGTTCCAGTATCTGGCCGATCGCTTTGGCGACAAACCCACATTGGGAATTAAAACCAAAGCGGGCAAGTACATTCTGAAGCCCAAAGGGAAAATCACCCCCACTACGTTCGATAAGGTGGAAATTGACTTCATCGATTATGTGGAACCGTGGTTCGAGGAAGCGGAACTGAACGAACAGGTGCGTAAGGTTTTCTCCGAATACAAAAAGATGCTCAAGGAAATTGAGAACGACCTGAACACCGAAAAATATAAAATCATGATTGGTGACGAACTGCCGCCGGGAATCGTGCAGCTGGCCAAAGTATATGTTGCGCAGAAGCGGAAGCTGAAAGTGGGGGACAAGATGGCCGGTCGGCACGGGAACAAAGGGGTGGTGGCCAAGATTGTTCCCATTGAGGATATGCCCTTCCTGCCCGATGGAACACCGGTGGATATCGTTTTGAATCCGTTGGGTGTGCCTTCGCGAATGAACCTAGGGCAAATATTCGAAACCACCCTGGGCTGGGCAGGCAAAATCCTGAATAAATACTATGCCACCCCGGTGTTCGACGGTGCAACCTACGATGAAGTGATTGAAGAGGTGAAAAAAGCCGGATTACCGGTGAGCGGTAAAATTAAGTTGTACGATGGCCAGACGGGAGAGCCGTTCGATCAGGAAGTGACAGTCGGTTACATTTACATGATGAAACTCTCTCACATGGTTGATGATAAAATCCACGCCAGGTCCATTGGTCCCTACTCGCTCATTACCCAGCAACCGCTGGGCGGTAAGGCGCAGTTTGGTGGCCAGCGCTTCGGCGAAATGGAAGTGTGGGCACTGGAAGCCTATGGCGCCGCCCATACTTTGCAGGAGATTTTGACCTATAAGAGTGACGATGTGCAGGGGCGTACCAAAGTGTACGAAGCCATCGTCAAGGGCGATAATCTGCCGGAGCCTGGACGACCGGAATCCTTCAACGTTCTGGTAAAGGAACTTCAGGGCCTTGGCCTGGATGTGAAGGTTGAATAAAAAGTTGTCCCCTTCTGTGGGGGGCGACTTTTTTTACTTCAACAAAAAAGGGTAGCTCATTTATGAATAGATTAGACCTTAGTAATCGTATGATGGTAGAGCCTTTCCCCAAGAAAGGCCAGATTTCCAAAATTTCCATTGGTCTGGCTTCTCCGAACACCATTCTGGAACGCAGTTACGGAGAAGTGACCAAGCCGGAAACGATTAATTATCGTTCCTTCAAGCCGGAAAAAGACGGTTTGTTCTGCGAACGAATTTTCGGTCCGGTAAAGGATTGGGAATGTCACTGCGGAAAGTACAAACGCATTCGTTATAAAGGCATCATCTGCGACCGTTGTGGGGTGGAAGTTACCACCAAAGCGGTGCGCCGCGAACGCATGGGCCACATCAGCCTGGCCGTGCCGGTGGTGCACATCTGGTACTTCCGTTCTACCCCTTCCAAAATTGGTTATCTCCTGAATATTTCTCCAAAAGATCTGGAAAAAGTTATTTATTACGAAGCGTATGTGGTTATTCAACCGGGTCGCACCAATTACAAGACCAGCGATGTGTTGACCGAGGAAGAATATCTCAACGTCATCGAAGGGCTTTCGCCGGAAGAACGGAATCTGCCGGATGACGACCCGGATAAATTCGTTGCCGGAATGGGTGGTGAAGCGATTCGCGAAATGCTGCGACGCATCGATGTGGACGAGCTCTCTGACCAGCTACGCATGGTACTGAAAACGGAAAAATCCAAACAGAAAAAACAGGAAGCCTTGAAGCGGCTGAAAGTGGTGGAAGCTTTCCGCACCCGGGAAAACGGCGAACTGAAAAACCGTCCCGAGTGGATGGTGATGGATGTGATTCCGGTCATTCCGCCGGAATTACGCCCGCTGGTACCGCTGGAAGGCGGACGGTTTGCCACCAGCGATTTGAATGACCTGTATCGCCGGGTCATTATTCGTAACAATCGCCTGAAAAAACTAATCGAAATCAAAGCGCCGGAAGTGATTCTGCGCAACGAGAAACGCATGCTGCAGGAAGCCGTGGACGCCCTGTTCGATAACACCAAGCGAACCACTGCTGTCCGCAGCGATGGCAACCGCCCGCTGAAATCCCTTTCCGATATGCTTCGTGGTAAGCAGGGACGGTTCCGCCTGAACCTGTTAGGAAAACGCGTGGATTATTCCGGTCGTTCTGTCATTGTGGTGGGACCCAAGTTAAAACTGTACGAATGCGGTTTGCCGAAAGAGATGGCGGTGGAGCTGTTCAAACCGTTTATCATTCGCAAGCTGCAGGATCGGAAAGTGGTGAAAACGGTTAAAAGCGCCAAACGCATTGTGGAAAAGCGCGATGCGGTGGTGTTCGAAGTACTGGAAGAAATCATCAAAGATCATCCGGTGCTGCTGAACCGGGCACCCACACTGCACCGACTGGGTATCCAGGCTTTTCAACCGGTACTCATCGAAGGCAAAGCCATCGAGATTCACCCGCTGGTGTGTGCAGCGTTCAATGCGGACTTCGACGGCGACCAGATGGCTGTGCATGTACCGCTTTCGTTCGAAGCCCAGATGGAAGCGCGGCTGCTCATGCTTTCGTCCCACAATATCCTATCCCCGGCTAACGGCCGACCGCTGGCCATTCCTTCTCAGGATATGGTACTGGGGAGTTACTACATCACAAAAGATAAAGCCGGTGTGAAGGGCGAAGGAATGATTTTCGCCTCTCCGGAAGAAGTCCTGATTGCCCTGGATAACCGGAAAGTGGATTTGCACGCGCGAATTAAAGTGCGGGTGAACGGCGAAATCATCGAAACCACGGTGGGACGTGTGCTGTTCAATAGCATTGTACCGCCGGAAATGGGCTTCATCAATCAGGTGATGACCAAGAAGGCACTGGAGCGTCTGGTGGCCGAAGTTATGAAGAAAATTGGTAACCTGCGCACGGTGGAATTTCTGGATCGCCTGAAAGAAATGGGCTTCCGTTACGCCACCCTGGGCGGACTGAGCATTGGGCTGGACGATGTGGTGATTCCCGAGAAAAAGGAAGAGATTATTGAGAAAGCTTATCGGGAAGTCCAGCAGTTAGAACAGCAGTATCAGATGGGTATCATCACCGATGGTGAACGCTATAATAAGGTCATCGACATCTGGACGCGAGTGACCGATCAGGTTTCCAACGAATTGTTCAAACTGTTACGCAGCCATAAGGACGGCTTCAACTCCCTGTACATGATGTCCGATTCCGGAGCCCGTGGTAGCCGCGAGCAGATTCGTCAGCTGGCGGGTATGCGTGGTCTGATGGCCAAACCGCAGAAGACGTTAACCGGTCAGACCGGTGAAATTATCGAAAACCCGATTACGGCAAACTTCTTCGAAGGTTTGTCGGTTCAGGAATACTTTATCTCCACGCATGGTGCGCGGAAGGGTCTGGCAGATACTGCCTTGAAGACGGCTGATGCCGGTTACCTGACCCGCCGTCTGGTGGATGTGGCACAGGATGTGATGATCACCGAGTACGATTGTGGCACCATCCTGGGGATTGAAACCTACCCGATTAAAGAAGGTGAACGAATCATCGAATCGCTGGCCGACCGTGTGCTGGGTCGTGTGTCGGTGGATGATGTGTACGATCCGCTGACCGGTGAGCTGGTGGTGAAGGCCGGTGAGCTGATTGACGAAGAAAAAGCAGCGGTCATTAACCAATCGGCCATCGAATCCATCAAGATCCGTTCCGTATTGACCTGTGAGGCGGAACGCGGTGTATGCGCCATGTGTTACGGGCGAAATCTGGCCACCGGACGTCTGGTGGAAATTGGTGAGGCAGTGGGTGTGATGGCCGCTCAGAGTATCGGCGAGCCGGGAACTCAGCTCACCCTGCGGACTTTCCACATTGGTGGTATCGCCGGTCGGATTGCTGCTCAGTCTCAGGTACAGGCTCGTTTCGATGGCAAAGTGAAATACGAAAACCTGCGCATCCTGGTGGGCGAAGAGGAAGACGAAGAAGGCAACATCGTCACCAAATCGCTGGCCATGGGGCAACACGGCCGCATTCACATTGTGGACAAAGAAGGTCGTTCGCTGGTGAAATACACCGTACCCGCCGGTGCCGATATTCTGGTGAAAGATGGCGAGGAAGTGAAGAAAGGCCAGATTCTGTTCGAATGGGATCCTTACTCCACTGTCATTCTGGCCGAAACACCGGGTATTGTCCGCTTTGTGGATATTGTGGAGAATATTACCGCTCGCGAAGAGCTGGATGAACAGACGCTGCAGAAACAGCGAGTCATTATTGAATCCCGTAACAAGAATCTCAGTCCGCACATTCGCATTGAGGATGAGGAAGGCAATGAGCTGGGTACTTACATTCTGCCGGTAAAGGCGCAGATTCGGGTACAGGATGGCCAGAAGGTGCGTGCCGGTGCGGTGCTGGCAAGGATTCCGCGGGAAACCAGCCGGACGCGCGACATCACCGGTGGTCTGCCCCGTGTGGCAGAACTGTTCGAAGCACGCAAGCCCAAAGAAGAAGCAGTGGTTAGCGAAATCGATGGTGTGGTGCGCTTTGGTTCCATCAAACGCGGTATCCGCGAAATTATTGTGGAAGGAACTCTGGAGAAGAAACGTTACCTGATCCCCTACAGCAAGCACGTGCTGGTACACAATGGGGATTATGTCAAAGCTGGCGAAATGCTTACTTCCGGGTCCATCGCACCGCAGGACATCCTGAAGATTCTGGGTCCCAACAAGGTGCAGGAATATCTGGTAAACGAGATTCAGGAAGTGTACCGGTTGCAGGGTGTACGGATTGATGACAAGCACATCGAAGTGATTGTCCGCCAGATGATGCAGCGGGTACGAGTGATTGATCCGGGTGATACGCGCTTCCTGGAAGGCGATACCGTGAACAAACACACCTTTAAGGAAGAGAACGAAAAGATTCGCAACAAAGTGGTCATTACCGATCCGGGCGATTCCCGGTTCCGTAAACGTCAGCTGGTGGATCGGATGAAGTTCGAATACACCAATCGCCAGCTGCAGAAGAACGACAAGAAACCGGCGGAGGCGCGTCCTGCCGAACCGGCCACGTCGGAACCGATTCTGCTGGGAATTACCCAGGCAGCCTTAACCACGGATAGCTTCATCAGTGCCGCTTCGTTCCAGGAAACCACCCGCGTGCTGACCGATGCGGCGGTGGCTGGCAAAGTGGATCGGTTGTACGGATTGAAAGAAAACGTGATTGTGGGGAACCTGATTCCTGCCGGTACCGGACTGAGCAAGTATCGACGGCTGCATGTGGAAGTGAAAACGGAAACCGGTGCGGAAGAGGAAGTGGAAGAGAAGCTGCCCGTGGAATAAGAAAATTAAAAATGAATTGATAAATCAGGTTTCATGTGTTAAATTTTAAGTCTGTCGCTTTTTAAAAATAACGCTAAGGAGGTTGCGTTGCCGACAATTAATCAGTTGGTTCGTTTCGGGCGAAAACAGGTGATCAAGAAGAACAAAGCTCCCGCACTGGGAGGCAATCCGCAAAAGCGCGGTGTGTGCACACGCGTTTATACCACCACACCTAAAAAGCCTAATTCGGCTTTGCGGAAGGTAGCTCGTGTGCGTTTAACCAACGGGATTGAAGTCACCGCTTACATTCCCGGCGAAGGTCACAATCTGCAGGAGCACTCCATTGTGCTGATTCGAGGTGGCCGTGTCAAAGACCTTCCGGGTGTGCGTTACCACATTATTCGCGGTACGCTGGATACCAGCGGTGTAAACGACCGCAAACAGAGTCGTTCCAAATACGGAACAAAGCGTCCCAAAAAATAAAAAGTAACCGGGGTTTTCCATGAGAAGAAGAAGAGCACCAGAACGAAAAGTTTTACCCGATCCTAAATATAAAAGCGAGCTGGTTACCAAGTTCATTAACGGGTTGATGTTAAAAGGGAAAAAAAGCAAGGCCGAAAAGATTTTTTACACGGCCATGGACATTATTGAACAGAAGATGAAAAAGGATCCCCTGGAAGTTTTTAATAAGGCAATGGAGAATGTGGCGCCGGTACTGGAAGTTCGTTCCCGTCGGGTGGGTGGTGCCACATATCAGGTGCCGGTGGAAGTCCGTCCCAAGCGACGTCGTTCTCTGGCGATTCGCTGGTTGGTTGGGTTTGCCCGCAAACGCTCCGAACGAACCATGGCCGAGCGCCTGGCAAACGAACTGATGGCTGCTTACAAGGGTGAAGGTGCTTCCATTAAAAAGAAAGACGATACGCATCGTATGGCGGAAGCCAATAAAGCATTTGCTCATTTCCGATGGTAAGGTCGATAGGGTAAGAGGAGAACAAAAGTTTCATGGCTAAGCGGTATCCTTTAGAGAAAATACGCAATATTGGCATCATGGCACATATTGATGCCGGTAAAACCACCACCACCGAGCGCATCCTGTTCTATACCGGGAAGCTGCATCGGATGGGTGAGGTGCACGAAGGATCCGCTACCATGGACTGGATGGAGCAGGAGAAGGAGAGAGGCATTACCATCACCTCTGCCGCAACCACCTGCATCTGGAATAATCATCGCATCAACATTATTGACACACCGGGACATGTGGATTTTACCGCCGAAGTGGAACGCTCTCTGCGGGTTCTGGATGGTGCGGTAGCGCTGTTTTGTGCTGTGGGCGGAGTTGAGCCGCAGTCCGAAACGGTGTGGCGCCAGGCGGATAAATACGGTGTACCCCGTATTGCCTTTGTGAACAAAATGGATCGCATCGGAGCGGATTTTTACAACGTGGTGGAAATGATTAAATTGCGGTTAGGTGCCCGACCGGTTCCGGTGCAAATTCCCCTGGGCGAAGGCGACCTGTTTACCGGACTGGTGGACCTGATTAAAATGAAGGCGGTGATCTACGACGAAACCACCCTGGGTACCAAGTGGATTGAACAGGAAATTCCCAGAGATTTAACCGATCGGGTGGAAGAATATCGGAACAATCTGCTGGAGGTCGCTTCGGAATTCGATGACCATCTGATGGAAAAATATCTGGAAAACCAGGAGATTGGCGAAGATGAGCTGAAAAAAGCCATCCGGAAAGGCACGCTGGCGAACGAGATTGTTCCGGTGCTTCTTGGATCGGCGTTTAAAAATAAGGGAATTCAGCGTTTACTGGACGCCATTATCGATTATTTGCCCTCTCCGCTGGATGTCCCGCCGGTTACCGGGATCGATCCCCGTAGCGAAAAACCGGTTACCCGTAAAGTTTCTGATGATGAGCCATTCACTGCCCTGGCATTCAAAATTATGACGGACCCCTACGTGGGAAAATTAACCTATTTCCGGGTTTATTCCGGAGTGGCGAAGGCGGGCTCTTACGTGTACAATGCCAATTCGGGCAAAAAGGAGCGTCTGGGACGCATTCTGTACATGCATGCCAATCATCGGGAAGATGTGCAGGAAGTTTCCAGCGGCGATATAGCCGCGGCGGTGGGACTCAAGTTTACCCGCACCGGCGACACCCTGTGCGATCCCAAAAAGCCCATCATACTGGAATCCATGAAATTCCCCGAGCCGGTGATTTCGGTTGCCATTGAACCGAAATCCAAGGCTGACCAGGATAAATTAAACGAAGCACTGGCCAAATTGAGCGACGAGGATCCTACCTTCCGCGTAGCAACCGACGAGGAAACCGGACAGACGTTGATTAGCGGAATGGGCGAATTGCATCTGGAAATTATCGTGGACCGGTTGCTGCGGGAATTTAAGGTGGGTGCTCGCGTTGGACGGCCGCAGGTGGCTTACAAGGAAACCATCACCAGACCGGTGAAAACGGAAGGCAAATTCATTCGCCAGTCCGGTGGCAAAGGTCAGTACGGCCACGTGGTGATTGAAGTGGAGCCCAACGAAAAAGGCGCTGGATTTGAATTCGAAAACAAAATTGTAGGCGGCGTGATTCCCCGGGAATTTATCCCCGCGGTGAAGTTAGGTGTGGAAGATGCACTGAAAAACGGAGTATTGGCCGGGTATCCGGTGGTGGATGTAAAAGTACGTCTGGTGGATGGTTCGTATCACGAAGTGGACAGTAGCGAAATGGCGTTCCGAATTGCCGGTTCCATTGCCACCAAGGATGCGCTGAAAAAAGCCAATCCGATTTTATTGGAACCCATTATGGAAGTGGAAGTGGTGGTTCCGGAAGAATATTTGGGCGATGTGATTGGCGATTTGAATTCGCGTCGCGGAAAAGTGGCGGGAATTCTGCCTCGCAAAGATGCCCAGGTGGTGGAAGCGTTTGTTCCCTTGAGCGAGATGTTTGGTTACGCAACGGCGCTACGTTCCTTAACTCAGGGCCGGGCTGTGTACACCATGCAGTTCGACCACTATGATGTGTTACCTGAAAATATTGCCCAACAAATCATTGAAAAAATATCGGGAAGAACTAATTAAGGGGATTGCAACGTGCCAGGACAAAGTATTCGCATTAAGCTAAAAGCATACGATTATCATCTGATCGACAAGTCGGCTGAGAAAATTATTACCACGGCCAAAGCAACCGGAGCGCTGATTTCCGGTCCCATTCCCTTGCCGACCAAACGCAGTGTTTATACCGTACTGCGTTCTCCGCATGTGGACAAAAAATCGCGCGAACAGTTTGAGATGCGCATTCACAAACGGTTGATCGATATTCACAACGCCACCAACAAAACCATCGATCAGTTAATGAAGCTGGAATTACCGGCTGGTGTCGATATCGAAATAAAAACGTGAATTGGATAAAGAATTAATTTTGTTTGGAGAAAGTGATGAGCGGATTGCTGGGTAAAAAAATTGGAATGACACGCATTTTCGACGAAACAGGCAACATGGTGCCGGTGACGGTCATCCAGGCCGGTCCTTGCTATGTTACCCAGATAAAGACCCGGGAGACCGACGGTTACGAAGCGGTTCAGTTGGGCTTTGGGGAGAAAAAAGAAAAAAATGTAACCCGACCCATCCTGGGGCATTTAAAGAAGGCGGGCGTACCGCCTGTGCGGAAGCTGAAAGAATTCCCTCCTTTTACCGACCGGGAACTGAAAGTGGGGGATGTGGTGACGGTGGAAATTTTCAAGCCGGGCGATACGGTGAAAGTGAGCGGAAATAGCAAGGGACGCGGATTTGCCGGTGTGGTGAAACGCCACGGATTCGGCGGCGGTCCCAAATCGCACGGGCAGTCCGACCGTTTGCGTGCCCCCGGATCGCTGGGACAAAGCTCCTATCCTTCCCGGGTGTTTAAGGGACTGAAAATGGCCGGACGAATGGGAAATCGACGTGTTTCGGTGAAGGGTCTGAAAGTGGTTAAAGTGGATGTGGAAAAGAATCTGCTATTCGTAAAGGGAGCCGTACCCGGTGCACGCAATAATTTCGTGGAAATTTACAAAGCGTAATGTTGAGAATAAGAACAGGAATGCACGATGGAACTGAACGTTTATAAAATCGATGGAACCAAGACGGACGAGAAGGTGACACTGAATCCGGCGGTATTCGAGATTGAGCCCAATGAGCATGTGGTTTATCTGGCAGTGAAGGCGTACCTGGCCAATCAGCGTCAGGGGACGCATTCCACCAAGAACCGGGCGGCTGTGTCCGGTGGGGGTCGGAAACCGTTCCGTCAGAAGGGAACCGGTCGGGCACGCCAGGGAACCATCCGTGCACCGCATATGGTGGGCGGCGGTGTGGCTCACGGACCGCATCCCAGAGACTATCGCCAGAAACTGCCCAAAAAAGTAGTGCGTCTGGCTCGTCGTTCGGTGCTTTCGGACAAGGCTCGTAACGAACAAATTCTGGTGGTGGAAGATTTTACCTTCGAAGAACCCAAAACCCGTCGGGTCGCCGAAATCCTGAATAACTTAAATCTGGATACAACCAAAGTGCTTTTCGTAACCCGGGATGTCGATTCCAATCTGGTGCTGTCGGCACGGAATATTCCTTATACCAAAGTCATTAAAGCACCGGAATTTTCCGTGTACGATCTGCTGAATGCCCGGTATGTTGTATTTCAGAAAAGTGCGATTGACGTTGTAAATGAGGTGTTAGCCCAATGAGAGATCCCAGAGAAATTATTATTCAGCCGGTATTAACCGAAAAAGCCATGCGTCTGACCGAAGAGCACAATGAGTATGTGTTTAAAGTAGCTCCGGATGCGAACAAGATTGAGATCAAATATGCGGTGGAAAAGCGGTTTGATGTAACGGTGAAAAAGGTACGCACCATCAACGTAAAACCGAAACCGCGTCAACGTTTCACCCGCACCGGCCGGGTGTCCGGTTACACGCCACAGTGGAAAAAAGCCATTGTGACTCTTAAGGAAGGCGATAAATTAGATTTTCTGGAAAACGTATAAGGATAGTGTTGGAGACTCGGTATGGGACTGAAAAAATATAAACCGATTACACCGGGGTTGCGCTTTCGGGTGGATGTAACCTTCGACGACATCACCAAAACCACGCCGGAACGTTCCCTGATTGAAGCAAAGAAGCGCACCGGCGGGCGAAACAACATGGGGCGGGTCACCGCCTGGCAACGCGGTGGCGGACACAAGCGGTATTACCGAATTATTGATTTCAAGCGGGATAAGCACGGAATTCCCGCCACGGTTAAAGCCATTGAATACGATCCTAACCGTACTGCCCGCATTGCCCTGTTAGCCTATGCCGATGGCGAAAAACGTTACATTCTTGCTCCCAATGGGCTGAAGGTGGGCGATCAGGTTATGTCCGGTGAGGATGCCCCCATTCGCGTGGGCAATGCCCTGCCGCTGGAAAAAATTCCGCTGGGAATGGCGGTCCACAATGTGGAATTGGTTCCGGGCAAAGGTGGCCAGGTGGCGCGCAGTGCCGGAAACGCTGCCCAGTTGATGGCAAAGGAAGGCAAATATGCTCTGTTGAAGATGCCCTCCGGCGAAATTCGTCGCTTTCGGCTGGAATGCTATGCCACCATCGGGCAGGTCGGAAATCTGGAGCATAGCAACGTGTCGTTAGGCAAGGCAGGCCGTTCGCGCTGGCTGGGGCGGCGCCCCCATGTGCGCGGTGTGGCTATGAACCCCATCGACCATCCCATGGGGGGTGGCGAAGGGAAAAGCTCTGGCGGACGTCATCCCTGTTCCCCCTGGGGACAGTTGTCCAAAGGTCTGAAAACCCGTAAGAAACATAAAAAATCGGATGCACTGATAGTTAAACGTCGTAATCAATAGGAGCGATTCGTATGGCGAGGTCCTTAAAAAAAGGTCCGTATATCGATCAGAAGCTGTTCAAAAAAATTCAGCAGCTGAACGAGAGTGGTCAGAAGAAGGTCATCAAGACATGGGCGCGGCGTTCCACCATTCCGCCGGAATTTGTGGGGCATACCATCGCCGTGCACAACGGAATCAAGTTTATTCCGGTGTACATTACCGAGAACATGGTGGGACATAAGTTGGGCGAATTTGCCCTGACCCGTACGTTCCGCGGCCATGCGGGAAGCAAATCGGAAAGATCTTCGAGAGTCAAAAGATAAATAGACGAGGCGATTCATGGAAGCAAGAGCAGTAGCAAAATACATGAGAACGTCCCCGACCAAAATGCGTCGTGTGGTAGAGCTAATTAAGGGGAAGAATGTGGAAGAGGCGCTGAATATTCTACACTTCTCGCCCAAGCGCAGCGCAAAGTTTATCGAAAAGACGTTGCGTTCGGCGGTAGCAAACTTCTTCGAAGTGTACGAGGGGAAAAAGCTTACTGTTAAGGACCTGTACATCAAGAAAATTGCCGTGGATGGTGGCCCCATACTGCGTCGGTTCCGACCCATGTCCATGGGCCGGGTGGGGCGAATTCGTCGGCGGACCAGTCATTTAACCATAGTTATTGAGAACAAAGAAAATTAACAACGTGGAGGATTTACTTTGGGTCAGAAGACAAATCCCATCGGTTTTCGGCTCAGCGTGCGACGGAATTGGCACTCGCAGTGGTTTAACGAAAAGAACTTCGGCGAAACTCTGAACGAAGATCTGCTGATTCGGCGCTATATTCGCAAACGGATGCCGGACGGAGCGATTTCCCGAATTAAAATTGAACGCAATCCCAAGAAGGTGTTGCTGGAAATCAACACGGCACGTCCCGGCGTGGTGATTGGCAAAAAAGGCGCCGAAGTGGATAAGCTGAAGGAAGAGTTAAAAAAACTGATTAATAAGGATGTTCAGATAAATATCAAAGAGATTAAGCATCCGGAGCTGGATGCTTTTCTGGTGGCCAACAACATTGCCCGTCAGCTGGAGGGAAAAGTTTCGTTCCGTCGGGCGATGAAACGCGCCATCACCTCTGCCATGCGATTGGGTGCCGAAGGGATCAAGATTTCCTGTGCCGGTCGGTTGGGAGGCGCCGAAATGGCTCGCACCGAGAGTTACAAAGATGGCCGGATTCCTTTGCACACCCTGCGTTCTGATATCGATTACGCCATGGCCACGGCGGTGACCACTTACGGAACCATCGGGGTGAAGGTGTGGATTTGTCACGGCACCATGTTGGAAAAATAAACCTTTAGGGGAGACAGAACTATGTTAATGCCGAAACGGGTGAAATACCGCAAACAGCAGCGTGGACGGATGCGCGGCAAAGCCCAGCGTGGAAATACAATCGCTTTCGGACAGTACGGTCTGAAGGCTCTGGAGGCTCACTGGATTACCAGTCGGCAAATTGAAGCGGCACGTGTGGCCATGACCCGTCACATCAAGCGCGGTGGAAAGGTCTGGATTCGCATCTTTCCGGATAAACCGGTCACCAAAAAGCCAGCCGAAACTCGTATGGGTAAAGGAAAAGGTTCGCCGGAATACTGGGTAGCGGTGGTCAAACCGGGGCGTATCATGTTCGAAATTGCCGGTGTACCCGAAGAGCTGGCCAAAGAAGCCATGCGTCTGGCTGCTCATAAACTGCCCATTAAAACCAAGTTTGTGTCACGAGAAGAACCAGGAGAATAAGGGCCATGAAAGCTCAAGAACTTAGAGAAATGACCATTGAGGAACTGAAAGCTCAGTTAGAAGATTTGCTGGACGAGCTGGCCAATTTGCGGATTCAGAGCGCCACGCATCAGCTGGCGAATCCCAGTCGGATTCGAATTGTAAAGCGCGACATTGCCCGCATCAAAACCATCTTGCGGGAATATGAACTGGGAATTTCGGAACCTAAAACTACATCTACAACCAAAGCATAGGTGATGCTGAGTTATGGAAAGAGGAAATCGTAAAACAAGAGTCGGGGTGGTGGTAAGCAACAAGATGGACAAGACGGTGGTTGTTGCGGTGGAACGGTCGGTCAAGCACCCTGTGTATAAAAAATTCATTAAACGCACCACCAAGTTTAAAGCGCACGACGAGAAGAACGAGTGTCAGGTAGGCGATACGGTCAGGATTATGGAGACGCGTCCGTTGAGCCGCACCAAGCGCTGGCGTGTGGTGGAAATTCTTGAAAAGGTTAAATAATTTAAATTGCTGGAGTTGTCGCTATGATACAGGAATATACCCGATTAAATGTTGCGGACAATTCTGGAGCCAAGAAGGTGATGTGCATTCGGATTCTGGGCGGTACGCGAAAAAAATATGCCTCCGTCGGCGATATTATTGTGGTGAGTGTGAAGAGTGCAATTCCCAATGCTCCGGTCAAAAAAGGGCAGGTCTCCCGTGCGGTTGTGGTTCGCACCAAAAAAGAGATTCGTCGGCCCGATGGAACCTACATCCGATTCGACGAAAACGCAGCCGTGTTGCTGGACAATCAGGGCGAACCGCGGGGAACCCGTATCTTTGGACCGGTGGCCCGGGAACTGCGTGATAAAGAGTTCATGAAAATTGTATCTTTGGCACCTGAAGTTCTTTAAATAAGGATTGAGAACGATGAGAAAAGTAGTGAAAGACGATACGGTTCTGGTGATTAGTGGGGTTTATCGCGGGAAAACCGGCAAAGTGCTGAAAGTTTTCCCCAAAACCAATCGCATCATTGTGGAAGGGGTGAACCTGATTAAGCGTCATACCCGCCCCACGCAGCAGTTGCCGCAGGGTGGAATTGTGGAAAAGGAAGCACCCATTCACATCTCCAATGTGAAGGTGGTGTGCCCCAAGTGCGGCCGACCCACCCGGGTGGGTATCCGGATTCTGGAAGATAAATCGAAGGTACGTTACTGTAAACATCCCGATTGTGGTGAGATTATCTAAACGAAATGAAGGAAGTTAGAATGGAAAACTATACACCCAGACTGAAGCAAAAATATTTTGAAGAGATTGTCCCGGCCCTGATGAAACGTTTTGGGTACAAGAACGTGATGCAGGTTCCGCGTCTGGTTAAAATTTCCTTGAATATGGGTGTGGGCGAAGCGATCCAGGATCCCAAGGTGCTGGAACATGCCATGGACGATCTGGCCACCATTTCCGGTCAGCATCCTGCCATTACCCGCGCCAAGAAGTCCATCTCCAATTTTAAATTGCGTGCGGGGATGAAAGTTGGCTGCCGGGTAACCATCCGTGGCGATCGGATGTACGAATTTCTGGATCGGTTCATCAACGTTGCGGTGCCGCGAATTCGCGACTTCCGCGGTTTGTCCGATAAGTCCTTCGACGGACGCGGAAATTACTCGGTGGGTGTACGGGAACAAATTATCTTCCCGGAAATTAATGTGGATAAAATTGATAAAATTCGTGGCCTGGACATTACCTTTGTCACCAACGCCGAGAGTGACGAGGAAGCGTACGAATTGTTAAAAGCATTTGGAATGCCATTTAAAAAATAAAAGAGGAGACGTGCTTTGGCTAAGAAGTCGATGATTGCAAAGGCCAAAAAGAAACCCAAATTTAAAGTTCGCCAATACAACCGCTGCCAGCGTTGCGGACGGCCGCGGGCTTACTATCGGAAGTTCGGTCTTTGCCGGATTTGCTTTCGGGAATTGGCCAATAAAGGTGAAATTCCAGGTGTGTTTAAGGCCAGTTGGTAATTAGCGAGGAGAAGAGAAAACATGAGCATGACAGATCCCATTGCAGATTTTCTGACGCGCATACGGAATGCCATCCATGCCGGCCATCGGCGGGTTGATATTCCCGCATCCAATCTGAAGAAAAAAATGGCTCAGATTCTGTACGAGCAAAAGTTTATTCGCAATTATATCATTATTGAAGATGGCAAGCAGGGAATCATTCGCATTTTTCTGAAATACGATCAGGATGGCAATTCCGTCATTCATGAACTGCAGCGTGTGAGCAAACCCGGTCGCCGCCAATACGTGGATGTGAATCATTTACCCCGGGTAAAGAACAATATGGGGATTGCCATCATCAGCACCTCCAGAGGCGTGATGACCGAACGGCAGGCCAAGCGGGAAAATGTTGGCGGCGAAGTGCTTTGCTACGTCTGGTAACAATAAAAGAAAAGGAGTACGAAGGTGTCTCGAATTGGACGGTTACCTATTCCTGTTCCGGGAAACGTTGAAATAAAGATTGAAAAGGGGATGATCTGGGTGAAAGGCCCCAAGGGCGAACTGAGTGCACCCATCAGCGAAGAGATGGTGGTGGAGCAGCAGGAAGGCCAGTTGCTTGTCAAGCGGCCCAGCGATTCGATCAAGCATCGCGCGCTGCATGGCCTGACCCGTTCCATCATTAACAACCTGGTGCAGGGCGTCACCCAGGGTTTCACCAAATCGCTGGAAATCATCGGTGTGGGGTACAAAGCGGAAAAGCGGGGCAGCGGTGTGGTGTTCAATCTGGGCTATTCCCACCCCATTTATTTTGTGCCACCCCGGGGAATTACCGTGGATGTACCCGCTCCCACCAAAGTGGTGGTTTCCGGCATCGATAAGGTGCTGGTGGGACAGGTGGCGGCGAAGATTCGCTCTTTCCGTCCGCCGGAACCCTACAAAGGCAAGGGAATTCGGTACGAAGGCGAAGAGGTGAGAAGGAAAGCTGGTAAAACAGCAGGCTAACATTTAATCAGGAGATTGATGGCGTTATGAAAGCAGTGAACAGGCGACTTCGTCGAAAAAAGAAAATTGTTGGGTCCAGCGAACGACCCCGTCTGGTGGTGTTCCGCAGTTTGCGTTACATCTATGGTCAGATTGTGGACGACGAGCAGCGCAAAACCATTACCGGCGCCTCCAGTCTGACCCGTGAAATACGCGAGGAGCTGAAGAAAGCCAAAACCAAAACGGAACAAAGCCGGATTGTGGGCAAATATCTGGCCCAGAAAGCGAAAGAGAAAAATATTACCAAAGTCGTATTCGACCGGAACGGCTACGCCTATCACGGTCGGGTAAAAGCCTTTGCCGAAGGTGCGCGCGAAGGCGGGTTGGAATTTTAATCAATAAAACAGAAGAGGAGTGGTTGTGGCCGAACGTATTAATCCACATGAATTAGACC
Source organism: uncultured Calditrichaceae bacterium (assembly GCA_964495805.1). GTDB lineage: Bacteria > Calditrichota > Calditrichia > RBG-13-44-9 > RBG-13-44-9 > JALXCH01. The sequence goes on from CAZBWV010000052.1 coordinate 38,226, forward strand.
TGAAAGAAAAGGTAGTTTATATCAACCGTGTGGCCAAAGTCGTCAAGGGCGGACGCCGCTTCAGTTTTAGCGCCATTGTGGTGGTCGGCGATGGAAACGGACATGTTGGTGTGGGACTGGGCAAGGCGAACGAAGTGGTGAATGCCATTGCCAAAGCAACGGAAAAGGCTAAAAAAGAAATCGTGCGCATCAATCTGGTGGGAAATACCATTCCGTACACGGTAATTGGTAAGTATGGCGCTGGCAAAGTTCTGTTAAAACCGGCCAGTCCCGGTACCGGTATCATTGCCGGTGGACCCATCCGTGCCATTTGCGAGGCGGTGGGAATTAAGGACATCCTGACCAAAGCATTGGGGTCTTCGAATCCGCACAACATCGTTAAAGCAACTATGAAGGCGTTACAATCCATGGAAGATCCCATGACCATTGCGCGCAAACGCGGGATGACTTTGGCGGAATTGTTTAGAGGATAAACGACTAAATTGAATGGGTAGTGGAACATGGCGAAGAAAAAACAACAACGGATAAAAGTGACCCAGATTCGCAGCAGCATCGGGCGCAAACCCGATCAGCGGAAGACGTTAATTGCACTGGGATTGGGACGCATCGGTAAAACGCGTGAATTTACCGATACGCCTCAGATTCGGGGAATGATTGATAAGGTGAAGCACTTAGTCTCCTGGGAAGAAGTGAAATAAAATAATCGAGGTCAACAATGGATTTAGGAAATTTGAAAAAAGTCCCTGGTTCTACCCATAAAACCAAACGAATCGGACGCGGAGAAGGGTCTGGTTGGGGCGTGACCGCCGGTCGTGGAAATAAAGGACAGCTCTCTCGTTCCGGTGCGAAACATCGTGCCTGGTTCGAAGGCGGACAGATGCCTCTGCAACGCCGTCTTCCCAAGTTTGGATTCTACCATTATCGAAAGGTTCAGTATCAGATTGTGAACGTTGGCGACTTAAATCGCATCGAAGGAGTGGAGGAGATCACTCCGGAAGTGCTGAAAGAAGCCGGATTAATCAAATATGTCAACCGTCCGGTCAAGTTGTTGGGCGATGGTAAACTGGAGAAAAAATTTAGCGTGAAGGTTCATGCCGCAAGTAAATCTGCACAGGAACAGATTGAAAAGTTAGGAGGCACAGTTACGCTGTTATGATTGAAACATTCCGGAACATATTTAAAATTCACGAGTTAAGGCAACGGATTCTGTTTACCGTCATGGTGCTGGCCCTGGAGCGTGTGGGAACCCACATTGTGACTCCGGGTATCGATACACAGGTGCTGGCCGAGGGGATGAAAAGCCTCTCGGGAACACTGTTTGGCCTGTACGACCTGTTTGCCGGTGGTGCGTTTAAAAAGGCGGCCGTGTTCGGTCTGGGAATTATGCCTTACATCAGTGCATCCATTATTTTGCAGTTGTTGGGTGCGGTCTGGCCGTACATTCAGCGTCTGCAGAAAGAAGGGGAAGAGGGACGGAAAAAGATTACCCAATACACCCGTTACGGTACGCTGGTTATTTCCGCCATGCAGGCGTTTGGTGTGGCTGTGTTCCTGGAAAGCATTAACGTGAACGGCGTGCGTGCGGTGATTCATCCGGGATTGGGCTTTAAACTGCTGACCATGGTGTCCATGGCTACCGGAACCATGCTGATTATGTGGATGGGTGAGCTGATTGATGAACGCGGCATTGGAAACGGTATCTCGCTGATCATCTTTATCGGAATTATTGCCCGTTTTCCGGCTGCCATCATGGACGAATGGATTCAATTCTCCAGTGGTAACCGCTCATTGTTAACCGAATTGTTCCTGATTGCGCTGGCTTTTCTGATTGTGGCGGGCATTGTGGTGCTGACCCAGGCCACCCGGAAGATTCCGGTTCAGTATGCCAAGCGTGTGGTGGGCCGCAAAGTATATGGCGGCGTTAACACCCACTTCCCGTTGCGGGTCAACACCGCTGGTGTGATGCCCATCATCTTTGCTCAGGCAATTATGTTTGTTCCCAGCACGTTGTTTACCTTCTTCCCGGATAGCGATCTGGTGGCTTCGTTGCAACGTGCCTTTTCCATGGAATCCTGGTTCTACTGGTTAATCTATTTCATTATGATTGTATTCTTTACGTATTTCTATACCGCCATTGCTCTGAATCCGGTGGATGTTGCAGAAAATCTGAAAAAGCAGGGCGGATTCATCCCCGGTGTGCGTCCGGGTAAAAAGACGGCTGAATATCTGGACTCCGTGTTAACCCGGATTACCTTACCAGGCGCAATTGCACTGGGTATTGTAGCGATTATCCCTTACATCCTGGTAAAGATGTTCCATGTGTCGTACAATTACGCTTCTTTCTTTGGCGGTACCGGATTGTTGATTATTGTTGGTGTGGCGCTGGATACCATTCAGCGATTTGAGTCGCACCTGTTTATGCGCCATTACGATGGCTTTATGAAAGGTGGCAGGATTCGAGGTCGTAGAGCTTAATGATCACCATCAAGAATGAGCGGGAACTGGAGCTGATGCGGATCAGCGCCAGAATTACTGCCGAAACGTTTGAAATGGTCTGGTCTATGATAAAACCCGGTGTGAGTACCGGGAAGCTGGACGAAGAAATTGAGAAATTTATTCGTTCCAGAGGAGCAAGACCTGCTTTTAAGGGGTTGTACGGTTTTCCGGCAAGTGCCTGCATCTCGATTAACGAGGAGGTGGTGCACGGAATTCCATCGCCCAAACGAATACTCCGGGAAGGTGATATTGTGAGCGTGGATATTGGAGTGGAATACAAAGGGTATTACGGAGATTCCGCTTTCACATTTCCGGTGGGCGAGATTTCGGAAGAGAAGAAGAAACTGATGCGGGTGACGGTGGAAGCGCTTTATCGCGGAATTGCCCGGGCGGTGGCCGGAAATCGGGTGCAGGATATTTCTCATGCGGTTCAGACCCATGCAGAAAGTCATGGCTACGGAGTGGTACGAGAACTGGTTGGTCACGGAATCGGGAAGGCTCTTCATGAAGAACCGCAGGTGCCCAACTTCGGGAAACCCCATCGGGGGCCACTGTTAAAGGAGGGGATGACACTGGCCATTGAACCGATGATTAACATGGGCACCCATCGTGTGTACACCCTGGAAGATGGCTGGACGGTGGTGACGCAGGATGGTAAACCGTCTGCCCATTATGAGCACACGGTGGTTATTCGCAACGGAAAACCGGAGATTTTAACCGAAAACAAATTAAAAGAAGAGGTGCTTTTTTGGCTAAAGAACAACCTATAACGGTTGATGGTGTCATTAAAGAGACACTACCCAATGCCACGTTTATCGTTCAGTTAGAGAGCGGGCACGAGGTGTTGGCGCATGTGTCCGGAAAGATGCGGATGCATTTTATCAAAATTTTGCCCGGGGATAAAGTGAAAGTGGAGTTATCCCCATACGATTTAAAGCGAGGTCGGATTACCTATCGCTACAAGTAGAGAAAAGAAACGAGTTTTAATCAGGAAGAGGACAGAGACATGAAAGTTCAGGCTTCGGTAAAGAAACGGTGTGAGCATTGCAAAATTATTCGTCGCCACGGAGTGGTGCGGGTAATTTGCAAGAAAAATCCCAAACACAAACAAAGACAGGGTTAATAATTTAAGGAGGCTACTTTGGCTCGTATAGTAGGTGTCGATTTACCCAAGAATAAACCCATTGGTATAGCCCTGACCTATATTTTCGGTATCGGGCGAAGCACGGCGTTGAAGATTTGTAAGGATACCGGTGTGGATCCCATGATTCGCACACGCGATTTGACCGACGACATGATTCGCGCCATTCGGACCAACATTCAGCAGAATTACAAGGTGGAAGGTGCACTGAAGTCGGAAATTAACATGAACATTAAGCGGTTAATCGATATTAACTGCTACCGTGGAATTCGCCATAAATTGGGTTTACCGGTTCGGGGACAGCGTACGCGGACCAATGCCCGGACCCGTAAGGGACGCCGTCGTCCGGTAGCGAAAAAGAAATAAACACCAGTTAATGTAAGGAGGTATCCATTGGCACGTCGATCTCGTGTTACCAAGAAGAAAAAGGAACAGGTGGATGCTCTGGGCGTTGCCCATATTAAGGCAACGTTCAATAATACCATTGTCACCTTAACCGATACAAAAGGGAATGTGATTTCCTGGGCTTCGGCAGGGAAGGTGGGTTTTAAAGGCTCCCGGAAGAACACCCCGTTTGCTGCCCAGCTGGCTGCCGAAACGGCCGCCAGGGAAGCCATGGACCTGGGACTGCGCAAAGTGTCCGTAGAGGTGAAGGGACCCGGAGCGGGGCGCGAAGCAGCCATTCGTTCCCTGCAAGCCGCCGGTCTGGAAATTATCAGTATTAAAGACGTGACGCCAATTCCGCATAACGGATGTCGTCCGCCGAAAAAACGTAGAGTGTAAATAAAAGGAATGGAGAAAGACGTTAATGGCACGTTATACAGGCTCTGTATGTAAACTTTGCCGTCGTGAAGGTGAAAAACTGTTTTTGAAGGGAGCGCGCTGCATGTCTGCCAAGTGCTCATTCGAGAAGCGCTCCTATCCGCCGGGACAACACGGTGTGACTCAGCGCATCAAACTTTCCGAATACGGCATTCAGTTGCGAGAGAAACAAAAAGTAAAACGTATTTACGGTGTGCTGGAAACACAGTTCAAAAACTACTACGTCAAAGCAACCCGGCAAAAAGGTGTCAGCGGCGAAAACCTGCTGAAGATTTTAGAGAGTCGCCTGGACAATGTGGTCTATCGGCTGGGATTTGCTCCCTCCCGGAAGGCAGCTCGCCAGCTGATTCTACATCGCCACTTCATGGTGAACGGACGGGTTGTGAATGTACCTTCCTATCTGGTTCGTCCCGGTGATGTTATCTCCGTGCGGGAGAAAAGCCGTAAGCTGGCCATCATTCACGAAGCAATGAAACGGGTGAAAGACGAGACGATGTTACCCTGGTTGCGTCTGGATAAGGCGCAGATGAAAGGGGAATTCCTGGATGTACCGCAACGTCAGGATATCCCGATTAACGTCCAGGAAAACCTCATCATCGAGCTTTATTCTAAATAACAATCAACTGTTCAAAGAAACAAGATATGGAGATATATGAACTGGGGAAATTTAATTATGCCTGAAAGGGTGGAGCTGGACGAATCCAGTTACTCCGCCAATTTTGGACGTTTCATAGTTCAACCGTTAGAGAGGGGTTTCGGTACCACGCTGGGGAACGCCCTGAGGCGTGTGCTACTGTCCAGTATTCAGGGCGCGGCCATCACGGCCATCCGGATTGATGGGGTGCAGCACGAGTTCTCCACCATTCCCGGGGTAAAGGAAGACGTGGTGGAAATGATCCTCAATCTTAAAGAAGTTCGGATTAAATTATTAAATAAGCGTCCGGATAAAGTAACTCTGCATCTGAAGGGACCGGGCGAATTTAAAGCCGGCGATATTGGTGCCAATACGGCGGATTTCGAAATTCTGAATCCGGATCTGCACATTGCCACGCTTAACGAAGACGCCGATTTTGAGATGGAAGTTCGTATTGGCAAGGGGCGCGGTTATGTGCCGGCAGAGGAAAACAAACCGCTGGAAGCCAGTATCGGACTCATCCCCATCGATTCCATTTTCTCCCCCATCCGCAAGGTACGCTACGATGTGGAAAATGTGCGCGTGGGACAGCGAACGGATTACGAAAAGCTGATTCTGGAAATCGAAACCGATGGCAGCATTACCCCCGACGATGCTCTGACCTTTGCCGGGAAAATCCTGAAAGACCACATCCAGTTGTTCATTAATTTCGAGATTGAGCCGGAAGAGGAAGAAACACAGGAAATTGATGAAGAAGTGTTGCGTATCAAGAAGCTGCTGCGGATGAATGTGGACGAACTGGAGCTGTCCGTGCGTTCGCACAATTGTTTGAAGAATGCCAATATTAAAACCATTGCCGATCTGGTCCGGCTGGATGAATCCGAATTGCTCAAATTCCGGAACTTCGGCCGGAAGTCTCTTCAGGAAATTCAGGATATTCTGGAAAAGAAAGGCCTGTACTTCGGCATGGATGTGGATCGCTATCTAAAGGGCGAGGATTAATCGCAGTTTTGGCACCGTTTTGTGGTGAAAATAGGAATTGGTTGACGGCTAAACAGGAAAAATTGAGGTGAACTCATGCGGCATCGCAAAAAAGTTAAAAAGTTAGGACGGACAAAAAGTCATAGAGAGGCTACGCTGCGCAACCTGGCGCGGGCGATTATTGAGCATCATCAGGTGAAAACCACCCTGGCCAAAGCCAAGGCAGCCCGTAGCTATATCGAGCGGTTGATCACCTATGGTAAAAAGAATACGGTCGCAGCTCGTCGGTTGGCTTTTAAACGGTTGCAAAATCGGACGCTGGTGAAAATGTTGTTCGACGAAATCGCCCCTGCCTTTGCCGAACGGAACGGAGGCTACACCCGGGTAATTAAACTGGGACGCCGTCGCGGCGATGGTGCGGAACTGGCTGTCCTGCAACTGGTCGGATTCGAAAAGTTGGTGGTGGAAGAAAAAGCGAAACCGAAGAAAAGCAAAAAGAAAGAAACCGCTCCAAGCAAGGAAAAGAAGAAAGCGGCCAAAACAGAAGAAGTAGCTCCCGCCGCCGAAGAAGCAACCGAAACCACCGAAATGAAGGTTGAAGAAAAAACCGAACCGGATACTCAGGAAGAAGCGAAAACGGAGGAAACGTCCGAAGAAGAATCTGAACAGAAGGCGGAAGCGGAGAAGAAAGAAGAATCAACCGATCAGGAAAAAGAGGAAGAAACTCCGGATAAGAAAGAATAGCGGTAAATTTTCCATTGAATCATTTTTATGGGGCGTCCATCGTGGACGCCTTTTTTTTTCGAAAATGGGGAACAGGGAAGACTAAGTTGAAAAAGAGAAGCAGGAAAAAGGTGAAGGTGATTTTATTTACCGGTTGATACATTCGACCGGTTGTTTCTATATTTTGTTCTTATGAAAAGAGCCATCTTGCTTTTCGCAATTCTGTTCTTCTATGGTGGGGCGGTTGGTCAATCCACCGCAACCCGGGAACCCATGCGTGGTTTGTGGGTGGTTCGGCACGAAATAACCACCCCGGAAAAGATTGATTCGCTTCTGGAACGGGCTCGTCGTTGGGGAATAACCGATTTATTTGTCCAGGTACGGGGGCGCGGCGATGCGTATTACCGCAGCCAGTATGAACCGCACGCTCACGATATTCCGGATCCGGATTTTGATCCGCTGGGATATTTGCTGAGCCACACCCGGAAAGATCATTTACGCATCCATGCCTGGCTGAATGTGCTGTACGTATGGAGCAGCGACACCCTTCCCCGGGAGAAAAATCATGTGGTGAACCGACGCAGCGATTGGCTGGCACGCCCGCTGAATCAGAACTCTTTGCTGAAAAACTATCCCCACTCGGTGAAAAAAGAACATGTGGAAGGACTTTACGTTTCTCCCATGCTGCCCGGGGTTCAGGAAGAGTTCCTGAAAATTCTTGACGATTTGCTCTCCCATTACCAGGTGGATGGCATTCATCTGGATTACATCCGTTATCCCAACAACCGCTTCGATTTACATCCCGATATTGTGGAAGGTTTCCGACACCGATATGCGCTGGACCCCCGCGATTTTCTGTCCGATCCGGAACGGTTTGCCCGGGAATATTCCCTTCCGGGATATGAATCGTTTTCGTTGCACTGGCGTAAGTATTTAATGAACGGTTTGTCCGATTTTGTTCGGAAAATTGCCCGGCGGGTACGAGCGCATTCGCCCCATATTCTGGTGAGTGCGGCGGTAAAGCCGGACATTGCCCGGGCACATTGGGAATATTATCAGAATTGGGATGGCTGGCTGGAGTCCGGCTGGCTGGATTTTGCCGTACCCATGAATTACACGCCTGACGCAAAAACTTTTCGCGAGCGGCTGGAGAGTTACATCGATCGATTACCGGATGGCAAATATGCGGTGGGCGTGGCACTGTACAATCAGTCTCAGAAGAAAGTGCTCCAGAAGTTAAATCAGGTGCTGGCTATTCAACCAAGGGGTTTTGTGCTGTTTTCTTACCGACAGCTGGTGACACAGCCGCTGGTGCAGCGATTTCTGCAGCAACAGAATCAGAACAAAAATCCATTCGGGCACCCGGCAACCCACTCTGCACCAAATTGATGGTAAAAATCGCATTTGTCGAATAACATAAAAAGCGAGGCAATGATGAAACGAGAGATTCATGCCCCCCGGGGCACGCAATTGACCGCCAAAGGGTGGCATCAGGAAGCCGCCATGCGGATGCTGATGAATAATCTGGACCCGGAAGTGGCGGAAAATCCGGATGAACTGATTGTGTACGGCGGAACGGGTAAAGCCGCCCGCAATTGGGAAGCGTACGAAGCCATTATTCGCACTTTGAAGGAATTGGAGAACGACGAAACGTTGCTGGTACAATCCGGCAAACCGGTGGGTGTGCTGAAAACACACGAATGGGCACCGCGAGTCATTATCGCCAACTCCAATCTGGTGCCTCAATGGGCTAACTGGGAGCATTTTCACCATCTGGAACGGCTTGGCCTGATTATGTACGGACAGATGACCGCCGGATCGTGGATTTACATTGGGACGCAGGGAATTTTGCAGGGCACATACGAAACGTTTGCGGCAGCGGGTCGCAAACGTTTTGGCACGGACGATTTGCGGGGCCGTCTGATTGTTTCCGGTGGGTGTGGCGGCATGAGTGGTGCCCAGCCCCTGGCAGCCACCATGAACAACGCCACTTATCTGGCAGCGGAAGTGAATGAAGAGCGGGCAAAAAAGCGCATCAATACACGCTATCTGGACGAGATAGAATACAGTTTAGATGCTGCAATTACCCGTGCACTGGAATATAAGGAGAAAGGAATTGCTAAATCCATTGTGTGGATTGGCAATGTGGTCACCCTTCTGGAGGAACTGGTGAAGCGAAACATCACCCCCGATTTGCTCACCGATCAGACCAGCGCTCATGACCCGCTGAATGGGTATGTTCCGGAGGGGTTTTCGTTTGCCGAAGCACTGGAACTGCGCAAGAAAAATCCTAACGATTATCTGAAGCACTCTTTCCGCACCATGGCCAAACATGTACGCCTGATGATTCAGTTGCAGGAACGCGGTGCGGAAACGTTTGACTATGGTAACAATTTGCGCGGGAACGCGCTGGAAGGCGGATTTGTGAAGGAAGAGGAAGTGCGCCATGCTGATGGCACCTGGAAATATCCCGGCTTCGTACCTGCTTACATTCGGGATTTGTTTAGCGAAGGCCAGGGTCCGTTCCGCTGGGCAGCACTTTCCGGCGATCCGGAAGATATTTACGTGATTGACCAGGAACTGATGAATCTGTTTCCGGAGAAGACCCATCTGCGCCGCTGGTTAACCCTGGCCCGGGAACGGGTAGCCTTCCAGGGATTGCCTGCACGAATCTGCTGGCTGGGTTACGGCGAACGGGACAAAGCCGGATTGCTGTTTAACCGATTGGTGCGCGAAGGACGGGTCAAAGCGCCCATCGTCATCGGACGTGACCATCTGGATTCCGGCTCGGTTGCCTCCCCCAATCGGGAGACGGAAGCCATGAAGGATGGCTCGGATGCCATTGCTGACTGGCCATTGCTGAACTTTGCAGTGAATGCGGTGAGCGGAGCTTCCTGGGTCAGCTTCCACCATGGCGGTGGGGTAGGGATTGGCTATTCCCTGCATGCCGGGCAGGTGATTGTGGCAGACGGTACGGAGATGATGGACATTCGCCTGAAGCGGGTGCTGACCAATGATCCGGGACTGGGAGTCATGCGTCACGCCGATGCCGGTTACGAAAAAGCAATTCAGTTTGCGAAAGAGCATGATGTGAAAATCCCCATGCTGACTAAATAGAAAAAACAGTTCTGCAATTCAGCTAAAAAACCGGTTGCTCTGGCAGGAAGGGAGCAACCGGTTTTTCTTTGAACTCCTGCTAAGAATCCGGATACTGTAGCTGGTCATTTTGTTTCGTAAAACAAAATAAATGAAACTCCCGTTGCTTATGTTGGAAAAATTTATTTTATTTTGTCATCAGACCGTTCCGTGAAATACCTGGTTTACCGTAGCAATCGGTCTGGCAAAAGGATGTTGTTTGCTTGGTAAGTGAATCGAACTGTATGTTGAGGAAAGCACGGATCATGACTGGATGGCGAACGGGAATCCTGGTTTTACTTTTGTTGATCGGGTTCAATACTTTTACCTGGACCCAGGTGAGTACCCCCAACCGCATACAGGCATTAAAAATAGAGCAACCCATTCGGGTGGATGGCCTTTTGGACGAACCTGCCTGGCAGCAAGCCCAGCACATTTCCAATTTTACCCAGCGGGAGCTAAACGAAGGTCAGCCAGCCACCGAACGCACTGAAGTGGCTATTGTGTACACGGAAAAAAATTTGTACATCGGGGTGTGGTGTTACGATGATGAGCCGGATCGGTTAATTGCCAAGAATATGAAGCGGGATTTTCGCTATGGGATTGACGACAATTTCAAAATTATTTTAGATACTTATCACGATCGCCGCAATGGTTACTTATTCATCACCAATCCCAATGGGGCACGTTACGATGCGCTGGTGCAGGATAACGGGCAATCCACCAATCAGGCCTGGGATGGAGTGTGGACGGTAAAGACGCGTCGAACCCGTGATGGGTGGTTTGCTGAGTTCGTTATTCCGTTCTCTACACTAAAATTCAGCACCGCACCGGAGCAGGTGTGGGGTGTCAACTTCGAACGGAACATTCGCCGGAAGCGGGAGCAGGTGTTATGGCAGGGTTGGTCGCGGGATTCCGAACTGGAACAGGTAGCGCGTGCCGGTGAGCTGGTGGGCATTCGTGGAATTAGCAGCGTGAGATTGGTGGAGCTGAAGCCGTACGGAATTACCGGAATGCAATGGTACGACGACGGAACACACAGCGGAGTGGGACATGTGGGTGGCGATATCAACTACCTCATCACTCCGACCATGAAGCTGAATCTGACCGCTAACACCGATTTCGCCCAGGTAGAATCGGATCGGATGCAGGTAAATCTGACCCGTTTTTCGCTGTTTTATCCGGAAAAACGGGAGTTCTTTCTGGAAGGGCGAAACTATTTCGATTTCGGATTGGGACACAGCATTCAGCCATTTTACAGCCGCCGGATCGGTCTGGCGCCTGATCGTTCTACCATCCCCATTTTGTTGGGGGCCAGGTTGCTGGGCAAGGCGGGACACACCACCCTGGGGGGGATGAGCATCCAGACGGCGGAAAAAGACACTATCCCCACCACCAATTACACCGTTATGCGCTGGAAGCAGGACATCTGGCAGCAATCCAGTATCGGGCTGATCGGAGTGGGGAAGTTCGAACCCCATCGCCAGAATGCGGTGTACGGAGCGGATTTCCTGTATTCCACCTCGGAGATGTTCGGGGACAAAACACTGGCCGTGGGCGGAGCACTGGCGCAGAGCTATACTTCCGATCGGGTGCAGAAAACCGGCGTGGCACACCGCATCTTTCTGGATTTTCCTAACGATTTTATCGATTTCTCCACCATCTGGGACCGCGCCAGCGAAGGATTCAATCCTGAAGTAGGATATTTACGGCGCCACAGTTACCAGATGTTTATGGCAGACCTGCGAATTAAACCCCGACCGAAATTCTTACCCTTTGTTCAGAAGCTGGTATTCAAACCATTTGATTTTAACTACTACATCGATGACCAGACCCACCAATTGCAGTCGCTCTGGTCAGAATTCCGGCCGCTGGGTTTTACCCTGAAAAGCGGAGAATTCTTTGAAGGCAACATTCAAAGACGTGCTGAGGCGCTAACCGATACGTTCGAAATCCATGAAGGGGTACACATTGCCCCCGGAGAATACTGGTTTACTCGATATGAATTGCAATTTGCCACTTTTCGCGGTCGCCCGATATCCGCTTTTTTCTTTGTAAATTGGGGCGACTTTTACGATGGCTACCGAACGGAATGGTTTGTTCGGAGCACCTTCCAGATCAACAAACATCTCAGCATCAGTCCCGATGTCACCCAGAACATCATATCGCTTCCGGAGGGAAATTTTACCATCACCGAAATAGGCGGGCGAATTGATCTGGCCGTCAATCCCGACCTGTTTGGTTCCTTCTTCGGGCAGTGGAACAACGACGAAAACGAGGCATTGATTAACTTCCGGGTCAACTGGATTCCCACCCCGGGTACCAATTTCTATTTTGTGGTGAATCAGAGTATCGACACGGAAGGTTCCCGGATGAAGTTGACCAACACCACCGTGCTGACCAAGCTCATCTGGCGATTTGTGCTTTGACGGGAGCGCTTGGTAACAGGTTTTATTTTGTAGAAAGGTACTTCAGGAAACGCCACCCAGGCGATATTTTTCGGCAAAATGTTTCTGGAAATAAGCGCGAATGCGCTGATGTTCCGGCAGGCGCAGGTGTGGGTCTTTTGCCACCAGCCGGAAAGCGTCCCTGCGGGCCGCCTGGATGATGTTCTGGTCGTGCACCAGATCGGCAAAGCGCAGGTCGGGTAAGCCGTGCTGGCGGGTACCAAAAAATTCACCGCTGCCACGCAGGCGCATGTCCTCTTCGGCAATCAGAAAGCCGTCGGTGGTTCTCTCCATTAACTCCATACGCTGACGGGCAATTTCGTTAATGCGGGATGGGGTTACCAGAATGCAGTAGGATTTTTTGGAACCCCGTCCCACTCGTCCACGCAACTGATGGAGCTGGCTCAGCCCGAATCGCTCCGCATGTTGAATAAGCAAAACAGTGGCATTGGGCACGTCCACCCCCACTTCCACAACGGTGGTGCTAACCAGAATATCCACCTCACCCGATTTAAACCGTCGCATTACTGCCTCTTTTTCCGCATTGGGCATGCGTCCATGAAGCAGCGCCAGGTTGAATTCCGGAAAAACATGTTTGCTGAGCTGCTGGTAGCTCTCCACCGCTGCTTTTAAATCCATCTTCTCCGATTCTTCCACCAGCGGGTACACAATGTACACCTGTTCCTTCTGGCGCACTTTGTCGCGAATGAACTGGTAAATTTCCTTTAATTTTTCCTCCGTTCGCCAGACGGTGCGAATGGGCTGGCGTCCCGGAGGCATTTCGTCAATGACAGAGGTGTCCAGATCTCCGTACAGAGTCATGGCCAGAGTGCGGGGGATCGGGGTGGCGGTCATGACCAGCACATGGGGATTCCAGCCCTTCTGGATGAGCTCGCTGCGCTGGAGCACACCAAACCGATGCTGTTCGTCGATAATGACCAGTCCTAAATTTCGGAATTCCACCGACTCCTGCACCAGAGCGTGTGTTCCGATCACCAGATCCACGGTGCCTTCCCGCAAGGCGGAATGGATGGCTTCCTTTTCCGCTTTTTTCAGAGAACCAATGAGCAGGCGAACCCGGGTGGGCAAACCGTGCAACAGGTCGGTGATGTTCAGGTAGTGTTGTTCCGCTAAAATTTCGGTCGGTACCATGAAGGCCACCTGGTATCCGTTTTCGATGGCAATCAGGGCGGTAATCAGTGCCACCAGTGTTTTACCCGAGCCCACGTCTCCCTGAAGCAGGCGGTTCATCGGCCGACCGCTTTTTAAATCCTGATAGATTTCCCGCAGCACTTTGCGCTGAGCATTGGTGAGCTGGTAGGGGAGTTTGTCCAGCACTTTTCGGATGACCTCGCCGGTGGTTTTCATGGTAATGCCCTGCACCGGCGAACGCTGAAAGTGGTGGCGCAGTGCCATGATGAGCTGGAAGTAAAACAACTCCTCGTATTTGAGTCGGCGCATCGGTTGTTCCAGGTCCTGCAGAGTTTGCGGGAAGTGTAACCGGCGGTAGGCTTCGTTCCGGGGCAACAACCGATAGCGTTTGCAGATGGTTTCGGGAAGGTTCTCCGGAATGGAATCGCCGTACTTTTGCAGCGCATGGTGGATGATGCGCCGGAAACCGCGTGAGCTGAGGCCAGCGCGGGTCAGCTCCTGCGTGCTGGGGTATAGCGGAATAATCTGGCCGGTGTGCAGTTGTTCCCGCGATTCTTCGATGATGTCGAAATCCGGGTGCACCATCTGCCAGCCGCGGAAAAAGCTAACCTTTCCGCTCAAAGCCACTTCCATGTGCGGTTTGAACAGCTTCTGAAAGTATTGCACTTGCTGGAACCACACCGCATCCAGAATCCCTTTCCCGTCGTAAATACGCACCACCAGTCGCGGACGACGGCCATGCTTTACCAATTCCACCGAAAGCACCCGACCGATCACAGTGGTTTCCTGTTCTATGGTTAACTGATTCAGTGGGGTGATGGTACGGCGGTCCAGGTAACGCCGTGGAATATGGTTGAGCAGGTCCTGCACGGTGGCAATGCCGTGTTTTTTCAGCACTTTTGCCCGTGCTTCGCCTACCCCTTTCACAAACTGAACGTCAATTTCGTCGGTTGGTTGCATCGATTTGATTGAATGGATTGTTGATTAAGAACTCCGTTTGAACAACGCGGTTGTCGGAAATTCCCGATTATCGGGAGCGTCGGGAATTGGTGCTTTCCCGTTCAATGAAACCGTCTAACAGGTGAATCACCCGGTCGGCTTGTTCGGCAAACATCTCGTTGTGCGTTACGATGACGAAGGTTTGCTGATATTTACGGTTCAGTTCCAGAATCAGGTCGAACAGAGCGTGGCTGTTGCGGCTGTCCAGGTTACCGGTGGGTTCATCGGCAAAAACAATTTGCGGGCGATTCATCAGTGCCCGGGCAACCGCCACCCGCTGTAATTCGCCTCCGGAAAGCTGAGACGGACGGTGGTTTAAGCGTTCGGAAAGTCCCACTTCAGCCAGCAACTCCCGGGCGCGATCGGTCTCCTGTTTCCAATCGGAACCGGCAATCATTCGGGGAATCAGCACATTCTCCAGCGCAGTAAATTCCGGTAGTAAGTAATGGAACTGGAATACGAAACCAATGTGCCGATTGCGGAAGGCATCGATTTCCAGTGGTTTCATTCGGGAAATATCTTTGCCATCAATTTGCAGGCTACCTTCGGTCGGTCGATCCAGCGTTCCTAAAATGTGCAGCAGAGTACTTTTTCCCACTCCCGATGGTCCCATAATGACCATAATTTCGCCTCGCCGAATGTCCAGATCGATGCCTTTGAGCACTTCCAGAATCTCCGGTCCGGAGCGGTAGTGTTTTTTAATTCCCCGTGCCGTCAGTAAAATGTCCGAATTGGATGCCATGATGTAACTGTTGTTTCCCCGATAATTGGTTGATTTTCTGTTTGTACTATTTGAACATGTTTTTATTCATTACGAATTGCTTCCACCGGTTCCAGACGGGAAGCTTTGTATGCCGGATACACCGATGCGGCCAGACACAGTAAAATGGCTGCCACGCCAATGGCGACAAAATCGAACAGGTGCATTTGCATGGGGAGTTTGTCAATTAAATACACATCGGAGGGTAACCGGATAAGGCCGAATTTTTCCTGAACATAGCAAACGGTAAAGCCAATCAGGCTCCCCAGGCCGGTTCCCAGAATACCCACAATGGTTCCCTCCAGCAGAAAGATGCGCATGATGCTCTGGGAAGTAGCGCCCATGCTTTTCAGAATACCAATTTCGCGGGTTTTTTCCATGACGATCATGATGAGAGAGCTGACGATGTTAAACGCCGCCACCATGATGATGAGGCTGAGTACCAGAAAAGCGCCCCATTTTTCGATGGTCATCCAGCTATACAGGCTGCGGTTAAGCTCGAACCAGGTGCGTGCCACAAAAGGATATCCGCCTAATTTTTTCTCGATGACAGGAGCAATTTTCCCGGCCAGGCTGTAATCGTCCAGCTTCACTTCAATCCAGGAGACGGTATGGGGCATATGGAAGAGCTTTTGTCCTGCTTCGAGTGAGATGTACGCCATCACTTTATCGTATTCGTAAAAGCCGATTTCGCTGATACCGGTAACCACAAACTGTTTTACCCGCGGTGCGGAAAGCACACTGGCGTCCTGTGGAAGAATAAACAGGGTGACAATGTGCCCGGGAGTAAAGATGAACAGGTTTTCGGCCAGGTAACGTCCTAACACAATGCCCGGTAGCGTGCGCCCGTCTTCAGTGGTCACCATTCCCAGGTTGAACTCGCCCGCCACAATGCTGTTGGGCAAATCGCTGACCTGTCCGATGGTGGCCGGGTCCAGGGCGCGGATAGCGCAGGGCTGGTTGTTGTCTTTGGAACGGATGACCCCTTCCCGTACGATCACCGGCGAAGCGCCCACCACATGGGGAATCCGCCGGATGGTGTCCGCAATGGCCTGATAGTTCTCGATGCCTTTGACGTAAAATTTCCGCACCTGGATGTGGGCATCGGCGTTGATGAGCCGGGTCCGTACTTCGTTTTCGAATCCGTTGAAGGAAGAGAGCACAATGTCCAGAGCGGCCACACCAATGAGCACCCCGACGATGGACACATAGGTGATGATGGAGATAAATCCGGTTTTGCGCTTGGATTTAAAATATCGTTTGGCAACAAAAAATTCAAATTTCATAACGTATGGGCTTTTGATTGTTCATGGAGTTTTTGCCCTGAGGGAAGCTTCCCTCACCGTTCGGGTCGCATGTGCGGGAACAGGATCACATCCCGGATGGATGGCTGATTGGTTAGCAGCATCACCAGTCGATCGATTCCCACACCCAGACCGGCAGTGGGGGGCATTCCGTATTCCAGCGCGCGCAGAAAATCCTCGTCCAGCATCTGGGCTTCTTCGTCTCCTTTCGCACGCAGTTCCATCTGCGCTTCAAATCGTTCCCGCTGATCCAGCGGATCGTTCAATTCACTAAATGCATTCCCGATTTCCTTGCCGGCAATGATCGGTTCAAACCGTTCCACCAGCCGCGGATTTTTCCGGTGTTTTTTCGCCAGCGGAGACATTTCCAGCGGGTAGTCAATCACAAATGTAGGTTGAATTAATTTTGGTTCGACAAACTCGCCAAACACCTCATCGATGATTTTGCCCGCGCCCCAGGCGTCTTCCACCGGAATTCCCAGATCTTCCGCCGCCTTGCGCAATTCTTCCTCACTCATCCCCGCCATGTTGACTCCGGTAAATTCCCGAATGCCCTCAAACAGCGGCAACCGCCGCCAGGGAGGCGTCAGGTCAATCATCTCCCCCTGATACTCAATTTTCATCGTTCCCAGAACCTTTTGGGCCACCGTGGAAATCATCGTCTCGGTGAATTCCATCATCCAGTAGTAATCCCTGTACGCCACATACAATTCCACCTGAGTAAACTCCGGATTATGAAACCGATCCATGCCCTCGTTGCGGAAATCTTTGGCGAATTCGTACACACCTTCCAGCCCGCCTACTACCAGGCGCTTCAAATACAGTTCGTTGGCAATACGCAGGTAGAGCTTCATGTCCAGCGCATGATGATGGGTAACAAACGGGCGGGCAGTGGCTCCGCCATACAGCGGTTGCAGGATGGGTGTTTCCACTTCTAACAGATCGTGGGCATTCAGGAAATCCCGAATGGCAGTAATAATTCGCGAGCGTTTAATGAACACCTCCCGCACTTCCGGATTAACGATTAAATCCACGTAGCGCTGGCGGTAGCGCAGTTCTTTATCGGAAAACGGATCGTACACAATCTTCTTGCCATCCACCACCTTTTCCTTCACGATGGGCAGGGGACGCAGGGATTTGGTGAGCACTTCCAGCTTTTCGGCAAACACGGTAATTTCGCCGGTACGGGTTTTAAACACCTTACCGGTAATTCCTACAATATCGCCAATATCTAACAGCTTGTAAATTTCAAACGTTTTCTCACCCACCACATCCTTTTTCAGGTAAATCTGGATGCGTCCGTACATATCCTGGATGTGGAAGAAAGCAGCTTTTCCCATGCGGCGGTTGGACATAATCCGTCCTGCTACGGAAACTTCCTGTTCTTCCAGAGTGTCGAAATTCTCTAAAATCTGCCGGGAAGTGTGCGTGCGGTTAAACGAATAGGGATAGGGATTCACACCCAATTCGCGCAACTTCTGCAATTTCTCGCGCCGTTGTAAAATCAATTGATTGAGTTCTTCCACGCTTGATGACTCCTGTTTTTCCTCACCTGTTCAAATCAGCCTCAAACTTACGGAAAATTCAGTATTTACACAAGGCAGGAGTGAAATAGGTAATGGGAAAATGTGTGGGATGGAAGTCACGGTGGGTCTGTTATCACAGGTTGGTTTATGGGGGTAGAATTGGAAGGCTTCCTGGCTTTATTGAATTAACTGAAATTTGCTTGACATATGTTTATAGAAACCGTAAATTTTTTTGAAATTAAATATAAGATATTTAAAAAATTAAAGATATGTCGGTTTCCAGCCGATAATTACCAAAATGTAGATTATCGAAAAAAAATATAAAATAAGGAGTCCATCGTGAGCCGGGTGTATGTTCGATCAGACCAATTGGTTGAAAAAATTTACGACATCCAATTGCTTATTCCGGAATGGAAAGTTCTTTTTGCATTAGATGGCAAAATGGATGTTCCCGAATTAGCTTCTTTCCTGGAAATTGACCAGTCCGAAGTACAGAAGGCATTACAGCACCTTTCCGAGCTGGAACTGGTTCTGGCCCCGGAAGAGGAAGGGCTGGAAGAGGAAATTACCGAAGAATTGTTTATGGAAGAAGAAAAAGTTCCCGGGGAACAGACCGAAACACCAGAGGCGCCTTCCGAAACTCAGGAAGAAGTTGCTGAAGCAGCGCAGGAGGAGGAACCTGTCGAATCGGTAGAGGAACAGTTTGGTGCCCAGCTGGAAGAGCAACTGGTTGAAGGGGGTGAGGTCCCGGAAAAGGAACTGGAAGAGCAAATGGAAGAAGCATTAGATGAAGCGCTTCAGGAAGAATCCGAAGTCCCCTCGGAAATGGAAGAAACTTCCGATCTGGAGGAAGCGCTTGAGGGGATGGAAGAACTCAAAATGGAAGAAGAAGATGAGAAAAAAGAAGGTGAAGAGGATTTAGATCAACTGATTAACGACCTTTTGAAGGAAGAGGAAGAAGGCGAGGAATCGCCCATCGAGGAAAAGCTGGAAGCACTGACTGCCGAAGAGGAAGTGGAAACCACCGAAGAAGAAGTGGAGGAAGCGGAAGAAGAGTTTGAATTAGGCGATATTTTCGAGACGGAAATGAAAGAAACTGAGCAGTCCCTGGAAGAAATGCTGGAAACCATGGAAGCGGAGGAAGAGAAGGAAGATGTGGAAGAACCGCCGATCGCTCCGCCTAAAGAGGAAGTCGGTCAAAAAACCATTCTGGTGGTGGACGACAGCGTGGTGATTCGCAAAATGGTGGAAATTGCGCTGGAAAACGAAAACTATCAGATCGTTTCCGTGGGAACCGGCAAAGAAGCACTCTCCTACATGGACGAAACCACCCCCGAC
This sequence comes from uncultured Calditrichaceae bacterium, assembly GCA_964495805.1. GTDB lineage: Bacteria > Calditrichota > Calditrichia > RBG-13-44-9 > RBG-13-44-9 > JALXCH01. The sequence continues at coordinate 57,684 of CAZBWV010000052.1, forward strand.
CTGGTCATTCTGGACATCATGCTTCCCGATGTGAACGGACTGGATATTCTGAAAGTGATTAAATCCAGCAAAAACATTCCTGTTGTGATGCTCTCGGCCAAGGACACCCCACGGGAAACCAGTAAAGCCAAAGAATTAGGTGCAGACGATTTTATCCCCAAACCGTTTAAAGACGAAGAATTAATCGCCAAAATTCATGAACTGATAGGAGAGTAAGGGCTGGTACGATGGCAAAAATTTTATTAGTGGACGATAGTCTGACCGACCGTACTCTTTTACGCAAAATTTTAGAATCCCGCAATTATCAGATTCTGGAAGTGGAGCAGAGCGAGTTTGTGGTGGAACTGGTACGCAAAGAAAAACCGGATTTGATTTTGCTGGATATTGTCATGCCCGGAGTAAACGGGTACGAAATCTGCCGTCATTTAAAGCGTTCCGAGGACACCCAGTCCATTCCCATTGTGTTTATTTCCTCCCGTGCCGAAGCGAGTGACATTTACTGGGGTAAACTTCAGGGAGCAGATGAATACCTGACCAAACCCATTGACCCTCAGGTTCTGTTCGATGTGGTGGAAAGGATGCTCAGCCAAAGCCAGGATGTGAACATTTATGGATAAATCCGCTTCTCAAACACAAAAAGAAGAACGTATTTCCGTCATCGAATTAAACGAGATGCTTTTTGGAATCGGCATTTTGAAGGCCCGCGAGGTTGTCCCGCTTCCCGTCATTACCCCGGTTCCCAATACTCAGGATTTTGTTGTGGGAGTATTCAATTTACGGGGAGATATTTATACCATTGTGGATCTGGGAATTTTGCTGGGAATGAAACCGAAGCAAATCCGGGAATCGGATATGGTGATGATTCTGGACAACGGAGATGTGGTGGTGGGTGTTCTGGTGGATCGCATTCATGGTGTGCGCTCCCTGGACGGTGTGAAGGTGGAATCCGCCAAAGGATTGGTGGCTAAAAGCATGCAACCGTACATCCTGGGGGTAATTTCGGATAAGACTTCTCAGATTTTTTTACTGGACATCGACCGGCTATTTGAGTCGTCGGCATTTCGTATGTATAGTTAACGAAAGGGGTTTCGGATTCGCATGAAGACATTGCGGTTGAACATTTTTTTGAAATATTTTCTTATTACTTCCGGCATTTTGTTGCTGGTTGTTGCTATCTGGGTCAAAATTGATGTGTCCCACCGGATTCACCAGCGGGAACAGCGGGCGCTGGAACAATTGAAATTAGCTGCCAGAGTTTGCAGCATTTCCATTCCCGGAAGCGATGTCCGAAAAGTGCTAAACGTTCGTTCCACCAATATTCCCGCGTTCGAGCGAATTGCCATTCAAATTCGTCAACAATTTCAGGTGTTCGGGCAGAACGGGCAGGAATTTCGCATCAATCGGATTCTGCTCCTGCTCCCGGAGAATAGCGCCGCAAAGTTAATTTATTCCACCCAGATTCCGTTCCGCTTTCTGGAGGAAGTTCCCTGGTATCCCGAAGTGGATTCGGTGTACCGGATGAGTCGAACGGTGATTAAGCGGAATTTAGTGGAAGGCGAGCAGGCTTATTTTAGCGCCTTTGCCCCGGTTTATGATGCGGAACACAAATGTGTGGCGGTGCTGCGGCTGGATATGCCGCGCAAGCAGATTTACGCCGGAGTCCCCGGCTTCTGGAGCAATTTTGTGAAGTATGCTCTGCTGGTGTTGCTGCTGTCGCTGCTTATCAGTTTTCTGCTTTCCCGCCTGGTCACCCGGCCGGTAAATCAATTTGTTAATTTTGTGAATAAAGTGTCCGAGGGGAATTACCATCTTCGTTTCCAGTATCACACCAACGACGAGATGGATAAGATTGGGGAAGCGCTCAATGTGATGCTGGAGCGTCTGGAAGGGTTGATTGAAACAGAGGCTGATCGCGATCGGTTGCAACAGCAAATTACCAGTTTGTTGCGAATAGTTTCTGCCGCTGCCGATGGCGATTTCCGGGTTAAAGCGGAAGTAACCGCCGATACGCTGGGAGCGCTGGCCGACTCGTTTAATTTAATGATTTCCGAATTGAGCAACCTCATCCGGGATGTGCAGAAGGCTTCCGAACAGATTTCTCGTTCCACCAACGAGATTCTGAAAAGTAGCGAGGTGATGGCCCGCGGTGCAGATAAGCAGGCCAAAGAGATTGACTCGGTGTACAACGCCATCAAAAACATGGCCGACATTGTACAGTATGCCAACGATCGTTCCACGCAGGCGGCTCAGGCAGCCTCCCGTGCGGCAGAAGTGGCTAAAAAGGGCACCGAAATTGTTCGCCGCACCATTGAGGGGATGCACCGCATCCGCGACACAGTACAGGAAACTGCCCGACGGGTGCAAATTCTGGGGCAGAATTCCCAGGAAATCGGCGAAATTCTGGAACTCATCAGCGATATTGCCAATCGCACCAATTTGTTGGGGCTGAACGCCACCATCGAGGCTGCACGGGCCAGCGAAGCCGGTCGTGGCTTTGCCGTGGTGGCTGACGAAGTACGCAACCTGGCCGAACGTTCCAGCCAGGCGGCGAAGGATATTGCCGTGTTGGTGGAAAGCATTCAGGCCGGTACCACCGAAGCGGTGATGGCTATGGAGCACGGTACCGTGGAGGTGGAAAAAGAAACGCGGCTGGTGGACGAGGCCGGGGCTGCGCTGAAGGAAATTCTGGAAATGGTACAACAGTCCGATACGCTGATTAACGAAATCTCCGCCTCCTTCCAGCATCAGTCCAAAGCTGCGGCAGAGATCACCAAAGCAATGGAGCAAATTAAATCCATCGCCCAGGATACTGCTCAAGGGGCTCAGCGTTCCAAACAACTTTCTGAAGAGATGGCCAACCTGTCCCGAATCCTGAGCGTGGCGGTTTCCAAATTCCGGCTTCCCTCCGAAAATCAAAAGGTGGTGTGAGTGCACCTCCCTACCGGGGAAGCCTTTATCGAAACCAGGCGAACCAGATGGTTGAACAGCAACAAGAACGATAAAAATAAAGAACAGGTACATATATGGATTACAAACATCCTGTCGATTACGAAACATTTTACTTTTCGGAAATTCTCGATCGAATTATTCAAAAAGGCCGCCAGTCCCTTTCCGCAGAGCAACTTTCGGATCTTACCACCTTTCTGGATTATGTGAGAGCTGCCGATCATCCTCGCGATGGGGTGGAAAAACTGGCGCGCATCACCGGTACCAGCGATATCGCCATCTTTTTTGCTGATATTCTGGATAACCTCCCTCAGCAAGATCCGGAAGATTCAGTAAAGCGCATCGATGACCATGCCGGCGATTTTCTGGCTATGTTTACCGAACTAAGTCAGGATGCCCGGTGGAAAAAAGATGTGTTTGACCAGATGGCAGGTGCGCCGGTAGAGGAAGAGATGGAAGCAGAAGAACCAGTCGGTGCTTCGGAAGAGTCCGTCGGGGAAACTCTGCCTTTCCGCGAGTACGTCCACCGGGAAATTGTACAAACGCTGGAAGATTTCTTCGCCTCCCGGGAGGATGATGTGCGTACCGCCGGTGAACAGTTGATCAATCGTCTTACTCCGGAGGCGGAATTTCTGGATTCTTTGCGCGATTACCGGGATGTGCCCGGATTTACCCCGCTGGTGGAAACGTTTGAATCCCTGCTGGAATTCCCTCAGGACAAAGAAGGGGTGGAAGAATATCTTACTCGATTTGCCCACCGGTTGCGGGAACTTACCCGTCATCTGACCCAGGTGCTGCGGGGCCAACCGGAAAGCTTCCACGCTTTTTGCAGCGGAGAAGCGGCGAAGGTGGAAGAACCTGCCGAAGAACTGGACAAACTGGTGGAATCGGCGCAGGAACTGGACCTGAAGAAAACAGCCGCTGCCCCACTCTCGGAAGAAGACCGCCAGCTGCGCCTGTTGTTGCGCGAATATATTATCCACGAAATTCAGGAGCTGGCCAGAGAGTTGCACCGGGCACTCCAGCAATATAATCAGGCTCCTGATTCCGAAGAGGCAGTGGAGCCCATCCTGAGTGTCACTAAAATTCTCAAAGATCTGGGACAGATTCACAAATATCCTGGCATCGAGCAAGTTGCCAGCGATTTACAAAAGGTACTGAAAAAATATACCGAAACTCAAGTGCCGTTTAGTGGTGAAGCGATTCAACACCTTTCCGAAATCGACAAATTGTTCATTCAATATATCGATCGGGTGCTGGCGGAGAAGGACAAAGAAGCGCTGGAACAGCTGGAACTGGCGTACCGGGAGATGCTGACGCATCTGAAACCAGCGGAAAAACCGCTTTTCGCACTGGAAGCACCGGAAACCCACTCGGCATTTCAGGAGGTAAATTCCCACTTTATTCAACGCTTGCAGTCCCTGTTCGCCCGGTGGTACGATAATCCGGAAGACGAGGCTTTGAACATCCCCATCGATACCGTGCTTACTCATCTGAAGAACTGGTATCAGTTTTTCCGGTTAGACATTCCCGGACGCATGCTCCAGACTCTTCATGAAATGTTGACTTCCCGAAGCGGTCGGAAAAGGTTGCAGGAGAATCGCTCGGCGGTGGACAAAATCCTGCTCAATCTTCAGACTCGCCTCTTCGCACTGGCTCCGGAAGACGAAGAATTGCTGGAAGAACTGAAGGCAGAGAAGGTGGAAGAAATACCCGGTGTGGGGGTGAGCGATTCCCTGGAAGCGTTTCAGGAGGTCACACTCCGTCAGCTGGACCAGCTAATACAGGCACTGGAGCAAGAGGAGATGGATCTCACGGATTTTGTGGAGAACTCCTACGAGCCGGTGCTGGAACAGATTTCCGAAAACAGCCTGCTCATCGGAAACGACGATTTGCAGCTCATCACCAATTACTTTCTGACCAGGTCGGACCTGCTGAAGTCATTGTCCGGGGATAAACTACCGGAACTAAAACACGGTTTATCGGAGTTGTTCCGGGAATTGAAGGAGAAAATTCGGCAGTTGCCGGATCAGATGCCGGTGAACAAAATGACCCGGGAATATGACATCTTTTTCGAGAAGATGATGGCAGTTCCTGAAGAAGCGGCCGAAGAAATGGCCGAACCGCCCAAAGCGGTGGAAGAAACAGCTGAACCGGAGAAGGTTGTGGAAGAAACACCGCCCACCCGGGAGCAATTTATCGATGAAGAGCTCACCAACGTATTTCGTACCGAAGCAAAACGCTATCTGGAAAACATTTCCGAAAAGCTGGACGAGCTGGAAGCTACCCCGGGCGATCGGCAAATTATCTCCACGCTGGGGAACCTTATTCACACTTTAAAAGGCTCCGCCCAAATGCTGAATCAAACCGAGGTGGCAGAGGTGGCGCGTCCGCTGGAAGAGGTCATTGATCGGATTCTGGATGATGAGCTTCATTACACGGATGAATTTTTACCCCTGTATCGGGAAGCCGTCTCGCTGATGGAAAACTGGTTGAAAGGGGAAACAGTGGATATTCCCGGCATCCGGCAAAAAATTGAACAGTACGTGGAGACCAGCCGGGTGGGTGCCCCTGCTCCTGAAGTTCCCGAGGAAATTGCCACCGAAGAGAAAGCGCCGGAATTTGTCGAGAAAGCGGTGGAACCGGAAGCCCCTGTTTCCGAAGAGATGGTGGAGGAAGTTGCGGGCGAAGAAGGTGATTTGCTGGAACTGAGCGAAAAAGACCCGGAGCTTCTGGATATTTTCCGTAGCGAGGTGGGCCGGAATCTCGATGAATTCGACAAAAATCTGGCGCTGATTGAGAAGTTTCGCTATGACAAAAAGACGGTTCAAACGCTGGATCAGGCTGTGCACGAGGTACGAGCGGCAGCCAAAATGCTTGGCTTTTCGGAAGTGGGAACCCTGCTGGACCTGCTGGAGCAGGTGATTGAGGAGTTGAGTAAAAAGGAGAAAAAATACTGGGACGAGGCCATACCTGCTCTGCACAAAAGCGTTGGGGTGGTGCGCGAACTCAGCGCACACATGAAAGTGGCTCGTAACCGGTACCAGGAAGCGCTGGAGGAACTGGAAAAGGTCCTGCTGGATTTGCGCAAACCGGAAGCGGTGCCGGAAGAGGAAGAGGCCCCGACGGAAAAAGAAGTTGTCGAGGAGGAAGTACTGGTAGAGCAGGCGGAAGAAGAAGCACCGCAACCTTCCCGGGCGGTTCTGGAAGCCTTTATTCAGGAATCCCGGGAACTTCTGGAAGATATCAACTTCCTGTTAATGAAAATTGAAAAAGACCCGGAGAACGAGGAATTTACTTACCACTTGATGCGCAGCCTGCACACACTGAAGGGTTCGGCGGCTATGGTGGACCTGGACAGAATCGAAAAAATCACCCATCTTGCCGAAGACCTGGTGGAAGGATTCCGCAATCGTGGAGAGGTGATTTCCCAGAAGGCTGTAGATGTACTTTTTGAAGTGGTGGATGAGGTGGAATTTCAGGTTGATGCCCTGGCCAGCGGGATGAAGGAGAAAACCCGCAATTACCAGGAAGTGTTGGAAAAGCTGGAAGCTTTCTTCCAGAAAAAGGTGGAAAAGGCTCCCGAAGTGGTTGAGAAGGAAGCGGAACCGGAAGCGGTTCTACGAGAAGCAGAAGAAAAACTGCTGAAAGTGGAAGTCAGAAAGGAAGAAGAACCCGAGAAACCGATTGCCCGGGATACCTATGTGCGTCTTCATGTGGAGCAGATGGACAAACTGCTGAACGAGGCTGCCGAACTGGTGATTAATCACACTCAGCTGAAAACTCAGCTGGATCGCTTCAAGGCTTATCTGCCCCGCCTGGATATGGAAGGTAAAAACGTCCAGAATGTCCTGTGGTATCTGGATAAAGTGAAGAAAGACGAAGAACGGTTGCTGGAAGTCTTCCAGTCCCACAAACTGGAAATTCCCGGACTGGAAGAAAGCTACGTCCAGCAGCTGGAAAATTTGAACCGGGCGATCAATTCCCTTCGCATCTTCTACAACAATTTTATTCAAAACCTGCAGGGAATCAAGGAGCTGACCACCACCTTTGAAGAGCAGATTCACAAAATCTCCCGACTCAGCTCCAGCATTCACGACGAGGTGATGGAAGCCCGCCTGGTACCCATTGCCATGCTGTTCCAGCGCTTCCATCGTCCTTTGCGCGACCTGGCCCGGAAATCCGGCAAGAAGTTGAAACTGGTGCTGGAGGGCGAAAGCACCGAACTGGATCGGGTGCTGATTGAAGATCTGTACGAACCCATGCTTCATATTTTACGCAACGCAGTGGATCACGGCATTGAACCGGTCGAAGAACGCAAAAAATCCGGGAAGCCGGAGGAAGGCACCATTTACCTGCGTGCCAGCCACGACCGTAATTTTGTTACCATCGAAGTGGAAGACGACGGCCAGGGTGTGGATCTGGACAAAGTACGAGAGAAAGCAATTAAACTGGGCTATCTGGATGCGGACAAAGCCGGAGAACTCTCCGACCAGGAATTGCTGGAATTTTTGATGTATCCCGGTTTTTCCACTCGGGAGGAAGCCACCACGGTCAGTGGACGGGGCGTAGGACTGGATGTGGTGCGCAATCAGATTCAAAAGGTAAAAGGAGATTTGCGTATCTTCTCCGAGAAGGGCAAAGGAACCCGATTTATTATTCGGGTGCCCATTTCGCTTACCGTTACCCAGGCTATGCTGGTGGAGGTGGCGGGACACATTTACGCCATCCCGCTGCTTCAGGCGGAAGAAACCATTAACATTGAAGTGCGCGATCTGGAACTGCGAGACAATTCATACTTCATGCGCTACCGTGGCGGTTCCATTCCTGTGCTGAATCTGGCTAACCTGCTCCAGATTCGCAGCGGAAAGCGCAAGCCTATCTCGGTGGTGGGGGAATATCCCGCCATTATTGTGCAGGACGAAGGGAACCGGGTAGCACTGTTGGTGGATCGCATCGTGCATCGGGAAGAAATTCTGATTAAGTCCCTGGGTCCCAGTTTGCAACGCGTGCGATTTATTACCGGTGGTTCTGTTCTGGCAGACGGAAAAGTGGTGCTGGTGCTGGATATTCCCCAGATTGTCAAAGAAGCGGTGAAAATGCGGGAAAGCGGCGCCGTGCTGACCCCGGAAGATTTAACCACCCCACCGGAAACCGCTCCAACTGCCACCACTCGACGAAAAAAACGGGTCCGACGGGTGCGGGGACGAAAACCTTCCATTCTGGTGGTGGACGATTCACTCAGCATTCGCAAGTTCCTGGCCAGCCTGCTTACCCAGCGGGGATTCGATGTGGAAATGGCCAAAAATGGCTACAATGCGCTGGAGAAATTAAATCAACAGGATTTCGACGTGCTGATTACCGACCTGGAAATGCCGCATCTTTCCGGATACGAGCTGATTGAACAGGTGCGTGATGAAGACCGCTGGAAGGAGATGCCCATCATCGTGTTAACCGGAAGGGCCAGCAAACATATTCAGCAATTAACCCGTAGCCTGGGTGCTGATGAATTCATTGTGAAACCGTTTAAGGAAGATGAACTCATGGAGTTGTTGAACGAATATATTATTCTGGAAGACTAATCGAATCAAATCATCACATTTTTAAATCAAAGTCCCCGTTACCTGAGCGGTATCCGGGGACTTTGTTTTAAGAACCCTGGTGTTCGACGGACGACAGCCAGAGAACCGGATTCGGCAAATTCTGAATCGGGTAAAGGATGTTTTTTTGACCTGAGACTTTCCAATTACCTGACGCCACAACCAAAAACAACGATGGTGCGAATTGTGTTTGGCGAGCAAAGTCGGTGGATTTGAGCGGGAGCGGGTGAACCTCTTTTTTATAGATTTAAAACAAAACTTTCTGTATATTTCCCGTTCAAATGTTGGACGAAGAATATTATTTGAACAGACAAAGCAAATATTCATGAAGCGATTCATTGCCATCATTTTACTTCTGGTATTTGCCTTTCCGGGCTTTTCCCAGAAATACATTTCCGGCACCATCGATCGGGACACGCACTGGAGTGGGGATATTTACATCAATGGGGATGTGACTGTGGAGCGAGGCATTATTCTCTCCATTGAAGGGGGAAGTCGAATTTTCTTCCTGCCCAACCAGGATGTGACCCATGGAGGTACGGATGCCCGCCGCTCCGAGCTTATCGTTCATGGAATCCTTCTGGCCAGGGCAAAATCCGCTCAGAATCCCATTATCTTTACTTCCGCAGCCAGCAAACCCCAGATGAATGACTGGTACGGGATTGTGATTAAAAATCTTTACGAGCGTTCGGTGTTGCAGAACTGTGTGGTGGAATATGCTTACAAGGGAATTACCTGCTACGGCAGTGCTCCTTCCATAACCAGCTGCGAGACCAAGTTTAACTACCACGCCGGAATCAGTTGCGAGGTGCGCGCCAATCCCACCATCGAAAACTGCTTGATTATGGGAAACGGTTTTGCCGGGATTCATTGCGAACTTGCCTCTTCGCCCATCATCAGCAAATGTGTCATCACGCAAAATAATTATGGAGTGATTGTTTTTAGCCGTTCCGATCCGGATCTGGGGCACTATCCTGCAGAAAAGGGGCAGAGCACCGGTGCCAATAAAATCTTCAACAACTTCGAGTACGATGTGTATAACCATTCGGTAAACACCATCTACGCACAGAACAATTTCTGGAATACCAACAAACCGGAGGAAATCCGTTTTACCATTTACGATCAGCTGGATAATCCTTCCTATGGTCGGGTAATTTTCCAACCCATCTTTTTGAAGAAGACCCGGAAATTTACTGTACCGGCCATTGCGTTTCATCCCACCGTTCAGGATACCATCTCGCCGACCCGGGAGACTGCCGATACTCAGATGGTGGTTAATCTGGATACGCTGGAATTGAAAAAACAGGACAGCAGTTTTGCCCGCCCTCTCCAGGTAGGTGCAGTTCCCGATACCATTGTCAAAATTCAACCGGAGACGGTGTTTGTGTACAAACCACCTCCTGCGAAAAAACCGGCCGAGCCCGCTCCGGAAACACCGAAAATCCAGGAACCGATATTGGAAGCTTTTTTGGACAGTGGAAAACGGGAGTACGTTCGCAAAGTGGCGCCGGTGTATCCGGATATTTACAAACGCACCGGTACGGAAGGAAGTGTGATCATTCAGGTAATTGTCGGGCGCGACGGACGAGTGGAAGATTACCAGGTACTGCGCTCGGATGCCCCTTTGTTTACCGAAGCAGCCATTGCTGCACTGAAAAAATTTCGTTACAAACCCGGTACTTTTCACGGAAAACCGGTTAAATTTAAAGTGGTGGAATGGTTTCGCTTTAAACGAAGGAAATGACGGTGAAGATTGAAAAGAAGAACTATTTAATTGGGATTGCCGGGAATATCGGTGTGGGGAAAACCACTCTAACCCGGAATCTGGCCGAACGCCTGAACTGGACTCCCTATTACGAAAGCGTGATCGACAATCCCTATTTAGATGATTTTTATCGGGATATGAAGCGCTGGGCGTTTAATTTGCAAATCTATTTTTTGTCTCATCGCTTTCGCGCTCAAAAGGAAATTGCCGAATCCGGGAAACCGGCCATTCAGGACCGAACCATTTACGAGGACGTGGAAATTTTTGCCCGTTCCTTGTATGAACAGGGATACATGAGCGCCCGCGATCATCAAACATATCGCGATTTGTTCGCCAACATGGTGCACTTTCTGCCCAAACCGGATTTAATTATTTACCTGAAAGCCTCGGTTAAAACCTTGTTGGCTCGCATCAAACAGCGGGGGCGCGATTTCGAGCAAACTATTTCTCCGGATTATCTGGAGTATCTGAACCATGCTTACGAACGCTGGATGAAGGAGGCGCGGGAAACATTTACCATACTGGAAATCAATGCCGACGAAGTGGATTTTTTGTACGATGCTGCACGATTCGAAGAATTAGTCAGGACCATCCGTGAGTATTGTCCCTGAAAAAAATCTGTTACTGATTAGTTACTATTTCCCACCCATGGGGGGCGGGGGTGTGCAACGTGTGGTAAAGTGGTTAAAGTACTGGGATTTTTCCCGCTTTCCCGTCACGGTGGTTACGGTAAAAAACAGCCATTTTTATGCGGAAGACCCTGAACTGGCCCGGGAAGTCCCCGGGCAGGTGGTGATTCATCGGGCCGGTTCGCTCGATCCGTTTCGCCTGATTTTTCTTTTGCGAAAATGGATGAGAAGAATTCCTCCGGCAACCCGCCAGCAGCGGGAAAGCAATCGCACTCTGCGCCACATTTCCTCCTTTCTGTTTTTACCGGACAGCCGGGTTCTCTGGCTTCCCTTTGCTCTGGGGAAGGTGTTTCGCCTTCTGCACCGAAAAAACGTCTCGATTATTCTCAGCACTGTGTCGCCGTTTACTGCCGGATTGGTGGGGGCTGTTGCTCGCATGCTGTGGGGCATTCCCCATGTGCTGGATATGCGTGATGCCTGGACCAATAACCCGTTTCACATGCCCTCCACCCGGTTTCATCGCTGGGTGCAGAATAAACTGGAGGCGTTTACTCTGCGCCATGCCGACGCGGTGATTTTTGTGAGTCCCAGATTGCTCGATTACTATCGCGGGAAATATCCATTTCTTTCGCAAAAATTACTGCGGGTCATCCGTAACGGGTTCGATCCTGCAGACTTTGAGAATCTGGCTCAACCAGAAAGGTATTCGGGGACCACTCCTTTCCGAATTGGTCTTTTCGGAACCATTTATTCCCATGGCAATTGGCCGACTCCTTTGTTGCAGGCGGTACAGAATATGCTAAGTAAGCATCCGGAATTTGCCGGGAAGATTCAACTGGTTTTTGTGGGAAAGTGGTCAGACGATTTTTTGCATCATCTGAAAAGCTTTTCACTGAAGGGCGTGGTGCATCTGGAAGGGTATCTGCCTCACCGACAGATGCTCCAGCGCGCCCGGGAAATGCACGCGCTATGCATCTCCCATGACTCCCGCCCCACAGGAAGTGCCAATATTACTCCGGGACGGATTTACGAGTTTCTGGCCCTGCAACGCCCTATTCTGGCTCTCTGCCATCCGGAGAGCGATATCGCTCATCTGATTCATCAGACCGAAAGCGGGGAGGTGGTGGAGTACACTCATGTTCAGGATATTGAGCGCATACTTAACGAATGGCTGCACAATCCACAGATACTCACGGAAAAATACCGTTTTCGTCATCTGGCACAGTTTGATCGTCGTCAACAAACCGCACACCTGATGCAGTTGCTGGAAGAATTGCTTATCAGAAACTCTTCATATTCTGATTGAAACGCGTTCCATTTTTTCCGATTAATTAAACGAATTCCCTTCGTTATCGAACCCGATTGGTTGTTTTCAAGAAATTTCTTGGAAATTTTGGGTTTCATTCTTATATTCAAGGACGAAATTACGGATTTTGCGTCCTGATTATTTCCTATCTATTTTTCCGTGCGGGGAAGGTTAGACTGACTGGAAAGTGTGGTCCTTTCCCTGAGAAAAATAGCTTGCCAGAAAGTCTAAGATTTCCCCTGAAATCGGACTTTCTGATAAGGAAAAAGTCAGGATAATGTGGAGTAGATGATTTATCAGTTATATGTTGTTTCAGGGAAGTGCCATATCCAGCCGGATATGGATAAGTGAATTATTAAAAGAAGGAGGAACACATGATGAGTACATACCGGCCGATTTATATTACCAGAATTGAAAAAATAGATCAGCTCAGTCCTCAGGAAAAGGAAGAATTGAAGCAGGTCACCGATAAGTTTATGTTCCGCACCAACACTTACTACCAGAAGTTGATTAACTGGGACGATCCCAACGATCCCATCCGTCGCATTGTTATTCCCAGCATGGAAGAGCTTACTGCGTGGGGAAAACTGGATGCTTCCAACGAACATCTGTACACCAAAGCACCCGGTCTGGAGCACAAATACGAATACACCGCCCTGTTACTGGTAAACGATGTGTGTGGAGCTTACTGCCGATTTTGTTTCCGCAAGCGCCTGTTTATGGAGGGTAACGACGAAGTGGTGCGGGACGTTCGTGAAGGGCTGGAGTATATTCGCCAGCACACCGAAATAAATAATGTTCTGCTTACCGGCGGCGATCCGCTGCTGATGTCCACCCGAAAGTTAGAGAGCATCATCTCGGAATTGCGGAGGATTGATCATGTAAAAATCATCCGCATCGGAAGCAAAATGCCTGCGTTCAACCCTTTCCGTATTTTAAACGATCCGGACCTTCTGGAAATGCTGGAAAAATATAGTTACGATGATCGGAAAATTTACCTGATTGCTCATTTCAATCATCCCCGCGAACTCACCCCCGAAGCCATTCGCTCCATGAATTTGCTCCAAAAAGCCGGTGTGGTAACGGTGAATCAGACGCCGCTTTTACGCGGAATTAATGACGATCCGGAAGTGCTGGCAGAACTGTTCAACCAGCTCTCTTTTATTGGTGTACCGCCTTATTACGTTTTTCAGAATCGGCCGGTAGCGGGCAACAAGATGTTTGCCGTACCCATTGAGGAAGGACTGGAAATCTTTGAACAGGCGCGCATGAAATGCTCCGGTCTGGCGAAACGCGCACGTTATGTCATGTCCCACACTACCGGTAAAATCGAAATTCTGGGTATGACCGATGAACATATTTTCTTCCGTTACCATCGAGCCGCCAATCCGGAAGAAAAAGCACGTATCATGGTTTTCCGTCGCAATCCCGAAGCTTACTGGTTCGACGATTATCAAGAACTGGTGGATGAATTCGATTTCGAAAATCCCTTCTATAGTTTGCTGTATGGGAATCACAAAGGTGCGTAACTTATTTGTAACACGTTTTTAAACATTGAAACCCGGGGAAAAATCTCCGGGTTTTTTATTCATGAAAATTCAGGTCAGGGAAAAATCGACTCGTACCGTTTGCGATTGTTAATCGGCCAGCTCACCCACCGCCTGTTCCACGGCATGAACAATCTCTCCGCTTTTCACCAGGGCAAGTATTCGGGCAATGTCCGAATAAATGGGGCGGTCTTTGTCCAGGAACGGGACGTGTTTTCGGATGGTTCGGTAAGCCGCGGCAGTACCGGTGCCCAGCAGCTCCTCGGGACGGTGAACGTTTTCCTTCTCCTGAAATTGCTGGAAGCGCAAATCGATGGCTTGAGCCGCATAAAGCAATTCGATGGCGACAATTTTCTGAACATTTTCCACAATCTGGCGGGCTTTTCGGGCACCGATGGGCGCCATGCTGACGTGGTCTTCCTGATTTTCGCAGGTAGGGATGGAATCCACGCTGGCCGGATGCGCCAGTGACTTGTTCTCGGAGACCAGGGAGGCAGCCGTGTACTGAGCGATCATTAAACCGCTTTCCAGACCGCTGTTGGCAATTAAAAACGAGGGCAGCCCGTGGTTTAAATTCTTATCCGAAAGCCGAAAGATTCGGCGTTCGGCAATACTGCCCACTTCACTCATCGCGATGGACAGGAAATCCGCCGCAAACGCGATGGGCTCTGCATGGAAATTCCCCCCGGAAATTGCTTTGTTCTCTTCGGAAATGTCAGGAAGAATAATGGGATTGTCGTTGGTGGCATTCATTTCAATTTGCAGTACCTGGTCGATGTAGCGTAAGGTATCCCGGACACTTCCCATTACCTGAGGGTGGCAACGCAGGCTGTAAGCGTCCTGAACCTTGTCCGGCAATCGATTGATGAGCTGACTGCCCCGAATAAGATGTCGGATGTTCCGTGCGGTGGTAACTTGTCCGGGATGAGGGCGCAGTTGGTGAATCTCTTCCCGGAAGGCGCTGGACAGACCAAACAGTGCTTCCAGGCTCAGCGCCATGGCAATATCTGCTGTTTTTACCAGCTCTCGGGCATCATGGTACGCTAAAGCCAGTAGCGCAGTGGAAATCTGCGTACCGTTATTTAGTGCCAGACCCTCTTTAGCCTGGAGCACCAATCGGGGAATTCCCGCCTGCTCCATCGCCTTTTTGCCGCTCATGAGTTCCCAGCGGTTTTGCTGAGCGTTGTACCAGTAGGCCAGACCGCTTAACTCTTCCCGGTCATCTTCCGGATCGGCGCTGAGCACCAGTGCCAAATGCGAGAGTGGAGCCAGATCCCCGCTGGCACCCACCGACCCCTGCTCGGGGATAAACGGCACCACGTTTCGTTCCAGCATCTGTAAAAGGGTTTGAATGACAATGGGACGGACTCCGGAATAGCCTTTTATCAGTGTGTTGGCGCGCAGCAGCATGGCCGCCCGAACCACTTCCACCGGCAGGGGATTCCCCACCCCTGCGGAATGGCTCATGATTAAATTGCGCTGAAGTTCCTTTAAATGCTCCTTGCTAATGGACACCGTGGCTTTGGAGCCAAACCCGGTATTTACTCCGTAAACCACCGGAGTGCCAGATTCCTGAATGTTGTGAACCCACTTCAGGCTTTTTTCGATATGAGAGAGTTGTTCCGGAGCGATGGAGAGCTGGCAGTGTGTACTCCGAGCCACGGCAACCAGCTGTGACAGCGAAAGGGAATGGCCGCTAAGTTTCAGGATGACGGGAGAATCTTCCGGATGTCCCAATTTGCCTCCTCCTTTTTATTCTCAGGTATGGGTTCTTGCAAATTTAATACGGAAACATTTGAACTCATAGGCAATGTTTTCAACCGGAAAGAACTCCATTTCCGGGGACTGTTATTCCGCCGAATCCGTTTCTTTTAAACTGATTCGGTTTGAAGATAATCAGGCGGTTCAAAAAGAAGCAAAGGGAATTTTAAATGGAATTTTCTTATACCCGGTGGGGGGACTCAAAAGCAAAAAAGAACGTATGATTATTCTCACCAGGATAAATATTGTTAGAAATTTACTTAGTCATGAGAATAATTGCTTTGTATTTTACTTTTCAGCCACCCCTGTTGTATATTACAGGGGGAAATCGGGATGATTGGTCTGTTCTATTAACCCACCATTCGTTTGTGTTCAAACGTGAATTCGTGATTTTATAAGCGGGGGATATTCCATGCGATATACTGTTTTTGTTGTCGTTTTTATTCTAATGTTTCAGATGTTTGCTCTGGCTCAGGGAGTTCGATATGTTTCTCCGAACGGGGATAATAACAACGACGGGCAAAGCCCGGATCATCCCTGGAGAACGCTTTCCTATGCTTTGTCGCACCTGACTTCCGACGTCGAAACTCTGTATCTCATGGACGGTGTGTTTCAGGTAAGGGGGGCGTTGTATATCCCCGATAACGGCTCCGCCACACTGACCCTTCAGAACTATTCCGGTGCTTCACCGATAATTACCGGGGATACGACCTTCACCTGGACTTCGGAGAGTGACAACCGATGGAGTGTTTCGGGAGTGGACTGGCAGGTACGGATGGTGGTGGAGGACGACCAGGTGCTGGTACTGAAAAGCAGTGCGACTGGGCTCACCCCTGGTTCCTGGTATTACGATGCCAGCAACCAGAAACTCTGGATTCGCACCACTGACGATGCCAGTCCCAATTCTAACCACGTGGTTCATGTTGCGCATTATCCCCTGGATATGTGGGATGCGCTGCTGAATTCCGATTCCCGAAGCAACGTGGTGCTGGACGGAATTACCGTGAAATATTCCAATGGCGTGGGTATTCAAATCGATCAAACCCATCACACGGTGCGCAATTGTAAAGTGTTTTATGCTTTTCGGGAGGGAATTCTGGCTTACACCGGTGCGGACAATTTTCAGGCCCGGCACAACGAAGTGGCTTACAGCGCTTACACCCGGGCGTATGTGGATTTTAACGGATTGGGATGGGAAGGTGCAGAACCATTTGCCGTTTACGGAGCCGATATCGATATTCAGTACAATTATGTGCACGATAATTATGGTGAGGGGTTGGATGTTCAATACGGTGCCGGACCGGGGACTGTTTCCCATAACACATGCACCAACAATGCAATCACCAATTTTTATCTGGATTCCGCCCACGATATTACCGCCGAGTACAACGAAATATATTACAGCGTGAATCCCTATACGCAGTTTGGGGATTTCCCTTACAACGATATCGGCCATTATTACGAATGTGTGGATATCGGGGTGGAAACAGTGGATTGTTACAACAATGTGTTTCGTTTCAATATTGTAGATGGTGGGGGATGGGTGGATTACTTGCTTTCTGTGTACAGTCAGGAGAGTAGCGAGCAAAGCGGAGTGGTGAATCACTGCCGGGATAATCAGATTGTTTCCAACACCTTCGTGCGGGGGCAGAATGGGCTTTACCTGTGGCAGGATGCTTCGGATCGGGTGCACGATAACCTGTTCGAAAATAACATATTCGCAGAATGTAATACCGTGCTCACCACGGATGTGAACAATAATGCCAGCCATCCTACTGACAACACATTTCAGTATAATAACTGGTATGACGATGATGGAATTGAGTTTGATTGGGACGGAAGTACGTACACCAGCCTTGCTGCCTGGCAGAATGCCAGTGGAAAGGGAACCGGTAGCCTATCGCAGGATCCGCTTTTTGTCGATTTGAGTTCGCGCAACCTGGAATTGCAGTCGGCCAGCCCTTGCATCGATGCGGGAAATCCTGCCAGCACGGTACCGGAAGGTGGCGGTTGGTGCATCGATATGGGAGCCAGGGAATACACCGGAAGCGTCGTTCGCCGAAATATTCAGGGAACCGGTTGGTACACCTTTGGCGGAACCCGGGTTAAACTGAATGTGACCACAGATAACTTTACCACCATTCAGGTGGAAAAACATTCGGGAACTCATCCGCTGGCGCCCAATTCCGTGTCCGGGTATTATACCATTGTTCCCCAGGGGAGTGGAGTAGTGGATGTGGTGCTGTATTACGATGATGCCGATTTAAACGGGCAGGATGAAAACAGTTTGCGGCTATGGCGGCATGACGACACGGGCTGGGATGGGCCTTTCTTCTCCGAACGAAACACGAGCGAAAATTGGGTGCGTGCCAATGGCATCGATCAGTTTTCGGATTGGGTGCTCTCCCAGGCAGAGGATGACCAATCTCTACCGGTGAACTTGCTATATTTTTCCGGAATCTGGCAGGGAAAGGGGGTGAAGTTGCAATGGGCAACTGCCAGTGAAGTGGATGTGGCATATTTTCAGATATTCCGTCAGACGGAATTGCAAGCATTTCAGGAAATTGCCCGGATTCCCGCAGCGGGAAATAGCACCATCACCCGTGAATATGTGTATGAAGATTCCACCGCTTTACCCGGCCGGAACTACCGCTATCGGTTGATGGAAGTGAATTTTGCAGGAACCGCTACGGTACTGCGCGAATTACGTATCAGCACCGGCTCTGTCGTTACCCGCTTTAAACTGGATGTGCCGTATCCCAATCCCTTCAATAGCTGGGTGCAGATTCAATTTTCTGTTCCCCGAACCTGTACGGTGATATTAAGCCTTTACGATGTGCAGGGCCAAAAGGTGGCGGATCTCTGGCACGGAAAAGCCGAACGGGGTGAACACGAGATTCGCTGGCAAGCAACCGGTGTGGCCTCCGGAGTGTATCTGTTACGTATGCAGGCAGGAGATTTCCACCAGGTGCAGCGATTGATTCTGGTACGATAAAGGAAAATTCCCTTGCCGCCGGTCGGGTGTCGTCCGTATAATTTAGAAAAAACGGGGAAACGGTGGAAAAAATTCTCATCATGGGCATCGGAAATATTCTGATGGGAGACGAAGGCATTGGCGTTCATGTGGTAAAGTGGCTGGAAGAAAACGCCTCACTTAAGAATGTCGATTATCTGGACGGTGGTACCGGCAGTTTTTACCTGCTGGAACATTTTCACAATTACCGGAAAGTCATTTTAATCGATGCCACACTGGATGACCGGGAACCGGGATCGGTGACCATCCTCCGACCAAAGTTTTCTTCCGATTATCCCATCACCCTCTCTGCCCACGATATTGGCCTGAAGGATCTTCTGGATGCGCTGTACATCTCCGGTAAACAACCGGAAATCATTTTATTTGCCATCACCATCCGAAATCTGGATAAGATGACCCTGGACCTTTCTCCGGAATTGAAGGAGCAAATTCCCGCCATTGCCAACCAGGTAGTTCAGTTTGTTCAGAAAATGCAGGAAACCGGATAGGTTATTCCTTCTGCGTATCCGTGTGAATTCTCTGAACTTCGCTTTTCTCGATAAACTTCCATCCACCCACCATGGAAGAGGTGATTCCCCGGCCTTCCACATAATCGTGGTAAAAAACCAGGTACACATGCACCAGGGTAAACACCACAAATACCCACATCATGGCATGATGCCATTGCCGTACTACGAAATCGCCCCCCATTAACGGAACGATCCAGGCAAACAGCTGGGGAAACCAGCTTTTGCTCATCGCCGCATACATTCCGAATCCGGTCACCACTTCGAACAGAAAAGCCAGAAACAGGATGAAGTAAGAAAAGGCTGCCAGCGCATTATGACCAATGGAGGGAAGCGGTCCCTGTCGGATTTGTAAGATATCGATACGCAGCACCTGCCAGATTTCCTGCCAGTGTTCCTTTTTTACTGGCAGATAATTGGAGAAGCGAGAATAACGGTTCCCCACAAATCCCCAGTAAATACGGAAAAGATAATTAAAAACAAAAATGTAGGCAGTGGTGAAATGAATAAAACGTACGGTTCCAAACCAGTATTGTTGGTACGCTTCTGAGGAGCTGTGAATGGCCAGCGGATGGCCGATTAGATATCCGGTAACCGCCAGGATGAACACACACAAAGCATTGACCCAATGATAAACACGCACCGGGCGCTGCCAGACATACACCTGATAAAATTCACTGGGTTTTTTAGGGTTCATACAACCTCCTGAGTTATGGTGATATGGGCATTAAACATAAAAGGGAAAAGAATAATATTTCGGAAATAGGGAGGCTCATAGCGCGAGAATGAAGTGGTGTATCGATGAGCTTTATATACCGGGTATCCATGGCTGAACCGGTTTTTATGAAAACGTCTGAAAAAAACGGGCAGGTTCTGCAGGTGGCGGAACAGCAGGCCTATTCGGATGTGAAAGGATTAAATCGACCAATCAACCAATTAGTCAATAATTTAATGACTCGATTAGATATATGTTCCAGAAAAATTTACCGCACAAAAAGGGATGGTGTAAAATTGAAGAATATTTTAGGGGAAATCAGCCGGTAGGAATAAAAAAAGCCCCTCTCCTGAAGAAGAGGGGCTTGTGTGGTCGATTGCTTTACAGCTCTTTCGCCTGGGATTTCTCGATGAATTTAATACCTCCGATGATGGAGGAGGTGGTGCCGCGTTCTTCAATGTAATCGTGGTAAAAGACCAGATAAACATGCACAATGGCAAAGATGATGAACACCCACATCATCATGTGGTGCCATTGACGCACCGCGAAATCACCACCCATCATGGGAATTACCCAGGTAAACAGTTTAGGAAACCAGCTGGGACTCATTGCCGAATACAACGCGAATCCGGTAACCGTCTGGAACAGGAAAGCCAGGAAGGTGATGAAATAAATAAATCCGGCCAACGCATTGTGCCCGACCGATTTCAGCGGTTTTTTACAGATCATCAGAATATCCAGACAGATGACGTGCCAGATTTCCTGCCATTGCTCTTTGGTATAGGGAATAAAATTTTTCCAGTTGGCAAATCGGTTCCCCACAAATCCCCAGTAAATTCGGTACAGGAAGTTGAAGAAGAAGATGTACGCGAAAGCAAAGTGCAGGAAGCGTATGGTACCGAACCAGTACTGGAAGGAAGCCTCCGCCGAGCTATGAATGGGAATGGGATTTCCAATCAGATATCCGGTAATGGACAGCACCACGATGCAGAGGGCGTTAATCCAGTGGTAAAACCGCACGGGCAATTCCCACACGTACACGCTGTAATATTCCATCATGTTTCGTTTTGCCATGGTCAGCCCTCCTACATAAAGCTAATCTGGTTAACCTGTTTGCCTTCCGGATCGTACAGATGCACCGCGCAGGCTAAGCAGGGATCGAAGGAGTGGATGGTTCGCAGAATCTCCAGAGGTTGATGCGGGTCGGCCATTGGTGTTTCCAGCAGCGAGGCTTCGTAGGCGGAGCGTTTTCCGTGGGCGTCCCGGGGCGAGGCGTTCCAGGTAGTGGGAACCACCAATTGATAATTATCGATTTTCTTATCCTTGATCACAATCCAGTGTGCCAGGGCACCTCGAGGCGCTTCAGTCAGTCCCACACCTTTGGCTTCTTTCGGCCAGGTCTCCGGATCCCATTTTTCCCCGTTGAACATTCGGGTGTCGCCGTTTTTAATGTTCTGGATGAGCATATTGTAGAAATCCTTCATCCAATGCACCACCAGCTTGGCTTCCAGTCCGCGAGCAGCAGTACGACCCATGGTAGAGAAGAGCGCCGTTAAAGGTGCATTCAGGCGTTTCAAAGCATCATTCACCACCTCGCGCACTTCCTCATGCCCGGAAGCATAGGCGACTACCATTCGTGCCAGCGGACCGACTTCCATGGGATGATCTTTCCATCGCGGAGTTTTGATCCAGCTGTATTTGTCTTCCACGTTCAGGTGCTCGTAGGGCGGTTTCGGCCCGGTGAAGTTAAATTCGGTTTCACCTTCCCAGGGATGGAGCGATTTGTCATCGCCCTTTGAATATTTGTACCAGGAGTGGGTGACATATTCGCGCACCTGATCCGGATCTTCTCCTTTCACTTCGTGCACTTCGTTCAAATTTCGGTCTAACACAGCACCGCGCGGAAGTTTAAAGCTGGAGGGATCGTTGTATCCGTTCGTAGGCAGGTCCCCATAAGCCAGATAATTACGCAATCCACCGCCAATTTTAAACCATTCCGGATAGAAGCTGGCAATGGCCAGCAGGTCCGGGATGTACACCTGTTCCACAAATTCGATGGCCTCATCAATAATTTTGCCGATGTAAGCCAGACGTTCGGCATTCAGGGCGTTGGCATCGTCTGTATTAATGGAGCAGGGAGCACCCCCCACCAGGTAGTGCGGATGCGGGTTCTTTCCGCCCAGAATGGTGTGGATTTTAATAATTTCTTTTTGCCATTCCAGCGCTTCCAGGTAATGGGCTACGCCCAATAGATTCACCTCCGGTGGTAGTTTATATGCAGGATGTCCCCAGTAACCATTGGCAAAGATACCCAGCTGGCCGCTTTCCACAAACTTTTTCAATCTATCCTGAACCGCTTTGAAATATTTGGGAGAGCTTTTGGGATAACTGGAGATTTTTTTCGCAATAGAAGAAGTTTCATTGGGGTTGGCTTTCAGCGCACTGACCACATCCACCCAGTCCAGTGCATGGAGATGATAGAAGTGGATGACGTGGTCCTGCACGTTCTGTGCGGCGAACATCAGGTTACGCACCAGTTCGGCGTTGGGGGGGATGACAATACCCAGTGCATTTTCCACTGTTCGCACCGAAGCCAGAGCATGCACGGTGGTACATACACCACACACCCGTTCAGTGAATGCCCAGGCATCCCGGGGATCGCGGCCGCGCAGGATAATTTCAAATCCCCGTACCATAGTACCTGCCGAATAAGCATTGGCAATTTTACCATTTTTGACCTCCGCCTCAATTCGGAGGTGACCCTCGATTCGGGTAATCGGATCAACAACAATTCTCGTCGTCATTATTCACCTCCTTCCTGCGGATTTGCAGGTTTAATTTGGTCATCTTTCAGGCTATGTTCCACCTCTTCCTTGATGAGTTTGCGTTTACGAATATTGGTGGTCACCGCGTGTGCGGCAATTCCTGCCAGTGTGGCAACCCCCACCACAGTTCCGATGGTATCGGCAGTGGTTTCAATACCAAAGCCCGGGAAGGATGCCAGATGCTGATAGAACGGACCGTTGTCCCAGAAGTTTTCCTCGCTGCAGCCAATACAACCGTGTCCGGATTGAATGGGATAGCTGACGCCGTTGTTCCATTTGATGATGGCGCAGGAGTTGTAAGTCACCGGACCGCGGCAACCCATTTTGTAGAGACAGTAGCCCTTCTTGGCGTTTTCGTCATCGAACGATTCCACAAACAAACCTGCATCGTAGAAGGGACGGCGGTAGCAGGAATCGTGTACCCGTTTGGAGTAAAACGCTTTGGGTCTACCCAGGCCATCCAGTTGAGGCAGACGATCGAAAGCCAGAATGTGCACAATGACTCCGGCCATCACCTCGGCAATGGGTGGGCAACCGGGAACTTTTATGATGGGTTTATTGGTGATGATCTTGTGAATGGGGGTGGCACCGGTCGGGTTGGGTTTGGCGCTCTGTACACAACCGTTCGAGGCACAGCTACCCCATGCAATGATGGCTTTGGCATGTTCGGCCACTTCTTTAACCACCTGAAGGGCTGTTTTCCCACCGATGGTGCAATAGATTCCGCCATCTTTGGTGGGAACAGAGCCTTCTACTGCCATAATATACTGGCCTTTGTACTTGGTGATGGTGTCGTGTAACGACTTTTCTGCCTGTTCGCCTGCCGCTGCCTGAAGCGTTTCGGTGTAGTCGAGCGATACTTTGTCCAGAATAATGTCCGCAACAATGGGATGATCTGAGCGGAGGAACGATTCGCTACAGCACGTACACTCCTGGAAGTGCATCCACACAATGGGTGGACGAGGCTTGGTTTCCAGGGCATGAACCACACTGGAGAGCCCGCTGGCATGGATACCAGCAGCCGCAGTGATATAGGCGCAGAATCTTAAAAAGTCGCGCCGGGAGTATCCCTGCGATTGCATCTCCTCCCATAGGGTTTTGGGTTTCTCAACCATAGATACCTCCTTGCTTAATATTAAAATAGGACGATTATGGTATTGATATCGCTTTATTTATCCTGTTGAAGATCGGACCGGAAAAATGCTCTCATATAGATTTGTACGAGTTGTCACAAATGAAGTAAATATTTTTCCGCTCTTCTCATCAGTGGTCATCAGAAATATCGGAGTTGAGAACCCGGGGTCTATTCGTGAAAGCAAGATTAGGGTATTTGTAGCGATCGGCGCAAGGATTGTTCACACAATGTCGATTGGAGAATCATCACACATGCTATTTTTATATTTGAAAATATCACGTATTAAATATATCATTTTTTTCTTAATTGTCAAGGAAAAAATTCCAGAATGAATAAAATAATATATGATTAAATGCGGATGGAATGCTGGAATGGAAGAAAAATAAAGGGAAAAGCACCAATTTTCATAAATCATATTTTTTTCAATTGATTCATTGCTCATGGAAGAAATTGTGGAGTATTTCTTCCTTAAATTTTCGGTGTGAAATTTTATCAGGATGGTAACGAGTTGTTTCTCTTTTTTAAATTTGAACTACCGTGGGTATATCCCGGTCCAATTGTTCCGGATGTTACAAAACGAACACACTCGTTTACTTATTCCTCAATGTGGGATGTTTTTGGAATTATTTTGCCGAACTTCGGATTTTAGCTTGAAATACTCGCCTCCCTTTCATATATTTTTATCCCATTAAAGTCGAGAAATTATGAGAAACCAATATTTCATTTTATTTTTTGTGTGGATTGTTTTTTTCTCCGGGTGTTCCCATCTCTTTAAAAGCAAACCTCCGGAACTCAGCGAAGAAGAAAAAGCCATCATTGCGGAAAATTACGTGAGCGATGGAATTGATTTTTATCAGACCCATCAATATTCGAAAGCCATTCAGAAATGGGAAAAAGCACTTCGGTTTATTCCTGATGATGCCGAGGTGTACAACTTTATCGGATTGGCTTTTCATCGAAGCGGTAAACTGGATAGTGCGATTCATTATTTCTCCCTTGCAGTAAAAAAAGACACTGCATATTACCAGGCCTGGAATAATCTGGGATACATGTACTTTTTGCAGGGCAATTATTCCGAAGCATTAAAATATTTCGATAAATCGCTGAAGATAAATCCGGCTTACCGTCAGGCAGAGTTGAATCGGGATAAAACCCGGGAAATTCTGGAAGGAAAACTGAAAGTATCTGCCTGGGAGCTGTTTGAAGATGCCGTTCGGAAAGATAGTCTGGAATTGCAGATTCAGCTTTACAAAAAAGCGCTAAGTCTGGATAGCAATTATGTGGATGCCTGGAATAATCTGGGAGTTGCTTATTTTTATTATGGAGAAACCGATAGTGCCATTTATTGTTTAAAGAAAGCACTGAAAAAAAACCCCAATCATCCTCAGGTTCACAACAATCTGGGGTATATTCTGGATACTCTGGGACGTTATCGCGAAGCAATCTCCCATTACAAAATGGCTTTGAAGCTGAAACCCCAATATATTATTCCCTGGATCAATCTTATCGACACCTATGTTCACCAGAAAAATTATCAGGCAGCAAAATTATATCTGTTGGCGGTGATGAAAGAAGTTCCGGATGATCCATTGGTAAAAGAGCGCGTACAGGAATACGGTACCTTATTACAACTGAACCAGAAATAGAAAGGGAGTGCTATGAGAGTGTTTGCAGTGCTGATGGCAGGTGGGGTTGGTACTCGCTTCTGGCCCCGGAGTCGTGCCAAAAATCCCAAACAGGTGTTAAACATCATTGATGACGAAACCATGATTCAGGCGACTTTTCGACGTCTGGATGGATTAATAGAACCTGAGAATGTATTGATTGTGACCAACCGGGAACAGAAGGAGATAATTCATCAGCAGTTACCCGAGCTTCAGGATGAAAATTTTATTTTAGAACCCTTTGGTCGGAATACCGCCCCCTGTATTGGATTGGCTGCTTCCCGAATTCAACAAATTGATGCCGATGGGGTGATGGTGGTTCTTCCGGCAGATCATCTGATTCAGAATGTACAGGAATTTCAGCAGGTCATTCGTCATGCCGCCGATTTTGCCTACGAGTCCGGCGGCCTGATTACCCTGGGAATTGAACCCTCCTATCCCGCCACGGGATATGGTTATATTCAGCGGGGCGAGATG
The DNA here is from genome assembly GCA_964495805.1 of uncultured Calditrichaceae bacterium. Classification (GTDB taxonomy): domain Bacteria; phylum Calditrichota; class Calditrichia; order RBG-13-44-9; family RBG-13-44-9; genus JALXCH01. Next base: position 83,594 of record CAZBWV010000052.1, read on the forward strand.
GTCAGCTCCTTTAATAACCACAATATTTATCGGGTGAAGACGTTTGCCGAAAAACCCAATCGGGAGACGGCAGAACGGTTTTTAGAGAGCGGCGATTTTTACTGGAACAGTGGCATGTTCATCTGGCGAACCTCCACCATTTTAAGGGAAATAGAAGAAAAGTTACCTGAACTCCACGAGGGGCTGAACGAAATCAAACAACACTGGGGAAAACCTTCTCTCATGGCTGCCGTGGAAGATGTGTACCGTCGGATTCGGGGCATTTCCATAGATTACGGTGTGATGCAAACGGCAGAGAATGTTTATGTCATTCCCACTGATATGGGCTGGAACGATGTGGGGAGCTGGGAAGTGGTATATGAAATCGCAACCAAGGATCGGAATAAAAACGCAGGCAATGTAAAGCATATCGTTTCTGTGGATTCGGGGGAAAATTATGTTTATGCACCGGATAAACTGGTTGCATTGGTGGGGGTCCATCATTTAATTATTGTTGATACGGGAGATGCATTGCTGGTCACACGCCGCTCCCGAAGTCAGGATGTAAAAGAAGTGGTGGAAGAGTTAAAAAAGAACGGACTGGATGAATACTTATAAGCGACGAAAAAAACGACGTTTTGCGGAGAAAATTACCCCTGCACAACAGGAGCTCTTTGACGACCTGTGCCAGGTGTACGGTAAATTAGGGATTACCGTGCGGGTGGAAACGGGGCGATTTCGAGGCGGTTACTGCCTGGTAGAAGGAGAACCCTTCTTTTTTCTGAACAAGCATCAGACCATGGAGCAAAAAATTGAATTGTTATTGTCGCAATTAAAAAATTTCAATACTGAAAAAATATTTTTATCTCCCAGGATCAGAGAATATATTACCAACAAACCATGGGGGAATTCATGAACCAGGAGCTGAGGAAATCCTCTCGAATTGAAGCTCAACACTTCATTTCGTACGATTTGTACGACGAGCAGGATCAGGTGGTGCTATCAGGGATGGCGCTGAGCCAGAATCTGAGCAGAACTGGTATTCAAATGACCGATCGCCATTCGTTTCCGGTAGAGGCGAAAGTATCGCTGCATCTGGCGGTGGGAGACGATGTGATTCACATACCGGGAAGGGTGCGCCATGTGGAAAAAGTCCGGGAAGATGAATATCACATTGGGGTGGAGTTCCTGGATATTGGAGAAGAAACCCTGCAAAAAATCGCAGAATACTATCCTGGTTTATTGGAAGATTAACCTGTTTTTCGCTTCGTGGAGCCAGAAGAAAAAGGAAGGTAAAGTTAAATTTCATAAAGTTCGCAGTAGAAAAGTGAAGGTTGTTCATAATTTTTTACGTTGTGCAGTATATTCTTTGTTGATTCCAGTTACATGAATGAAATCCCCGACCCTTTATGTGTTAAGTTCCACATCTTGGTGAAAAATTCGGTACAGGATGGGGAAAGGTGGTTTCGATTCGTATCATTAATTTAAAAATAAGACAAACACAGGGTAAAAAAGTTCGTTGTGCGTGTGAAAAAAAAGTTAAATTTTAACAAACTTCTTGATTAATTTAATTCAATTTTTATATTTGAAAAAGTATTGTTTGATGGGATGGGTACTTTATTTTTAATTAATTTAATTATTTATCACTAATTTAAGGAGGTAAAATATGAGGTTCCGGGTACTATGGTTAGTTGTTTTAGCCACATTGTTTGTTTGGTTTAGTTTCTCGGGGGCTGCCCAGACAAAGTTTGTTCCGTACAAAATGAAAAAAGAGGTAAAGGCGCCCCGACCGTTTGAGCGACCTTTATCCAACTATCAGGTTGCCAAAGGAACCATGAGTGCGCCGAATTTGATGAATTCGGTTCTGTTTGACTCCGCACGGAATGGTTATGGCTGGTATGTCAGCCAGATGCATTCGGTGGACCTGGCCGTAGATGCCAGTGGAAAACCATGGGTTGGTGCCTGTTACCGGAAGTACGTACCGGGCGATCCCAATACCGGGATTATCGGCGTTATGGAATTGGATGTGGATGCAGGCTTTTCCTACGACAACATGACTTTTTTCGATTATATTAACAACCTGTCTCCTTATGGGATTGGTGGTCGTTATCCGAGCTTTGTCGCCACCGATATGGGCCCGGTTCCGGTCTGGAATCAGTACATGTCCGGTAGTCCTCCCACCGAAGTTTCTGATGGATACATCAGCTTCGACCTATTCGGTTGGGGACCGTTTGCCGGTGGTTTTATTAATCCGGTAAATGTTACTCCGAATCCTGGCCCCGGTGTCGGTGGTTTGTGGTTAGGGAGTAGTTCGGTAGTGAAAGATGCAAGTGGAACATATCATTATGGTGGTGTGTGGGAATGCCATTTAAACGAAGGTGACTTCACCTGGGTGCATGGCACCAGCACCGATCTGAGTACCTGGACGTTCAATGATGCGGTGATTAACTGGCCCAAAACCCTTTTCGAAATGAATAATCCCATTTTTTATTGGGGAACCGGTGGCTTCGGTGCCTGGATGTCCACAGGATATTATGTCGGTTCTGCCGATCAGGATTTCAAAGTAATTTTGTGTACCACCGACGATTATGGCCAGACCTGGAATACACCTGTGCGCTTTGAATGGAGTGATCTGGGAATTCCTGATCAGATTACGCTGGCTGACTCCATCATCAATCCCGAAACCGGTACCTATTATGTGGGTCCGGCGGAATTGTTGTTTACTTATGATTTTGATATGATCATCACTCCGGATAATGTGATTCATTTCGTGGGAACCCTGGGCTGGGGTGTGCCCGCTGCCAGTGGTGGGTATTATCCGCATCCCAAATGGTCCGGATTCTGGCATCTGTACAGTGCCGATCATGGTCAGACCTGGAATATGGCCCGAATTTACTGGCCTGCTGGTTTCCTGGAAGGCGACTCCCTGGGTAATTACACGTTTACCAACGAAATCGATATCAGTTACGATGAACAGGGTAACCTGTACACGGCCTGGGTGGATCGTGGTCGCACCGATCTGACTCCCTCCCCGGTACCACGCCGAAGTGGTGGCGATGATTTCAATCTGGACCTGTGGGCCTCTCTCTCCAAAGATGGTGGGGTAACCTGGTCCGAACCGCTGCATGTGGTGGAAGATAACAGCGTATGTGTGTATGGGGTGCGTCTTTCTACACGTGCCAAATGGTACGAATCCGATAACGGCAAGACATATATCGGTTACATGATTGCCGATCTCTCCCGTCCGTTGCCTCCGCCTGTGGAGATGCTGGCCGACCACGTCCAGTGGTACTATCTGGCCGAAGCGAAAAACTTCCCGGCACCCTGGAGTAGCATCGAACAGAACTCCCAGACGGTGCCCACCAGCTTCACCGTGTTCCAGAACTATCCCAACCCGTTCAACCCGCAGACTAACATCAAATTCCTGCTGAACAAGAAGGATCTGGTGGATGTCGCGGTGTACAACGTGTTAGGCGAGAAAGTCGCTCAGTTGCATCGGGGTGTGCTAACTCCGGGTGAATACACTTTAACCTGGGATGCCAGTTCACAACCCAGCGGTATTTACATTCTGAAAGTGAGCACCTCGACGGATCAGCGGATGACCAAAATGGTTCTGGTGAAATAAAGTATTCTACGGGGTTCTTCCTGAGAATGGAAGAACCCCGTTTGTTATTGTGCGATTTGGTAAATTCTTTACCAATTTAAATTCAGGATATATGAATCGAGTGAGTGCGATAGCTTCAGGAAATTGGATGAGAATACGG
>CAZBWV010000053.1:0-10012 GCA_964495805.1 uncultured Calditrichaceae bacterium
AGATTCCTCCGTTTCGCTCCTCACTCCGTTCGTCGCTCCAGTCGGAATGACAGCAAGCTGCCCTGTCACCCCGAGCGGAGCGCCAGCGGAGTCGAGGGGTCTCATCCCCATCAGGCTTGCCCTGAAAAAAGAATTTTTGGACAGGATTAACAGGATAGAACAGGTTTAAAATATTGAAAATAAATCAAACGTTAAAATATTTTAATCATCCTGAAAATCCTGTCAATCCTGTCTAAAAAAATCAAGCTGGATGGACAGGGTTACGTTCTCCAGAGATTCCTCCGTTCCGCTCCTCACTGCGTTCGTCGCTCCAGTCGGAATGACAGCAGACTGCCCTGTCACCCCGAGCGGAGCGCCAGCGGAGTCGAGGGATCTCATCCCCATCCGGCTTGTCCTTAAAAAAGAATTTTTGGACAGGATATACAGGATAAGACAGGATTCATTTTTAATTTTTATGATATAGCCTTAAAACTCAACTATCTGTTTGGTTTCACCAAAAATCAAAAATTTAATTTAATCCTGAAAATCCTGTTCATCATGTCAAAAAACCAAAAACCCCGCCTCCCGGAGGGAGGCGCTGAGCCCACCATTTTCATCAAACGTTGCACAAAACCAATGAATCATCTATCTTAACCATGCAATTTTTCATGGAGGTACTATGCAACCCATTCGGCACATCATCTTCGATCTGGGAAATGTTCTGGTGGACATTCATCCTGAACGAACCATGAAACATTTTGCTCAAAGATGCGGGCAACCGATCAAAACGGTTCAATCGTTTTTCCTATCGCAGCTTCACCTGGATTTTATGGCCGGAAAATACACTCCCGATGCATTTTATCGAAAAATGATTCGGCAATACCCTTGCCAGATTTCGCTGGAGGAATTTGTTCGTATCTGGGAAGAGGTGATAGGAGAACCAAAACCGGGGATTGAGAATCTGGTCCGATCGCTGGCCACAGATTACAAGCTTGCCATCTGTTCCAATACCGACCCCTGGCACTGGAATGTGGTAACCCGAAACTACCGCTTTGTACAATATTTCGAACGATTTTTTTTATCGTACCAAATTGGTTACAACAAACCCCATCCCCGTGTGTTCGAAACGATTTTACAGGAGCTCCGTTGCCCCGGAGAAGAAATAATTTTTATTGATGATTCGGAAGAGAACATAAAAACCGCTGAGAAATTTGGAATTCACGGAATCGTTGCTTCAAATACGGAAGAGATTCAAAAAGGACTGGTTCAACTTATTCCAGTTCGGGTTGATTCATGATGCGGGAATTTTTCAAAAGCGGTCACTTCAACAGAACGGTTCTGCGAACTTCCGAAGAAGTCTGTTTTCCCGAATCATCCGTAAATATAATTCGGTAGAAATAAATGCCGGAGGATATCTGAGAACTTAAATCGGTTTCCCTCCAATAAAAACGGTTTTCCCCTGCACCGACATGCTTTTCCACGCTAACTACCTGTTGTCCCAATACATCGTAAAGTTCGAACCGGGCTTTTCCTGCAGTGGGAGTGTAAAACTGAAACTGAGCGTCAGAATTCATCAACCATTGGGGATTGGGACTGTGCCCGATTAAATGAAAATCTCCTTCCGGTTCCGGTTGAGGGATGCTATCCGAAAGGACCAGACCGGAAAACACCGCACGGATTAACCAGACCCCATCTGCAGGTTCTCCCCCACCCAGCTGGAAGCTGGACAACGGATACCAGATGCCGTTCTGTTCCAGAAAACTGTAACCCGGTGTGTCCGTATCTTCATATCCGAGACCATGATTGGAATAAAAAACTTCCACCCCAACATAAATATTTTCGTCTTTTTGTAAATTCTCAACCGGATTGGGTAGTTTTACTTCCACCCAGCCTCCGCCAATGGCAACTGTGGTATCGATGGGAGAGATTAATTCGTTCCCCGGACTCTGATCAGCGTCCGACTCATATACCCGGATGAGCACATGATTTCGGGGATTTACATTCCAGAACTTTACTTTTTCCAGCGAAAGATTATTGTCGGGAATTTTAAAAATGTTGGCGGCAATCCCGGTATAAAGCAAATTAATCCCCGGTTGCCCACCATCGTAAGCCAGCTCAAAATAGTTCAGGGAATATCGGGCAAATGCCTGGTAGCTGTAATTGCTTTGACTGCCTAACCCGATAAGTACCAGCACATAACTGCTGTCCTCACTAAATCCGGGTTCATCGATAGATGGATAAAACACTTCGGAAATTTTCGGTGCGGTTTCCGTACCCGTTAGCCAGAACGTTGCCGGGGGCATTGTGGAAAACAGAACCCTTAAAGAATCTCTGCCCCGAAACTTGTGATATACCACCGCATACTTCTGGATGCTTCCCGAAACGGATTGAGGAAACCGATAAATGAGGCTGTCCACACTTGCCCGTAAGCCAATGGCTTCCGGCTGATAATAGCCATATGCCGGGTCAAGACTGGTTGAATTTAACCAGTTTGCCAGAGTCCAGTTTACAAACACATCATCCATAGTGCCGGATAAGCCCACCTGCTGCATGGCAATGTTAAAACTGTTTACGCCATGTTCGGGACGACTCACCAGCGTTTTGATGAAATTTAATCCCAACTGTTCCGCACAATAAAGAGTCCACAACTGCACCCGCGCATAGTCTTTTACCTCTCCGGACCAGGAAGTCAGGCTCTGGTTGGTATTTTGCAAATACAATCCCGGATAATCCAACCCATATCCGCAGTAGGTGCTGGCCAGCTGCGAAAGCCCTTCGTTTAACCAGGTTTCTTCGTTGGTATCGTAATGATGATGAATCAGGTGCTGGAATTCATGGGCGGTCGTCGCCATGACGCGATCGGGATGGTAACTCCCATTGTAGTAAATCCCGGGATACGAATCCAGATACATCAGGTCCATCTGGTTGCTGGTGGGATTGTTCGTCTGATCCTCCGGGGAAAAATATCCGGCAATAAACGGACTGTTGGAAGCAGTGGAATCGAAATCATCAATTATATTCAGAATCAAAAAGTCCACCACTCCATCCCCATCGTAATTAGGGGGTTGCCCGAACAACGTGGTGTCAATTTTAATAATTCCTTCATTCGGATTAATGGATTGGGAGTTGGTGCGATTAACCAGGCGTTGATAAACAGAGTCCACAATTTCCTGATTCACGTATCCGTTATTCCAGCTTTCGTCTTCAACCCAGATGTTGGTGATTGGTCCCTGTTTCCGTAAAGTGGCCTGGACCAGATAGTACTTTTTGGTTTTGAAATTGTATGCCCAGAAGTTTTTGGTGTTTTTACTTTGAGAATTATAATGTTTGACAAATTCAATAGTTTCCAGAAATTTCAGATATTCTGAGAAATCAGTTCGTTTGAGTTCTTCCAGATAGACACGACTATTGAGTCTGGATGCCTGAGGTGTGCCACAAATGGGGACAGGACTGGCGTAGAACGCACTGACGGAACCACGAAAAGCGGACTGAAGCGGGTTAGACAGTAAAAATGCAATTAGCAGGGTTCCGAATATTTGTTGTATTTTCAAACTGCGTCCTCGCTTCCGATTTCCTTTATTTGTTAAAATAAGTTAAATTTCATTCTTTCGGAATTCAACCCATTTTTAGGATTTTCACAACATCACAATTAAGCCAATGCGGTGGCTGTTCCCCAGTTCATAATCGTAATTCGTAAAAGAGTAGTCGATGCGGATGTGAGGAATCTGGATGCCAATTCCCAGATTAAGCCGCTGAATTTCGTCCACGCCGCTTCGGAAATAAAGGAGCTGGTAGTAATTTACCTCAATGCCAGCAGCAAAATCCAGGCTGATGGGACCGGCAGACATGCTGGCGCTTTTTGCTCGACTTTCTCCCCTTACAATCAGGTCCACGGCTGGTTGAAAGGTTAAGTGAAAAGACGAAAATTCCCACAGATAGCTTACTCCCGTAAATAATGCCGGTGCTACCAGCTCTTTTTCCCCGGTATCCCAGGAGATGAAAGTGGTGGTTACATTCTTCAATGCCGCTCCCAGAGTAATCCGTGAGCGAAATTTCCGATAGGCAGAAATATCCAATCCAATTCCATTGGCGGAGTGGTCGGCAATGTTTCGTCGAATGATTTTCAGGGTGCCTCCCAACGACCATCCGGCGTGAGTTTGTTGAGCCAGGGACAGATTTAAAATGTAATCGGCGGCATTAAACGTGGTGATTTTCGACCAATCCAATCGCCAGTTATCCGGATCGTTCTGTAAATAAATCAGTGCCTGCCGGCTGTCTTTAATATTATCCACTCCCAACCGAATGATGCTTAAACCAAAAACTCGATTTTGGGCCAGGGATTTTCCAAATGCCAGATAATCGTAATTGACTGAGGCAATCATTTGCTGGGTATGCATAAAGGAGAGTTGCATTCCCTTCAGGTTGGTTAGCGCCGCGGGATTGTAATAGGTTGCACTAATATCGTTTGCTACAGCAACAAAAGCTCCACCCATCCCCTGTGCCCGGGGCGCCACCCCAATTTCCATAAATTCACCAGCATACTTACGAAAATTTAATTCTCCGGCCAAGCACGGTAAGGACCAGAAAAACCATAACCAGAGTAGTAGAAAAAAATGAATCACCTGCTTCACGTGTTTACCACAATTTATCTGTTCGATCAATGATATAGCCTTTGTTTGCCAAAATCAATGAATTATTTGAGTATTACCCGGGTGCCCCGTTCAAGAATATGTTTTATGGAGCCGGTGAGTTTTCGTTGGTTTCGGATTGATCCGACTTCTCGTCCGTGCTAACGATTAAATCCAGCGAATCCACCCTGGATGCATTGACTCCGGGAGACACCGACTGATTCAGAATAGTGCCCGGGACCAAATTGGGCTTATATACATATTTAATTCTACCCAGTCGGATGCCAACTGCTTCCAGTTCTTTGCGTGCACTCTCCAGACTTTTTCCCACCAGATTAGGAACCTCCAGAGAAGTAGGTGCGGGTCCCAGGCTAACCGTGATGTTTATCTTCTGATTTTTTTTCACCATCTCTCCCGGCGGAATGGATTGGTTGATCACGACTCCCCGGGGATACATATCGGAAAACGCGTAAATAATTCGATTCAGTTCCAGCCCCTCGTCTTTTAAACGAAATTTCGCATCTTGTGGGGTTAAACCGATGAGGCGGGGCACATAATGAGGTTTTTCGCCGATACTCACCACCAGGTACACCCGGCGCCCCTTTTTAACACGGGTAAACGGCAGGGGATTCTGTTGAACGATATGTCCGGGAGGAAACTGCTCATCATATACTGAATCCTGTATGATGGGATGAAATCCGTCTGCTTTTAATATCTCCATGGCTTCTTCCAGCGGTTTGTCGGTAACATCCGGTAATTCATATTCCCAGCCGTGCTTGGTGTAAAGTGGCATCACAATAAAATCCATCAGCAATACCAGAAGAACAAAAATTCCCAGGTACAACAATGTTTTCTTAATCCATCGAACCCAGAAACTGGAATGTGTGTTCTTTTTCATAAACCACCCAGATGTTTTCGGTCTGTTTTTTCCTTAATGATTCATTTCTCAGGAAGTTCCCTTTTATCGGCGCGGTTTTAGTCTGTCCTCGCTATTCAGAATGATGGTTACCGGTCCCTGATTCCAGATTTTCACCAGCATCATGGCACCGAAACTCCCCTGTTGCACGGGAATTCCTTCTTCCTGTAAACGCTGGATGAATCGCTGGTACATGGGTTCGGCTTTTTCCGGTGGAGCGGCTTCAATAAAACTTGGGCGTCGTCCCTTGCGTGTATTGGCGTAAAGAGTGAATTGAGATATAGCCAGAATCGCTCCGTTGACTTCCCGCAAACTTAAATTCATTTTCCCTTCCGCATCTTCAAAAATTCGCAGGTCCGGGATTTTTTTTACCAGGTATTCCAGGTCTGCTTCCTCATCGTTCTGGTGTACTCCTAACAGCACAACCAGCCCATTGCCAATCTCACCAACTAATTTACCATCCACCTCCACCGAAGCCTGACTCACCCTCTGAATAACTGCCCGCACGTTAGTGTCCTCAACTTACTTTAATTTGTACATTCTCTGCACCCAGTAACTGTTGGAGCTTCTCAATAAATTCGTCTGTTAGCACCACGCGAAATTTCTGGGATTTCATTAAAAATCCGGTACCGTTCCCGTTGGGACGGATGTCGAAGAAAACGGGTATGGTACCCGGATATTGCTTCATAATATGATGGAGTTCATCCACCAGACGTTCATCCACTTTTCCGGTCTGGATGGTCAATTGTAATCCCTGCGCCATTCGGTTGCGTACCTCAGAGAGGGGAAAAATCTCGTCGCAGAGCATTTTGAATGATTTTTCGGTGGATTCACTCACCCGGCCGCGCACAAACACCATTTCGCCCTTGGAGATAAAAGAGCTGTATTTCTCGTACACCGAAGAGAAGACCACCGCTTCGAAGGAATTGAACTTATCCTCCAGCGTGACGAACGCCATGATGTTCCCTTTGCGATCCAGGTGGGTTTTCACAGCCGAAATGATGGCGGCAGTGCGAACTTCCCGATTTTCGGTAAACGTCTGGGGATTATTCCAGTCCAGATTGCTAAACAGCTCGATTTCCTTCCTGAATTTATCCAGGGGATGACCGCTGATATAGAAGCCTAATAATTCCTTCTCCCGTTCCAGTTTCTCCTGCAATGGCCAATCCGGCACATCGGGGAGCGGCGGATAGGTAGTAAACTCATCCTCCGCTTTCCCTTCCGATTCTCCGGTGTTCAGCAGTTCAAATAGGGTAATCTGCGATTTGTTTTGTGCCCGGCTCTGAAACTTCTGAGCGAAACTGATTGCCGTTTCGATGGCCAGGAAGTTTTGCGCCCGATTCCCCTCTAATGAATCCAGGGCACCGGCCTGAACCAGCGCTTCCAGAATCTTCTTGTTTACGCTGCGTAGATCCACATGCTGGAGTAAATGGAAGATATTCTTGAATTTGCCGTGTTCGTTTCGGGCTTCGATAATGGAGTGAATAGCCGCTTTGCCCACGTTTTTAATTGCTTCCAGACCGAAGCTGATTTTGCCCGGTTCCGGCACTTCAAACTTGGCGCCGGAGATGTTCACATCCGGTGGTAAAATTTCCAGCCCCATGCCCCGGCATGCTTCAATTAATTCGGCTATTCGGGAGGAATTGTTGATTTCCGAAGTCATGGTGGCTGCCATGAATTCTGCGGGATAGTGTCGCTTGAGATAAGCGGTTTGATAAGCCAGAATGGCGTAGGCAGCCGAATGGGATTTATTGAAACCGTACTTGGCAAACTTGAAGATTAACTCGTAAATATCGTTGGCTGTTTTTTCATCAATTCCATTGGCCTGACATCCCTGGAGAAACTCCACTTTGAGCTTCTCCATCACCTCAACCTTTTTCTTTCCCATCGCCCGGCGCAAAATATCGGCTTTTCCCAGGCTGAACCCGGCAAGCTCCGATGCAATCCGCATCACCTGTTCCTGATAAACAATGATTCCGTAAGTCTCTTTCAGGATGGGTTCCAGTTTGGGATGCAGATATTCGATTTTCTCTTTTCCGTGTTTTCGGGCAATGTAGGAGTCGATATTATCCATAGGTCCCGGGCGATACAGAGCATTCATGGCAATCAGGTCTTCAATCCGGTTGGGTTTGAGCTTGCGCAGATATTCCTGCATGCCCGAACTTTCGAACTGGAAGATGCCTACCGTGTTTCCTTCTGCAAAAAGTTCGTACGTTTCTTTATCGTCCAGTGGTAAATTATCCGGATCCACCCGGATGCCTTTTTTCCTGAGCATTTGCACCGTATCATGAACCACGGTCAGTGTGCGTAGCCCCAAAAAGTCCATTTTCAGCAGACCGATGGTTTCGCAACCGGTCATGGTGAATTGGGTGGCAATAATTTTCTGACCTTTTTCTTCCGCCTGGTACAGGGGGACATAATTGGTAATGTCTTCCGGTGCAATGATGATTCCGGCAGCATGAATGGAAGCGTGACGCGCCAGTCCTTCCAGCACCAGAGAGTGTTTAATCAGTTCTTTAAAGACGGGGTCTCCGCTTTCGTTCATCTCTCGAAGTTCGGGAATCTTTTCCAGCGCTTCCTGAAGGGGCATGGGTTTGCCCTGATGCACCGGGATTAGTTTGGAAATCCGGTCGGCCAGGGCGTACTCCATTCCCAGTGCTCGGGCTACGTCCCGAATAACTCCTTTGGAAGCCATGGTTCCAAAAGTAATAATCTGGGCAACGTTTTTTTCACCGTATTTCCGTCGCACGTATTCAATGACCTCTTCCCGCCGTTCGTAACAGAAGTCTATGTCAATATCCGGCATAGTTACCCGCTCCGGATTCAGGAATCGTTCGAACAGTAAATCGTATCGAAGGGGATCCACCCGGGTAATTCCCAGGGCATATGCTACCAGACTCCCTGCCGCTGACCCGCGTCCCAGACCTACCGGAATATCCTGACTACGCGCAAAATCAATAAAATCTTTAACAATCAGAAAATATCCCGCATATCCGGTTTTCTGAATCGTTTCCAGCTCATATTCCAACCGTTCCTGAATCTCCGGAGTAATTTTCGGATAAAGCTTTGCCAGTCCTTCAAATGCTTCGTGCCGTAAATAATCATCCAATGTTTTATCTTTAAATTCAGGGGGAAGAGGAAATTTAGGAAGCAAAATCTGGCCGGTTTCGATTTCCAGGTTGCACTTTTCGGTTACCTCCAGGGTGCGCTCCAGAACGTCCGGTTTATCTTTAAACAGCTCATACATCTCCTGTTCGCTTTTCAGATACAGTTCAGTGGTGTTGTAGCGCATCCGGTTGGTGTCCTTTACCGTTTTACCGGACTGAATGCAAAGCAGGATGTCGTGAGAAGAATGCTGGCCCTTGAGCAGGTAATGGTTGTCGTTGGTTGCAATCACCGGAACGCCCATTTCCCGGGCTAATTTGTAAATATTTTCGTAGCCTGCTTCTTCAGGGATATGGTGATTCTGAATCTCCAGGTAGAAGTCGTCTCCAAAGATGTCCAGATACTCTTCCACCGCTTTGATGGCTTCTTGCTTATCCACATTATTCAGTTTCTGGAAGATTTCTCCTTTCATGCAGGCGGAAGTAGCAATAATCCCCTCGTGGTACTGGCGCAACACTTCTTTGTCGATGCGCGGTTTATAATAAAACCCTTCCAGATAGGCAATGCTGGAGAGTTTCATCAAATTTCGATATCCTGTTTTATTCTTGGCCAAAAGCACCAGATGGTAATGTGCCTGTTTCCCCCCTTTGCCCCCACCCTTTCGTTCTTTCCGGGAACCAGGGGCAATGTAAGCTTCCATCCCGATGATGGGTTTAATTCCATACTGTTTGGCTGTGAGGTAAAAATCCAGCACACCAAACATGTTGCCATGGTCAGTAAGCGCCAGCGCTTCGAACTTGAGCTCGGCAGCACGTGCCATCATGCGCTTAATATCCATGGCACCATCCAATAAACTGTAATGGCTGTGATTATGTAAATGCACGAATGAGGCCAAGGTACACTCCTGTACGACTGAAAATTCCGTTGCTTAAACTGCGGAGAAATTTAGTTTTACCCGGAAGGGATTGCAAATCATTTTCTACGTTGCTCATGTCGATTTTGCACCGGCGGGAGAATGTGAGGCAAGTCCCGAAATGACCTGTACTGACATCCAATATCCGTCAGGTTAATTTACGGTACCCTTTGTAGCGCTTTACCAGATACAACGCAACCACCAGTACCAGCACTACCAGTGTATTCAGTCCAATTTCGTACAAATACTGGTCAAATAAAACTTCGTTAATACTCTCCCCTTCCATAATGGAAATATGCGCTCCTGCCATGAGCAATTTGCGCAGTGCGGAAATAATTCCGATGACGATGAAAGGTTCCAGAGGAATCGTGTGTTCTTTTAAATAAGTCAGTACGGTGTTCATTAATTCCAGGATAATCATGATAAGAAAAAGTTTTTGCAGAAGATGAAAAATGGCACCAATCATATTTA
>CAZBWV010000054.1:0-15455 GCA_964495805.1 uncultured Calditrichaceae bacterium
CATTCTGTCAATTCCAGGAAAGGATAAACGGATCGGTTTGCAGCCGCGCCCGGACCCCCACCGGCAAAGGGCAGGAATCAGGAAAATGACCGTAGGGAAAGTTGACAATAACCGGAATATCGGGCGGGAACAAATATTCTACAATCGGCCATAGGGAATGCTGCCCCTCCTGCCATAAAAATCGCCCCAGAATGAGTCCCGCAACCTGTCGAAGTACACCTGCCTGTTGCAATTGCACCAATAAGCGTTCCAGCCGATATAGTGGTTCTTTAACATCTTCTAAAAACAAAATAAGCGGTTGATCAAATTGGGGGAAGTAAGGGGTCCCCAGGAGGGAATTGATGATGGTAAGCGTTCCCCCCATCAAAATACCTTCGGCAGTGCCGGAGCGCGCCACCTGCACCTTTTCATGAGAAAGTTCTGCGGCGGTAATTTGCTGATGTTTACCGGAAAGCATTTTAAAAAATAAAGAAAGATAGGGATTGCCGGGTTGAAGCTGGAGGGTTAAGGTCATGCCAGAAATGGAAGGAACACCGATTTTCCCCCATATCCCCCATTGCAAGGCGGTTATGTCGCTAAATCCGATAAGCAATTTTTTATTTTTTTGCCAGGTTTGCCAATCCAGATGGGGTAATAACTGAGCGCTCCCCACACCGCCACGGGCGGCATAAATAGCCTGAACCTTTTTATCATATAAAAACTGGTGAATATCGCTGACCCGTTGTGCAACCGTACCGGAAAAATACCGATGCTGATCGAACAGATGGTTGCCATAATAGATGCGATATCCCTGTTCTTTCAAAAGGTCCACAGCCGATTGAATGTCCTTCGGTCGTACCCACTCCCCGGGTGCCACCACTCCGATTCCTGCTCCCGGCTGTATGGTGGGCAGTTTCATAGCGCCGGTACTTTTTTATCCGCCATGTGCAGAGCAAACGCAGCCGCACCTAGCATGCCTGCTCGATTTCCCAATTGTGCCCGACAAATTTCTACCCCGCTGGCACTGGTGGGCATGGCCCGACGAAATGCCTCCCGGGCAGCCAATTCCACAAACCAATCCCCCGCTTCACTTACCCCGCCCCCCACAATAATCATCTCCGGATTAAAAATGTTAATGATATTTGCCAGTCCTGCTCCTAAGTACACCAGAGTTTGGGAGACCGTTTCCTGTGCTTCTTTCTCGTTCTGATAATAGCGTTCGAACAGTTCCCGGGTATTTCGTACCGGTTGAGCCGGTTTTCGAGCGTTGTAATCGCGAATCATCGCGGTGGCGGAAGCATATAATTCCCAGCATCCGATCCCACCACAATTGCACTTTAAACCGCGATAATCAATGCTCATGTGTCCCAGTTCGGCTCCGGCATAATTGGTTCCCCGATAAAGTTCTCCATCGATAATAATCCCACTCCCAATGCCAGTTCCCAGAGTAATCGCCACCACATTTTGCTTATGTCGCCCCGCTCCGAATTTGAATTCTCCAAAAGCCATGACGTTGGCATCGTTGTCCACGTAGATGGGCAAACGAAACTTTTTTTCCAGTGTTTCGGCAATAGGAACATCCCGCCAGTATTTAAAATTCGGGGTTCCGCCCATGAGAAATCCGCGCTCTACATCGACGCTTCCCGGGGTACCAATGCCCACTGCCGACAGTTCAATCCCCAATTCTTCTGCCTGGTGCAACCCCTGCTCAATAATTCCAGCAATTTGCTCCAGAATCTCTTCTCTGGGAGAAGTAGCCAGCGTATCCACCGCCCCCTGATGAACCAGTTCTCCGCTATCGGAACAAATTCCATATTTAATGGAGGTACCTCCGATGTCGATACCCAGTGCATATTTCGTTTTCATCATCGTACCCTGACTCGATTTTCAATTTCCCATGCCAGATTTCGAACCGCTTTAAACAGATTTTTCATCCGTTCGTCGAAAGTCACCTGCCGGCGCCCCATGACAATTTCGGCCACCTGAAGCGCTTTGTTAAAATTATATTCTCGCAGGCGTCCGCTGCCTCCCCAGGAAAAGGAGGGAATAAACGAAGGTGGAAATCCTTCCCCGTAAACATTACAACTCACCCCAACCACTGTGCCGGT
Organism: uncultured Calditrichaceae bacterium; assembly: GCA_964495805.1. GTDB lineage: Bacteria > Calditrichota > Calditrichia > RBG-13-44-9 > RBG-13-44-9 > JALXCH01. Next base: position 2,088 of record CAZBWV010000054.1, read on the forward strand.
ATTAAACATGGTGTTAATGGCAGACTTGGAATGATCGCCCATTATTAACCCCAAAAATTGCTTTCCCGTCTTCACCGGATAGCCATTCAGAAAAACAGTAATCTCTCCGTAATGATTCTTCAAGTCGGAATTGTTGGTATCCGCACCCAGATTCACCCAGCTTCCCAGAAACGCATGTCCTAAAAAACCATCGTGCTGTTTATTGGAGTAACCCTGAATAATGGTTTCTTCCACCTCGCCTCCCACCTTACACACCGGACCAATGCTGGTATTCTCGTAAATTTTTGCTCCTGCTTTAATCAGGCTCCGAGGACCAATATACAAAGGTCCTTCCAGCACGGCATTGGGCATGACATGTGCTCCCCGATCAATCCAGATGGGACCGTTTTCGGCATTCAGCACCACCCCTGGCATCACCCGGCTTTCCGGTGCCAGATAGATGGCTACGGGATTGAGCAGGTGAACCCCGGAATCCAGTCGGCCTTCCACACGCCCCTCTCTAATGTTCCGGTTAAATTCCCGGATAATTTGTTCACCGTTACGATAAATAAAATCCCATGGATAGTGCAACAGATGCGCCTGAATTGGTTCAGTTGACCAATCGTTCAACACCCGTTCCGTTTGCAATACTCCCTTTTCAAAATAGGACGTCAGAGGTTTTTTCGAACTTCGAAAAGCAAAAATTTCCGAATCCACTACCAGGGCTTTTCCCGGGGGAAGGTTTAGAAGCCAGGACTTCCCTTTCGTTTCATCCGGCAACCACCTTCCGTTCACAAACAGTACATCATCTTCCGAATCCAGAAAAAACCGCTCGTCGGGAGGGAGATAATTTTGATTCAAATATTCCCGGGCATAAAATTGAAGGGGAGTTTCCGGGAACTGTGTTTCGATGAATTTCCGCACGGAATCGTTCCCCAGGCGCAGATCCCACACCGGACGGAAATAAGCAAGGGGGAGCAGTTGAGTGAATTTCTCATCCTCAAACAGGACAATCTTCATTGCTATTCTTCTAAATTAAATTTGTAGGTTTTGGTTACCCAGCTATCCACAGGTTGCTGATTGATTCGGGCGGGAAGCCATCGACTTCTCCGAGCCGCCTGAATCGCCAGATTCAAACATTTTCGGGAACCGGTCGTATTTTCCAGAACTTCCACCGCTTCAATTTTTCCAGTACGGTTCACCAAAAGTAATAAACGCACCACTCCTTTGCAAGAAGTTGTGGAAATATCAGGATACACATCCAGTAACGGTCGCGCGGGAATTTCCACTGGTTTTCCCGTCAATTGATAGGTAGTCAGGGTATCACCTGCGGTCCGGTTCAACGGAAGGTCCTCCGGAAAATCGGCTTCTTCACCAACCACCGGAACCCCTATTTCCGGCACCTGCGGGCGGATTCGCTTTTTTGCAAATGGTTGATGCGTAGGGGGAATTTCGCTCACCTGGATGGTGATCCGAATGGTTTGCTTTTTGGGGGTGGTAATGGGACCAAATCGCGGAAAAAGATAAAAAGTGGTGATGCATAAAATCAGGGTAAGAATCAGAGCAATGCGGAAACGCAAACGGAATTGCGTTTCGTTGTCAGGAACTGGTCTCATGCACCCATCTGTCCTATTCTTCTAAAAAATAATCTGAATTTCCGGGCAGGAAAACCATTATTTCCGGTTCGGAGGAATTTCCTCCATTTTATCCAGGAGTTGAATGTTTTTCCATAAAAAAAGGCAGTGCCTGCAGACACTGCCTTGGATGGACAATCCAGTCAATCAATTGCTATTTTTTCAACCGGAAGGTAAACGGAATAGTCATCCACACTTTCACGTATCGGTCGCGCTGTTTACCCGGTTTAAACTTAAACTGTTTGGCTGCCGCAACCGCAGCATCATCCAGCATGGGATTGGATTTGATGACTTCCACTTTTTCCACATCACCTTTGGTGTTAATTAGCACCTTTACCACCACCATGCCTTCGATGCCAGCTTTGCGCGCCAGTTCCGGGTAAACCGGTTCCACTCGCTTAATCACTTTGGGTTTCTCAGACAGCGCATAGAACTCGACAATCGGTTCTTCCTCTTCCGGTGGAGGTGGGGGTGCCTCTTCGATGGGGGCATTGAAATCGATCTCCGTTTCGTCAATGGTCACATCATCCGGAATATCTTCATCTTCGGATGCCACCGGAATAGAAGGTCGCGAAGGGGGTGGCGGCCGGTGAATTTGCTCTGTTTGCGGAATCTCCACCGTCTCAATCTTCACATCCACCTTCTTCTCCAGCTTGTAACTGGATTCGAAGCGTTTAAAAGAATAGAAGATAACGATGGTAATCATCAGAGCAATTACCAGAGCTGCCTCGAAGTACTTCCGATACTTCAGTTTTAAATCGACTTCCGGTTTTTTGTAAATAAATTGATGCTTAGCCATAGTTTAAACCTCAATGGGTTGGAAGTGCTGAATAATTTACTCTTAATGCATTTGCTTTTCGTAATTCCTGTTGGATATCGGTAATAATACCCATATCCGCATCCTTATCGACCCGCAACGACACGATGAGCTGGGGATCGTTGACCAGCTTATTATATACAATGGTGCGCAAGTCGTGAATATTCTTCACCGTCACATCATCAATCACCACATTATTAAACCGATCCACCCAGATGGTTGTTACGTGCCGCTTGGTGGGTAGTTTCTGGATCTTTTCGGCTTCCGGTAAATTCACCTTCAAACCGGTATATTGCCTCAGCACCGTACTCACCATAAAAAAGATAAGCAGCTGAAAGATAATATCCGGCATGGAGGCAGTGGGAATGCCGATTTTCATTTTGGTTTTTTTCTCGATCTTGATCGCCATATAATCTTTCCTCGTCTGAGCTTTCCACTAACGTACCAAACGACCAATTATTTTACGCTTTAAGATTCTTCTGGTTCAGCAATGGAGATACGGGTTGCCCCCGCTTTCTTCAGCTGATCCAGAACTTTGATATAGGTCTCGTATTTGGTTTTACGTGCCGTTTTTACCGATACAATCAATTTATCGTTTTCCAGCAGTTTGTCGCGAATAATATTGTCCACTTCCTGGATATCCACCACTTTCTCGTCGATGAGGATTTGTCCCAGATCGTTAATAAGCAGATTAGTGATGTTCTTTTTGGAGATTTCTTTCACCTCACCAATGGGTGGTAGCACCAGGTCCAGACCCTTATCCACATCGATGGTGGTAGTTACCAGGAAGAAGATGAGCAGCTGGAAGACAATATCGGGTAACGAAGCTGACGGAATGTCAGGTTCGGGACGTTCTTTTTTCTTTCCTAAAACCATTTTTTCATCCCCATCAAAAGGTGGTTATTTGCTTTTTTCCAGTTCAATCAGGGTATCAATCAGCTGCACGGAGGCTTCTTCCATATCGATGATCAATTTGTCGATCCGTGCGGTGGCCCAGTTGTAGAATAACTGGATGGTCATGGCGACGATGAGACCGAACAGCGTGGTCAACAAAGCCTGAGAGATACCACCAGCCACCACTGCGGGGGAGATGTCGTTGGCCGTTTTAATCGCATCAAATGCCACAATCATGCCCCAGACGGTTCCGGTAAAACCGAGCATCGGTGCCACAACGATAACAAATCCCAGCCAGACCATTCCCTTTTCCAGGAAGGCCATTTCGATAGAACCGGCATTGGTAATGGCTTTTTCCACATACTCAATTCCTTCCTGAGCCCGCATTAAGCCGGCATGGAAGATTGAGGCCACAGGTCCACGAGTGCTTTCGCAGATTTCTAAGGCTGCATCTGTTCCACCTTCTTTCAAAGCGGTTCGAATCTTCTCGATAAACCGGCGGGTGTTAATTCCAGCACGCCACAGCGTCCACATTTTTGCGATTCCCAGTGCAAGGCCAATGATGAAGAAGACCAAAATCGGCCACATGAAACCGCCGCCCTGTTGGAATAATTCGACCATAATAATTAGACCTCCTAATTCAGTTTTCTTAATTCATTTTAATTAATCATCATTTTACAAATTATACGACCCTAACTCATTAAAGTCAATATTTTTTTTAACATTTCAGCAAAACTACTTGAGCCCATATAACTTACTTTCCCGCGCTAACTGCCGGGCTTCATCAAAATGTTTTAACGCCTCTAAGAACTGATTGTCGTTGTGCAAAATCACATAGTAGTATCCATCCTTCTCCCAGAAGAACCGGGCAATCTCGGCCTTAATCTTGGTGGAGATATACTTCCGGTCTTTCTGGAATGCTTCCTCGTCCATCTTGATGCCTTTGTCGATACAGAATTTTTTATAATCGTTTAGAATGTCATCGGTAATCTGAAATTCTTTCTGAAACCTCTCAATGCTGGTTTTTAATTCCGGATGTTGATTGGCATACTGGGTGGCATATTCGAAGAATAGCCGTTTGACATTCATTTTATTCGTCAATTTGGGTGAGCGCGAATAGCTTTTGTATTTAATCACCACATCAGGCCGGATTCCCCCACCACCATACACGATGCGACCACCCAGTGTGTGGAACTGGGGACGATTCTTCAGACTATCCTCACTATACCAGGTGGTATCGGAAATTTCGCGGTAATAATCGCGCACTTTTTTACCTTTGTAATCCCGCTGAATGCACCGACCACTGGGGGTGTAATATTTGGCGGTGGTAATGCGTACCGCCGAACCGTCGCTCAAGGGGAATTCTTTTTGAACCAATCCCTTTCCGAAGCTATTCATTCCCACAATTAAACCGCGGTCATAATCCTGAATCGCGCCCGATACGATCTCCGATGCAGAAGCAGACCCACGATCGATAAGAATGACCAGGGGGAAGTCGTACACCGGACCGGTCCGCCACTGGTCGGAGAAAAACTTTTCGTCCACCCGATTGTCCCGACCGCGTGTTTCAACAATCAAATGATGACCGGGAATGAATTTACCAGCCATCTTCACTGCTTCGTGCAAATACCCACCGGGATTGCCCCGCAAATCCAGCAATAATCTTCTGGCTCCCTGACGCACCAGATAGTCCAACGCCTCCTGAGTCTCCTGACTGGTGGTCGCGGCGAAACGATTCACCCAGATGTATCCGGTGCTGTCGTCCACCATAAAATAGGTGGTTACCGTGTAAATAGGAATCACATCCCGGACAATGGTCAATTCAATGGGTTCATCCAGCCCTTCGCGCACAATGGTTACATTTACCTTGGTTCCTTTGGGACCTTTCAGTTTTTTGGGCACTTCATCCCGACTGATTCCCACCGCCGATTTACCATTAATTTTCACGATTTTGTCCCCGGCGCGAATCCCCAGTCGCTCAGATGGGGAACCGGCTATGGGCGAAATAACCGTGATGTAACCGTCAATCACATCAAACTCAATGCCGATCCCCTCGTAATGGCCGCTGAAACTCTCCTTATTCTGCTTCACTTTTTTGGGCTCGATGTACACGCTGTGGGGGTCCAATCGGGATAACATCCCGGAGATGGCTCCCTCCATGGCCTTATCCCAATCCGGATTTTCCACATAGTAATATTGCACCAGCTGAACAACCCGGAAAAATTTTCCAATCTGCTGTTTGGCAATGGTCTGAATATCGGCTACCACATTACGCTGTAACCAGATTCCAAATATCCCCAGCAAAATAACAGTAATCAACAATGTTCGGCGAAGATGCATGTAACGCCTCATTCAATCATCCTCCAGCTTTAAAATAGATGTTCATTGTTCTCGATTCTCAAAAATCCTGTCTGTATTTATTGAAATTCCCCAATTTTATTTCGAATTTTTACGCTGAACTCCCGATTCAGTTCAATCCGATAAAGGAACAGCACAGCAGAGCTCTGATAGACACGCTCAAATCCCGCTTCGGAGAGGGAAATGGTTTCGATGGGAAACCGCCAGATGGCTGCCGGGAGTTCGCTGATCAGATCAATCTTCAGGTTGTTGTATTCGTCCACCAGCCCGATGTGCCGGGCAGCGTGCAATTCCCCGCGGGAGGCTAAATTGCGCGGGGAGAGGTCTCCCGCTTCGGAAATATAATACCGGTCATCTGCATAACCCGCCAGCAATGCAAAATTGAATTCTACCCCAAAAAGCACCGGTTCGTGGAATGATTTCAGTGGCACCACCCGATAGAGCACATCCAATTGCGCTTCTTCTCCGGAAATCCGAATTGTTTTGTGAATACGTACCGGTACGGAAATCGCATCCCGGGTAATTTGCCCTTCACCGATCAGTTCCACAATAACTTCCTTTTGCGAAACATGCTGGCGCTCCACCCGGTAACTTCCGGTAGCAAAATGGCTGATTGGCCGATAATCGACCTGCTGAAAGGCTTCTATCGAGGTATCCGGCAACAAAAAATGGTCGATGAGTGACTTTCGCTGATAACGATCGTAATTAAGCAATTTTTCCAGACCTTCTTCTTTTGCCATCACCAGATCGTGAATGGAGGCAACTCCATCCGGATGATGGTTCTGATGCGCAGCTGCTTCTCGCAACTTCCGGTGATACCCTTCTTTGCGCCGACTCATGGTGTTCAACAAATTAAAGTTAGCCGGTAAGTAATCCAGTTCGGTAATGCGTCCTCCCTGCTCCGGCTCCAGATACACATTCATGCGAGGTGTTTCAACCAACAATTCCGGAAATCCGTCCAGATTGTAATCGGTTTCGTGCAGAGTAACTTTGTGGGAAGTTCCTTCCACTTCCCGCAAAAGTTTTTCCGCCATCAGGAAGTTCTGGTACATGGCGTGCCGAATGTGCCCCAGGTACAACCCGCCAAACACCCCGTGCCAGTAAGGGCAATTACACTGCCCGGCCCAGATGTGGTCCAGCGCCCGGGTTACCCGAGTATCTTCCGGGTGGGCTTCCTTCAGCTGATGCGCCCGATTGCTGAGCATAAGCATTTTTTTGTGCATCTGGTTGGATTCGGGATATTTTGCCAGGAAGTTTCTCCAGAATCCCCCGCGAACAAATACGGCATAGTCATCATAGACGTTCTGATGTTTTAGATAATTCTCAAAATCTTCGTACTTTTCGTAAGCATCCGGTAAAAGTGCCCAGTGCATCATTTCCGCATAGGAGGCAGTGGGCAAATACACACGTCCCAGCGGCTTAATTCGGTCGATCGCTTCGGAAAAATGCACCAGCTTAATCCAGTCCTGATTCTGCAAAACAAGCTGTAGGAACCGGTCAAGCCACCCATTTGCATACACATGATCGTAGGTTCCGGGCCACACACCAAATTTTTCTCCGTCGTCGGCGAATACGATGAGCCGCTCTTCTTCCTGGCTGGCAATCTCGCGTAAATAGTTCAGGGTAACTTCCGGATCCTGAAAAGGAATGGTGTATCGGAGCTTTTGACTGATGGGAAAAATACGAACGGCTTTACCGTTATCTTCGGTCAGATAATAACCGAACAGGTCGTTGCTCTGCAAGCCGGAGTATTTGAAATGCGCATCGTCAATCACGGTGTATTCCATATCGGCATCAGCCATGAGCGATGGCAACTGAGGTTCCCACACGCGCTCGGCCAGCCACATTCCGCGCGGACTGTAATTCAGATTTTCTGCCACCCAGCGGGAAAGCATGCGAATCTGTCCCAGAGCATCCTCCCGCGGAATGACGGAAAGGATCGGCTCGTAAAATCCGCCACTCATCATTTCTGCCTGGCCGCGCTGTACCAGCCGGTTTAGTTGAACAATATGGTCGGGATAATGCCGTTGCAACCAATCCAGCAAAATACCGGTATAGTGAATGTTTATTTTAAAATCAGGGTATTTCTCCACAATATCCAGAAACGGTTGATACGATTTCCGGTATGCTTCCTCAAAAACAAAATCGAAATTCCCCACCGGCTGATGGCAATGAATGCCGAAAGCAAAGTAAATTTTTTTCATGGATGGGATTCTCCTTTTCCTTACTCTGTTCAGGGAATCAGCACAGCAGCAGCCAGGACGGTGGTCCACCAACCATCCTCGTTGCCAATAGCAATCTGAGTAATGTTACGCGTCTCGACGATTTTGCCGCTAATTTTCCAGATCTCTTTCTTTTCGTCCCAGCTGGAATCGGGGTTAAAATCCACGCCTAAAATCGTCGCCAGCATGGTTGCCGCCAGGTCTTCGGCATACTCTCCCGCTTTCTGCTCGGATTCTCCAAAGCTGTGATGTTCAGAAAGATAGCCATACATGTTGCGGTCGGCAGGAATTGCCACTCCCACGGAAGCAGCCATCAACCGATGGGGCTCCTGGCAGTGGTTCTTGCTCATCACCACATGAATAATCTGCCCTGGGGTTAACTGCTGCACGCCCTCTTCCAGCGTAATCATCTGGCAGTGCGGCGGGAAAATGGAGGAAACCTCCACAATGTTGTACGGAGCAATTCCTGCGTTGCGTAGCGCCATCTCAAAACTGGCCAGTTTTTCCCGGTGGACTCCCACCCCTTTGGTTAAAAACATTTTAGTCGGAACGTACATTCATTCATCTCCCGAATTTTCAGGGTTTTCGTTAAAAAGCAACCATTCCTCCTGTTGTTCCTGCCATTCCCACTGCTGTAAGATTTTCCGATTCCGGTAACGGATGGCATACATGGCACCAGCCATAACCACGACCATCGCCACCCAGATGAGATTCTCCAGATTAAACAGAACAAACCATCGGTACTTTTTCTGAAGCCAGCGATACCATCGCCATTCGAAATCGATGATATCCATGCCCAGTACCTGTTGAAGAGCCGTAGGGAATCCGTACCGCTGAATTTCGTGCAAAAACAGAGGCCAGCCCCTGTTTACAAGATAGTGATTGCCAATGAATTCCACCGCACTCAGGCTTTCCAGATACGCCAACCGCGCTTTTGCAGCGGGAAATTGCAGCAAACTGTCCACATCCTTCAGGGGGATGACCTTTCGTGCCAGAATGGCATTCGCCAGCACCACTCCATCCTGAAGGGTGATTCGTTTTCCGGAAAGAAATTGTGCCAGCCCCTCGTTGAACCAGAGGGGTGGTTTTTGTTCCGGAAACATTCGGTGGAAATAAGCATGCGAGAGTTCGTGCAGCAACTCCTCCTGCAACCGGTAACCGCTGGCCACCCACTCCGGCCGTTTGAGCACAATGGCATTCCGGGAGGGCAGAAAAACCGCCGCCGCCCAATCCGGCAAACCCCCACCGGTAAGCCGATCGAATTCCCTGCGGGTATGAGGTAAATAAATCTGCAAAGGTACCTGCTCGGTCATTCCGTAAAATTGACGAATTCGTGGTTCTCCCGACTTAAGAATCGTCACCACCTGCAATGCCCGGTTCTCCTCGCTTAATGCATATCGAATCACCACCCGATCGATCCGCAGCGTCTGGAAGGATGGATTCCCCCGGGCGTACCCATTCAAAAAGCTGATAAATATAATAAACGAAATCCGAATAAGCCAATTCATATTTTTCAGTGAAAGGAAATGAATTCCCAATTGATTCCATTTACAGATTGAAGGTGCGAACCGATCCATTATGATGAACCGTCGGGGTGAGGAGTCAATCGCTCCTGGTGCCAGGGTTCCTGTACGGTCAGCAATAGTAAAGCGCCACCGATAAAAAAGATAATCAGAGAGAAAATACCTGCACGACTGTTTCCGGTTAGTTCGCTCATCACCCCAAATACGGCAGGTCCCAGAATTCCGGAGAATTTCTGGCTTACATCGTAGAATCCGTAAAATTCCGCGGAACGATCAGCAGGAATAAGTTTTCCGTATAAGGAACGGCTGAGTGCCTGGGTACCCCCCTGAACCATAGCTACGGCCACGGCCAGCATCCAGAAGTGCAGCGCGCTGTGCATGAAATAACCGCCCACAGCAATGCCCGTATACACAATCAATCCCAACAAGATGGACCGTTTGGCACCGATTCGTTTGGCCAGCGCCCCAAACAATAGCGCAAACGGCATCCCGATAAATTGAACCGCCAGAATAGCGCCGATCAGATGGTTCTGACCAATACCAATTTCCACGCCAAAGATAACCGCCATCACGATGATGGTACCAATACCATCGTTGTACAACCAGAATGCCAGTAAAAAACGAAAAGCCTGACGATATTTGCGAATTTCACGCAATGTGGTAAGAATGCGGCGTACCCCCTCACGCACAGGATTTACCCGGGGGAGCACTTGCCCGGATCCCACGGGTTCCGGTACCCAGCGGAAGAGCGGAAGAGAAAAGAGTGCCCACCACAGAGCCACGGTTAAAAAAGAAACCCGCACAGCGGTAATAGAATCGGGTAATCCAAACCAGCCCGGTTGCATTATCATAGCCAGATTCACCGATAGAAGCAATCCGCCTCCCAGATATCCGATGGCATATCCCAGAGAAGAGATGCGGTCAATTTCCTCCCGCGGGGCTATATGAGGCAGCAGTGCATCGTAAAAGATGTTTGCGCTGGCAAATCCCAACCGACCCAGGATGTACAGCAGCGACGCTTTCAACCATTGACCGGTGTGGATGGTATATAGTAGCAAGGTACCCAGAATTCCGACACTGGCAAACACAGCCAGGAATTTCTTTTTGGCGTTCAGATAATCGGCAATGGCTCCTAATACCGGAGCACTAACGGCGATGATGAGCATGGCAACAGTATTGGTGTATCCCCAGTAACTGGAAGCGCGATTGGGAGGCAAACCGGCTGCTGCCACGGTGCTGTAAAATGTGGGTAATACCGCTGCCATGATGGTGGTAGCAAATGCGGAATTAGCCCAATCGTACAGCACCCATCCCCAAACGGTTCGTCGATTGCGTTCCATGGGTAAAATATACTTCTATTCGATGATTTTCTCAACCGGGTTTCCAGATAAACGGGAATTTGGGTGAATGGGGCGATGGGGGAGGGATGGAAGGGATAAAGGGGGGATAGAGGAATAGGGGATATAGGGGGAATTGAGGGGAATAAAAGGATGAGAAATGAAAAATGTAAAATGAATGAAAATAGGGGGATAAGAGGTAGGAAGGTATCGGGACATAAAGGGAAAGAAGGAATGGGGTGGAGGTTTCGGGTATTTTTTTATGTTCTTCACGGGGAACATGGAGGGAAAGACTATTTTTTCACTTCCGGGGGAAGGAGAATCCAATGAATTGGGAAAGATGGAAAAGGAAACACGTTTATTTCCCCGACAAGAGGTTTTCTATTTCAGGTATTTTTCGATAGAAGGTTCCACCGGAAGAGTGAAATAAAAATGGCTTCCTTTACCCGGCTCGCTTTCTACCCAGATGTCTCCACCGTGAAGATGAACGATTTCCTTGCAAATGGAGAGCCCCAGACCGGTACCAGCGGATTTCAGGTACATTTCTGAGTCCACCTGTTCGTACTTCTCGAAAATGGTTTTTAACTTTTCCGGAGGAATTCCCGGTCCGGTATCGTGCACACCAATCCGGGCAAACATTTTCTCTTCGCCTTTAATTGTTTTCTGGTAAAACTCCGAGGTAATCCAGATACGCCCACCTTCCGGGGTAAATTTCAGCGCATTGCTTAACAGGTTGTTAATCACCTGCTCAATGCGCAAACTATCGAAATACAACAGCGGAAGGTTCCGGTTGAGTTGAGTCTCCAGAATAATATTTTTATTTTTGGCCAGAATCTGGTGCCCTTCTTCAATGCGTTCGATTAACGAATTAATCTCGCCTACTTTCGGTTCAATGCTAAAGCGTCCCACTTCCATTTTGGAGGCGACCAGGAAGTTGTCGATCAGCGTCAGCACCTTCTTTACGTTTTCCTTGGCGATGTCCAGCAACTCTTCCTGTTCAGAGTTGACATCGCCTACCACTCCGGAACGAATCAGTTCAATAAAGCCCTGGATCACGTTCATGGGGGAGCGCAGATCATGCACAATCATGGAATTGAAATCGGCTTTCAAACGCTCCAGCTTTTTAATCACTCGCAGATCGTTCAGAACCAGGAAATAGCCAATTTTTTGTGTTTGCCGATAGAAAGGAAAAACAAATGTGGAAACCGGTATGGTGGTCCCGGCGGTGGAAATCAATTCCAGTTCGACATTTTCCACGGGTTTACCCTGCTTGCCACCGGAAAGCACCTGCGCTACAATTTCCTGCAATTTGGTTTGACTTTCCGGAGAGAAGAATTGTTTGAGCGGTTTCTTCAGCAGAGCTTTTCGCTCCAGTCCAATTAGCCGTTCGAAGGCGGGATTCAGGTACAGAATGTTGCCCCGGGAGGTGCAGGTTACCAGTCCCAGACTCATGGTTTCAGCCAGATTGCGGTAACGTTCCTCAGATGCGCGCAGGTTTTCGTACAGAATGGAATTCTCGATGGCCACTGCAGCCTGGTTAGCAAAATACTCCAGCGATACCACTTTGTCTTCAGTAGGTTTAAGCCGATCGACCGGATCCTGGACCAGAAAATAACCCAGTGTTTTTTTCTTGGTCTCAATGGGGACTATGAGCAAATCGGCGTCGTTCCACTCCGTTACCATATCTCCAGTAAAATCAGCAAGATTTCCGTTAGTTCCCAGAGGCGATGTATCGTAAAAATAAGAATGGCTGATCCGTCGGCAATTTAAAAGGCATTGTTCCAATCTTCTGGTACTTAGCGGGCGAATGATATCGAATGGAAGTTCGGCATGCTGATTAAATCCAATTTTATTCACCAATTTATACCTGCGACGGTACGGCTCCGCACGTAAAATTGCCACATCGTTCCAGCCCAGCGTCCGGCGAATACTATGAGTAATTCGACTTAAAATTTCTTCCAGATTTAAGTCCAGTTTAATTTCGTTACCTAATTCAAATATCCGAGCAAGCTGTTTCAGTTTGGTTTTGGCTTCCTTCACCAGACGGGCATCAGCTAATACTTTTTGGATCCTTTCTAGCAGTTTTTTTACCAGTTCGATTTCCCACTCTCCAAAAGGTGGTTCATTCTCTCCCCGGCTTAAAACAAACGCCCCTAATTCTTCCTTTTGCACCCGAACGGGTGCCACCAAAATATGATGGTAATTCAATTGATGAAAAACAGAAAGAGTGGTGGAATCAAACATCTCCTTCTCTTCCAGGTCTGCAACCGTGCGAATATCCTCACCAGAAACCAGTTTGTTTAATTGATCGTCCCGACTTAAATAAAGCATAAACCGGTCATCGCCCGAACCATTACGATCTGAAACGCCATAAACATATTTAGGAAACAATAAACCAAATCCCCGACTCATCTGCCAGAAAATGGTTTTTTCGGCTCGAGCAATTTCATTCAATTTCTGACAGGTTAACTGTATCACACGTTCTTCAGAAATTCTTTCATCCAGAAGCTGTTCGGCAAAATCATCAAAACATTCCAGCGTTTTTCTGGAAAACATCAGCTCATAAATCCGCTCTTTCAGTAAATCAGCCAGTTGCCGGACAAA
>CAZBWV010000055.1:0-33335 GCA_964495805.1 uncultured Calditrichaceae bacterium
CCGGACCTTTTTCGACCGTTTAAATACCACCATATAGTGGAACTGGGTCAATTTTCCTGGCAAACCCTCTCTTACCATCACCGTCGAAATCTGAAAAAAGCGCTGAATGAGGTGGATGTGGAATTTTGTCCGTTACCGGAAATTTATCTGAATGAATGGACGGAATTGTATCAGTATTTAATCCAACGACATGGGATCCGGGGCATTACTGCTTTTTCCCGGGAGTCGTTTCGCAAGCAACTTCAAGTGCCGGGTCTCCATTTATTCCGCGCAATGCGGGATGGCCGAACCATTGGCATGATTCTCTGGATGGTTCAGGGATACGTGGCATACTACCACCTTGCCGCATATTCCCCGGAAGGATATCGATATCGCGCGTCCTATGCGCTGTTCTGGAACTCCATTGAATATTTCCGCAAGATGGAATTGGATTATCTGAACCTGGGTAGTGCGGCCGGATTGAAGCAGGACGATACTTCCGGTCTGGCACGATTTAAACGTGGCTGGGCAACCGGTAGCCGATTAACCTATCTGGCAGGAGTGATTTTTCAACGGGATGTGTATCAGGCCGTACTGGAACAAAAAGGTCTGAAGGAAAACGGATTTTTCCCGGCATATCGAAAAACAGAATATAAATAGGAGATTTTTATGAATCACGGACGAACTGTTCAGTATCAGCGAAATAAACTGCTGGAAACGCTTTTAAAAGAAATTAATGAACTGTTAGGAAACGCGCAGAAGTCGGTAATTAACCAGTTCCGGGCACCTCAACATCCCGTTTTGCTGGTAGTTGGCGGCCCGCGAACCGGCTCAACCCTGATGATGCAATGGCTGGCAAATTTAGGCGTTTTTGCCTATCCCACCAATTTGTTATCGCGCTTTTACGGTGCCCCTTACATTGGGGCAAAAATTCAGTTAATGCTAACCGATCCACGCTATAATTTTAAGGACGAAATTCTGGATTTCAACAGCGAAGTCGTTTTTCAATCGGATCTGGGGAAAACCCGGGGAGCTCTGGCACCCAACGATTTCTGGTATTTCTGGCGTCGTTTTTTCCCCATTCAGGAACCCCGATATCTGGAACCGGAAGAATTGCAGCAGGCCGACGTGAATGGTTTCCTGCGTGAACTGGCTGCCATAGAAGCAGTGCTGGAAAAACCACTGGCAATGAAAGGAATGTTGCTGGAACAAAACTTAATCTTTCTGGATCGCCTCTTTCCGAAAGTGGTCTTTCTGGAAATTACCCGCAATCCATTGTACAATATCCAATCGCTCCTGGAATCCCGCGAAAAATTCTTCGGGAATCGGCACGAGTGGTATTCCATTAAACCCAGGGAATATCATTGGTTAAAAGATATTCCCGATCCAATTGAACAGGTTGCCGGACAGGTGTATTACAAAAATAAAATTCTTCGGGAACAGTTTGCCCACATTGACTCATCCCGGAAAATTCATGTGCGCTACGAAGATTTCTGCGAATATCCCGAAGCGCTTTTTCTGGCTATTAAGGAGAAATTTCAACAGCAGGGATATTCCATCAACCGGGACTATCAGGGACCGGACAAATTTCAATCCGCTAACCGAATACGACTACCCATGGAAGAAATTCAACAGATAGTTGCCGCTTACCAAAAATTTTCCGGTGAAGAGGTGGAACCATGAAAAAATTTAGCATCGATCAACTGGCTATATTCGGTGGCGAACCGGCGTTCGCCAGAAAACTCCATGTGGGATATCCCAATTTTGGGAATCGGGACCGTTTTCTGCAACGGGTGAACCAGATACTGGATGAACGTCGGTTTACCAATAATGGGCCCTTTGTCCGGGAACTGGAAGAACGGATTGCCCGGATGATTGGTGTACGCCATTGCATTGCCATGGCGAATGGCACTATTGCGCTGGAAATCACCATTCGCGCACTGGGACTACAGGGGGAAGTTATTGTCCCATCGCTTACCTTTATTGCCACGGCGCACGCTTTGCAATGGCAGCAAATTACACCGGTTTTTTGCGATGTCAATCCCCAGGACTACACCATCGACCCGGATCGGGTTGAAGAACTAATCACCCCACGCACTACCGGCATTATCGGTGTGCATTTGTGGGCACATCCCTGTCAGGTGGAACGATTAACTGCCATTGCCCGAAAACACGGATTAAAACTCCTGTTCGATGCGGCTCATGCGTTTGGTTGTACCGCTAACGGAAAAATGATCGGCAATTTTGGTGATGCGGAAGTGTTCAGCTTCCATGCAACGAAATTTTTCAGCACCTTCGAAGGCGGGGCAGTTGTCACCAACAACGACGAACTGGCAGAGAAAATTCGCCTGATGCGTAATTTTGGCTTCGCTGGTCGGGATAATGTCATTTACATCGGAACCAACGGAAAAATGAACGAGCTTTCGGCAGCCATGGGGCTGACTTCCCTGGAAAGCATTGATTCGTTTATTCAACGAAATTACCAAAACTATCGGATTTATCGGGAAATACTGGAAGAAATACCCGGACTTCGATTTCTCCGGTACAACGAACAGGAGAAATCGAACTACCAATACATTGTGGTGGAGGTGGATGAAACCGTCACGGGCATTTCACGCAATCTGCTGGTGAATATTTTAGAAGCGGAGAACGTCCTGGCACGGCGTTATTTTTATCCCGGATGCCACCGGATGGAACCTTACCGTTCCTATTTCCCCCATGCGGGTCTTTTACTACCGGAAACCGAACGAATTGTCCAGCGAGTCATGACTCTACCGACCGGTGCAGGAGTCGAAGAGGAGGATATTCACACGATCGGGCAAATCATTCGGTTGAGCATCGACAATGCAGCAGAAATCCGAAAACGTCTGAAGGCAACGCCAGCAATCCATTCGTTCCCCAAAACAGAAAAACAGCCATCTATGGATATTGGTTTGCTTTACCATCCGGAAAAAATCGTTGAAAAGGAGATTGCCTGAATGAATACCATGCACATGAAAATCGAAATTTCAGATAAGGAAATCCATATTATTTTGTTGGAAGAAAACAGCAAGGTGATCGAATTGATACCAGGTAACGAGCTTCCGTTTCAAAAAGGGACACTGGATCGGTTGGTTATCGATTCCCCGTTTCCGGAAATGGAACAATCCCGGATTCTGATGCTATTGCGTGAAATCCGGCGAATCCTGAAACCCGGAGGTGAGCTTCGCCTTTCTTATGGAACGGATGATCGTCTGGCTGAACTGGCTCCGTTTGCCGGTCTCTATCCGGATCCGGATCAGTCAAGCAACCAGGTATTCCGAACCCGGAAAGCAGCAGAAAAACAAGATGTTCCGCTGGTCAGTATTGTAATTCCCGCTTACAAATCCCACTACTTTGAAGATGCGTTGCTCAGTGCTTTAAACCAGAGTTACCCGAAGTTGGAAATCGTGGTATGCGACGATTCACCGGACCATCGAATTGAGCAAATTGTGAAACAGTATGCCGGGGACAAGCGACTGCGATATCATCGAAACGAAAAGCACCTGGGTGGTCGCGGCAACTATTTGCAATGCTTTCAGCTGGCGAAAGGGGAGTACATCAAATTTCTGAATGATGATGATTTACTTCATCCCCGCTGCGTGGAAACCATGGCTTTTTATCTCCGAACAATGCCGGAAGTTTCTCTGGTCACCTCCTACCGCCAGTTAATCGATCATTTCGGACGGCCGCAGGGGGATAAACTATTCAATCGCCGGATTGTTCGGGAAAACAGCGTTATTCGCGGGGAGAATCTGGCCAATCTGCTACTTTCCCGACGGGTTAATTTCATCGGTGAACCCACCACGGTGATGTTCCGTAAAGCCGATCTGTCTGGCACAAAACCCCACATCATGAGCTACAATAACCGACCTGCGCTGGCAAACGGAGATGTGACCATCTGGGTAAACCTGTTGGGACGTGGCGATGCCGTGTACCTGGTTCAGCCGTTAAGCTATTTTCGTATTCATCGCCATCAGGTGCAAAAGCAGCAGGATTTCAAAAAGCGAGGCGATCGGGCGTGGGAGGTGATCCGGGAAGATGCCCGGGCAATGGGATTGCTGCAGAATGAGGCATCGCCGGAACTATCCCCGGAGCACGTTCATCCAGCGCCTGATTTTCCCGAATATCCGATCGAAAAACAGAATTCCGATTCCGAATCGGAAACCGCTTTCATCAAGTTTCCGAAACAACCTGCTGATTCAGCACCGGAAGTATCCATCATTATTCCGGTATTCAACAATCTTTCTTACACCCGGAAGTGCCTTTGGGCGATTTCGAAAAACACGGGCCGGGAAGTTTCCTACGAAATCGTGGTAGTGGACAACGGTTCCACGGATGGAACGGAAGAATTTTTAAGGGAAATTCAGCAGAACAATTCCAATTTTCAATACCTCCGGAACTCTCGTAATCTGGGCTTTGCCCGGGCTTGTAATCAGGGGGCGGATGCTGCACGGGGGAAATATCTGATATTTTTAAACAACGATACCGAACCCCAACCGGATTGGCTGAACCGTTTAATCGAACCGTTCCGGACCAATGAGTCAATTGGTGTGGTGGGTGCCCGCCTGATTTATCCCGATGGGACCATTCAGCATGCCGGAATTGAGATGATGCAGGCGGCGGAGCCGGTGTACCTGCGAAATTACGGAGCCACCATGGTGCTACCGGAACATCCCTATCGCTTTGCCGCACCAACCGATCCGCGGGTAATGCGTCCCCGCGAGCTGGACATGGTAACCGGAGCGTGTCTGGCTATTCCGGCGCAGTTGTTCCAGAAAGTGAACGGGTTTGATGAGGCGTACCTCAATGGGGGAGAGGATGCGGACCTCTGTTTCAAAGTTCGTGCGGACGGATATAAGGTCTTATACCAACCGGAAGCGCTGGTGATCCATCACGAAGGGAAAACCGAGTCACGTTTTCAGAATGTGCGCGAAGTAACCGAACGCCTGTTTCAGCGCTGGGGTTGGACGTTGAATGACGATTGGAAATTTGATCCGGCGCTTTTGCCTTTACAACAGTGGAGCGATCCGGTGCGGAAAAACAACAAAGGAATCGATTCGGTACCAGCGGTTGGAGATGCACAACGTCGATTTGCAGAACTTCGGCACGAGATTAAATTGCTCCGGCAACAAAACAATTCACAGAAGATTGTGGAGTTATATCAAGAATTTATCCGGGCGCATCCCACGTACGCTGTGGCACATAACGAACTGGGTGTGTTTTATTTTAAACAAAAAGATCTTGCCCGTGCGGTGCATCATTTACAGATTGCACACGGGCTGGAACCGGAAAATACCGCTATCATGAAAAATCTGGCCGATGTCTATCGGTTCTTGAACCTATCGGAATTAGCCACCTTTATCTATCAGACGTTACTGGATATCAATCCTGAAGACCTGTCTGTTCTGTTAGCTCAGAGCGATATTTTTATACATCAAAAAAATTGGAAAAAAGCGCTGGCATATTTGACCAAAGCCAATATACTTGCTCCAGAAAACGAAAAAATATTACAAAAAATTGCGACCGTCAGAGAAAAAATAAACCAGAATAAAACAGGTACTACTCATTCGAAGAAAGATCGTTCAAATTTTGGAGATTCTGGCAAAGAAAAATGCCCGGTTTGTGGATCTACAAAATATGAATCGTTTCGTTATGATGAATCCCTTTTCAAATGCCACGATTGTGGAACGATTTACCGAAGTAGTGATATTGTTTCCCATGGAACCGAGACCGATTTTCGCACCCCAAATATGCAAAACAATGCGCCCGTTAACTGGGATGAATTCCGGCACGAAATTGAGAAGCTCACCCGGTCGAAAGGGAAATTCCTGGACATTGGAAGTGATGGCGCTGATTTCACGCATTCCATTCAACAGAGCGGGTATCAACCGGTTGGGAAAATGGGTTTCCGGCTAAAGGATATGTTCTTCTCTCATTCTGAGACGTCACAACAAGCGACATCCAACCCGGTTTTTTCGGAAGAACTGCACGAGCAGATTGCCCTGATAACATTGCGCCAGACGCCCGGACAGGTGCAACAGCCCATGCATTTCCTCAAAACAATTTTCCATTTGTTGCAACCGGGTGGTTTAGTAGCGGGAATTGTTCCCAATATCGATTCGTTCCTTTCCGATCATTTGAAAGATAAGTGGCCATATCTGGCAGACCCTCAGAATATCGTTTTCTTCACTCCCCAAACGCTGCGTGCCCGATTAAATGAAGCGGGTTTTCAGGTGGAACAAATCATCACAAAAAGTTCCGCACGGCACAAAGGAATTCTGCATGAAGAAATAATCAAAATTTTTGGGGAGGAAGCAGAGTCGTACGCTGAGGCAATGATTCAATCTTTCGAAGAAAATGGCTACGGGGAGGAAATCTGGTTTTTCGCCCGCAAACCAGACCGGGAAATTGCCACCGGGAAAGAGCCAACAAACGCAGATGAGAAGGAAAATCCGACTCATTCCACTCAACACACGTTTTCATCATCCCGAAAACCGCGGTCATCGGGAAAGCGGCCGGATGTTTCGATTATCATCCCCCTGTACAATCAGGTGGAATATACCCGGAAATGTTTGCAGGCAATTTATCGCAACACCTGCCCGGATGTTTCCTTCGAAGTGATTCTGGTGGACAATGCTTCGCAGGACGAAACCCCACAATTTTTGAAGCAAGCGGCCGAACAGTACCAAAATTTGCGCTATTTGCGTAATCAAACCAACCGGTATTTCGCTCATGCCTGTAATCAGGGGGCAGAAATTGCCCGCGGACGGTATCTGGTGTTTTTAAACAACGATACCGAACCTCAATCCGGCTGGCTGAAAGCGGCTTTGCAACGATTCCGGTCGGAGAAGAACATAGGCATTGTGGGCAGTAAACTTCTTTATCCGGACGGAACCATTCAGCACTGCGGGATTGAATTCATGCAGGATGTCCATCCGGATTACAAAATCTGGCCCTTGCATCGGCATCTGCATCAGCCCGCAGATTTGCCCGAAGCCAACCGTCCAGAAGAGGTGCATGCCGTAACCGGTGCCTGTTTGTTCATTCCGCGCAAGCTATTTAAACGGGTAAACGGGTTTTCCGAAGAATATCGCATGTATTTCGAGGATACGGACCTCTGCTTTAAAGTCCGTCGGGAAGGATACCGGATATTTTATGAACCCCAGTCGGTGGTCATCCATTACGAAGGAAAATCCAGCAGCGATCGAAAGACTATTGATGAATTAAACACTCGAGCCGCGAAAATCTTCTATCGTAAATGGGAAAAAGAAATTCAGCACATGGAGTTCGATCTGCTGATTGAGAAGCAGGAGGGGAAATTCTATTACTTGCGCGATGATTTGTTCCCCGCCAAATACGAAGAAGGGGATGTAACTTTAACGGGAATGAAACTTGCCGAACTGTTTGGCAAGCTGGAACCTTTTTATGCTCATATTGGTGGAGCAGGAGACGCTTTGTTATTGTTGTCCCGATTTTACGGGAAGGAACCGGTAACGACCATTGTAAGCGTGGCAAACTCCACCGCTGCCATGAAAAGTTTCTTTTCGGCCTTTCCACAGATCAAAAAAGTTTACTTTATTTCTCGCCCCGACAACGATATTTCTCAGGCTCTTTTGCGCAAAATTTTTGCCAATTTGCCCAATTGCCTGGGAATGGGGGTGACACCGGAAAGTGAGTTTTATGAGGAAGAATGGAATGAGTCGCTGGATATTTTCACACGATACAAAGTAACCCGGCGACCGGAATGGATTCGGATGTTCCGCAAGCAAAAGCTCACTTCTCCCCAGGTAGTCATCCATCCCCGGGGAAGTTTAAAGGGAATGGTGGGAAGCAAACGTAATATCATCCATCAAAAATATTGGATTCCCCTGCTAAAGTTGTTGCAACAGCATGGATTCCAACCGGTGATTATCGGAACACCGGATGAGCGGAAGATGTATCCGGCTTTGTTGAATGCTCTGGACAAAAGAAGTTATTCATTCCAGGAACAGATGGAAATTATTGCCAGCAGCGATTTGTTTATCGGAGCGGACTCCTGGGGAAAAACGTTTTCTGCACTGGCAGGAATTCCCACCATTGTTTTCCATTCAGTGGTTGGTCAGGACCTGGAAGGATGGAAAGATGCGTCGGATTATGTATTCCTTGACCCCTGGGAAGAGATTTGGGTAGTGGAAAGTT
The DNA here is from genome assembly GCA_964495805.1 of uncultured Calditrichaceae bacterium. GTDB lineage: Bacteria > Calditrichota > Calditrichia > RBG-13-44-9 > RBG-13-44-9 > JALXCH01. The sequence goes on from CAZBWV010000055.1 coordinate 8,179, forward strand.
TTCAGGAATTTTTAGAAGCTTTTCAGGAAGCACAGAATATTCTGCGAAGTCCTCAGCGACGAGCAAGCTGGAAGAAACAACGGGCACCGAAAAAACGCTCGTCCGGTTCAATTCTCCCCAACGCTATTTATCTCTGGCGCGAAGGTGGAATGGGGGATGTGTTGATGAGCTTTCCACTCACCCGGGCACTTAAGGAAAAATATCCCAATCGTCATATCGTGTACATTACCAGCGAAGCGAATGTGCCCCTGGTGCAGGCCAATCCGTATGTGGATAAAGCCATTCCCTCCCGGCACATTTCTCATCTTTTAAACGAAAAGGTTGCCATTCACAATCTCAATCCAGCTAAATTTGGCACTGCACCCCGACATCAGGTGGATATGTTCCTGGATGAATTTCATTTAACTGTTTCGGCGGAGAAAAAAGAGATTGTGATCCATGTTCCCACTGAGGCAGACCAGAAAGTCCAGGCACTGCTCCATCGCGAAATACCGCATGAGCAACTGAATCGCCCCCGGATATTGATTCACCCGGCAAAGGGAGACGCTAACCGAACCTGGCCGAAAGAGTACTGGGAAAATCTGACCCGCTGGTTACTGGAACAGGGATTGACCGTTTTATTGACCGGAAGTACCAGTCACGACCCCAACCGGGGAGTACACCATCTGAAAATGCCCGGTTTGATTGATCTGGTGAATCAGCTTACTCCCCTGGAATTTGTTGCACTGTGCCAGCAGAGTCAGTTACTCATTACCACAGACAGCGGACCCGTACAATTAGCAGCTGCCAGCGATATTGCCATCGCTGCCATGTACACCGTTATTCCGGGGAAATTTCGCTTACCCTATCGGCATGGGATTCCCGGCTGGAACGCTGTGGCTATTGAGTCCAGCTGTCCTTATTCCGGGTGCTACCTGTACATGAATCAGGAAAAATATGCGAATCAGATTTTAGAACAGGTTAAAAGCGGACAGATGAGTCAAAAGGAACTGTTTGCAACCTGGTGTTTGAACGAGGAAAAGTTTGCCTGTATGCATCAGCTTCTGACTCCGGAAGTCGTGAAACAAAAAATACAGCCTATTTTGCAGAATATTCTCAGTGCGATGGCGGACACGGAACCCGTTCACCAGCAAGGGCAATCTCATTCATCGGCGACTTTTATTCGACCCGAAACAGTGGCTGAAAAAATTACCGCAGCATTAACCGACCAAGCCCGACGCCAGGAGGAACCAACGCCGGCTCAAACCCTGACTTTACTTGAGGAAAAAATTCGCCAGCAACCCCGAAACCGCCGTTTATGGCTGGAATATATGCATCGGCTAAAGCAAACCGGTGATAATCGCCGTTTGATAGCCACTTTCGCTGAATATCTGAAGATCTATCCGGGAGACAGCGAAGTGCTCAACGAAATGGGAGTGCTGCTATGGAATAGCGGACAGCGAAAAGAAGCTGTGGGATTTCTGGAACGGGCTTTGTTGAACAATCGGGAAAATCCGGAATATCTAAAGAATCTGGGCGAAGCTTATCTGGCTCTGGAGAATTTTGATGATGCCATCAAAGTGTTTGTGGAAATGATGCGGCGATTTCCCAACGATTTTTATGCTTACCAGGTGATGGCCGAGCTGTATGTGGAAAACAATGATTGGGAATCTGCGCAAGAACTGATCCGGGAATTCCTGCGCAAAAATCCCGACCACGCACAGGCCAATCAGATGCTGGAAATAATCCGCAATAAATCTCTGTATCAGGCTTTCCAGCTAATAAATGCGGGCGATTTTTCGCAAGCCCGAATGTTGCTGGAAGAAATTGTCCGAAAAAATCCCCATCATGTGCAGGCAAACCTGGCACTGGGAAGCCTTGCTCTGAATCAAGGAAATATGGAGATAGCAGAACAATATTTTCGGAAAGTGCTTGCGCAGGATGCGACCAATCCCGAAGCATTGTTATCCCTCTCCCGAATTTTGTTGAATACCCGGCGCTTGGAAGAATTCGATCAGCTGGTGAGCGGGCACTCATTGTCCTTTCAGCAGCAATCCGGGCTGCGTAAGATGTTGATTGAACGGGAAGTAATACTGGGCAGGGTACCGCAAGCGCTTGAGAAGGCACAGGCGTTTCTGACAGAATATCCCGGTGAAACAGATGTGCAGTTGCTTGTCGGTGATCTATACATGCATTTGAATCAACCGGAACGTGCCCGGCAAATCTATCGGCAAGTATTAAAATCGGAACCGCAAAACTCCGAAGCACGGGAACGCCTGGAGAAATTGGAGTCCATGTTGGTGTAAAAGCTACTCCCATTTCAAAAATCCAAAAAAAGCGGAGCAGAATCCGGATGGCTCTGCTTTTTTCGTAAAATGACCGGGGGGACACCACACAGTGCAAGCACGCAGTGCAAGCACACAGTGCATAGCATGCAGTGCACAGCACACAGTGCACAGTACGCAGTGCAAGCACACAGTATCGGATTGGTTCAATTCCGTATTCTGAGTCAAAATATTCTCAAATTCCCCAAAAAACAGCCGGAATAAAGAAAAGTTTTGTGAAAAACCACTTGCTTCAATATGAAATCAATCATATAATTCGCCTCATTTTTTGAGTATGAGGTTCCCGAAAAAAAGAGGTTACGCAGTGCAGCACATCATTCGACAAATTATAGATTTTTTAAACAATAATAACCATTTTATGATTACCGCACACATGAATGCAGACGGCGATGCCTATGCTTCGGTTCTGGCGGTAGCCCACCTGCTGAAAAAGCTCCGAAAGGAGTATGTGATTGTATTCCACGATGAGCGAATCGATGAAAAATATCGCTTTCTGGAAGGGTTTGAAGAGATTACCTCATACAAAGATTTTTCCGGTGCCAACATTCAGGCAGCCATTATTCTGGATGTGCCCGGACGGAAACGGATTGGAGACCCCGCCAATTTGCTTCCGCCACCGGAACGGTGTGTGAAAATTGACCATCATCCCTTTGAAGAGGAGATAGCCCATATTAATCTGGTGGACACCAATGCCAGCTCCACCAGTCAATTGGTGTACGAGGTGGTGCAGGAAAGCCGGGTGGAACTGGATGATGCCCTGGCTACCCAGTTGTTTACTGGCATCATGTACGACACCGGGCGTTTTTCCTTCTCCAACACCCGTCAGCGGGATTTTGAAATTGCTGCGAATTTACTGAAATTCTCTGTGCGTCCCCACGAGATTGCCAACCGCTTGTTCTTCGACAACTCTTTTCAATCCATGAAAATCATTGGTTACGGACTGGCGAATATGCAAACTTTTCTGAACGGGAAACTGGCCATCATCCATTTGCCGCTGGAAGTGATGAAACAGAACAATCATTCCGAAATCGAGGAGTTAGCGAATTACAGCGTTGCCGTACGCGGGGTGGAAGTAGGACTGTTTGTTCGCGAGGTAAAACCGAATTACTTTAAAATCAGTTTTCGTTCCCGGGGACGGGTTAACGTCAATGCCATTGCCCGGGTGTTTGGGGGTGGTGGACACTTGCATGCTGCTGGCTGCCGTTTTACCGGAACGTACCCTGACTTGCAGCAGCGGTTGATTCAGGAAGTGGAGAAGCATCTGTGAAACGCACCAAAGTACAGTCGGTTATCCCTGTGTTAGCCGCAATTATCGAAGATGATCGGGGACGGGTGCTGTTAGCGCAGCGTCGGGAGGAACTGACTCAGGGCGCTTTGTGGGAATTTCCCGGCGGAAAAATTCAGCCTGGCGAAACACCGGAAAATGGCCTGAAACGGGAAATCGCTGAGGAGCTGGGACTGGATATTGAAATTCAGGACATCTTTGCCGCAACCAACCATTCTTACCAAAATAAAAACATCTTTCTGGTGGCTTACCGGGCGAAATACTTAGCAGGTCAACCCAGATTAACCGACCATCAATCGGTGGAATGGGTGGAGAAGGATCGGTTGTTGCAATATCCACTTTCTCCGGCAGATATTCCCATCGCTCGTAAACTGGTAGCATTATCGAAAAAGAATGTCCCATCGCAATAAATTCACGGAGAAAATTACCTCATGAACCCCATACCCATTCATTTGGCGCCGGATTGTCAAAATTTGATTCGAGTGGGAGTACTGCAATTTGCCCATCTCACCTGCCAGAAAAAGAATGAGGCATTGTGGGAACAGATACGTCAGCTGGAAGAGCGATATCGCGCGCAGTTCAAAACCCCATCGATGGCGCTGGATTTGCTGAAACCTGCCCGGAAGCTTTACTACGCTATTGGAATGGAACCAACACGCATTCGGCCCTCTTCGGAGGCGCTTTTCCGCCGGGTGATTAAAGGGAAGCCGCTGTATCAGATTAATTCCATTGTAGATGTGGGGAATTATTGTTCACTGGCTTATTTATTGCCCATTGGTATGTATGATGCGGCCAAAATTCAGGGCGATGTGGTGCTACGCAAGGGTAGGGAAGGGGAAAGCTACCCTGGCATCGGAAAAGATGAGATACATCTGTACAATCGCCTGACCGTCGCTGACCGAATGGGACCGTTCGGAAATCCCAGTTCAGACAGCCTGCGTACTTCCATAACTCTGGATACCCGTGATGTACTCATGATCATCTTCGCACCATCCTTTTATCCGGAAAGTGAGTTAAAGATTCATCTGGAATTTTCCGCAACCACTATGCTTCATTATCATCCTGGCGCCGAATTGGTGCGCAGTGACATCCTACCATAAAAAGTGTCCGGAACGTTTTTCTCATTCAGGAAAAATTCACGGGAATGGGCTGCTCCGATGGGAATCGGGTTATTCCATCACGGAGATGCTAATGCGGTTTTTTCCCTGTTCTTTGGAGCGATACAATGCTTGATCGGCAATCTTCACCAGCACGTCCGGTTCAATGCTGTCCCGGGGATAACTGGAGATGCCCATGGAAACGGTGATTTCCAGCGGATTGGGTAGATTGCTATCCTGAAACGGAAACGTACTGATGGCGTTCTTGAGTTTGGTCGCCACTTCCAGAGCGGACTCGTGGGAAGTTTCCGGCAGGATAATCAGAAATTCATCGCCACCATAGCGGATGGTGCTATCGCTGATCCGGGTGAGCCTGCGCAACAACTCGCCAATGGTTTTCAGCACATAGTCTCCAAATCCGTGCCCGTAAAAATCGTTAATTTCCTTGAAATCATCCACATCAATAAAAATCAGCGACAGATTATGCTGGTAGCGCTGAGCACGTTTAAATTCGATTTTGTAGTGCTCATCAAAATAGCGACGATTGTAGCAACCGGTAAGTTCATCCAGGTAGCTTTTGGATACCAGAGATTCCAGGTTAAGAGCGCGACGGTAGGAGTTGGAAATAATCTCAGCCAGACTGGTCAAAACTGAGCGCTCAACTTCAGAGAAACCATGCCGACTCACCTTTCGCAATTTGAGAACGCCCAAATTTTCTTCTTTGGATAAAGGAAGGGGTAAGTAATAAATACTTCCCTGAACTTTTTTAAGATGATCGTAATAGTTGAATGATTTTAATTCCCCGATATCCGGAATATACACCGCTTGATTTCTGTGGTACACCTTTCCCACCAGTCCCTGGTTGGGACGATAGACCACTTCTCGTAACTTGCGTTTGGGTAACCCCATGGAATGACGAATGGTCAAGAAGTCGGAAGTAGCGTTTCGGAGAATGAAGCTGTATTCGTCAATGGAAAAAGACTTTTTGAAAATGCGATCCAGGGTCTGAAAAAACGATTTGAGGTTGGTAATATCGTTAAACCGCCGAATTGAATCGAAAAGGAGGTAATATTCTTTAACCTGTTTGGCTAAAAAATTATTCAGGCTTTCTATTTCGGCAAAGCGGATTTCAAGGTCTTTTAACTTCTTCTCAATCTCGTAGAACGATTGACTCATGAGCGCTCAGGAAATTTACATTATTTATTAAAAAACAGGTTCTTACAAATTTGCTCGAAAGCCTTTTCGGGTAACGGTTTCATTCCTTTCCAGTAAAATATGACGAAAGAATATCTGGTAAACCTCACGGTTGAAATGCAATGAATGGCTGCGCTGTTTGTCTGTGTAAAAAGACGTTTAAATATAAAAAATAATTGGAACAATGCAAGTGCTTGTTTATCAAAGGATAAGAGAAACTCTTTTGTATCGCTGGAACACTGGGCGGTTTGGTTGAAAAAGCAATTGACTTTCTGAACAGGTTTATCTAAATTTGCCTGTCATTTTGGGGCTGTAGCTCAGTTGGGAGAGCGCTAGAATCGCACTCTAGAGGTCAGGGGTTCGACTCCCCTCAGCTCCACAAGAATGAAAAAGAGATGCCAGGTCCCACGCAATAGAACGATACCGAACCCCGCCAGGTCCGGAAGGAAGCAACGGTAGGTATTGGTTCTATGTGCCGTGGGTAAACCTGGCATCGTTTTATGGAGTCATCGATGCAGTTAGAAATTGGAAAATTTATGAATCGATTTGCATTTAAATATTCTTCCATCCGCGCCAGCAAAAGACCCGATACCCCTTATCTCCCCATCCAAAACCGAGGCAAACAGTCATGAGTTACGTTGTCCTGGCACGAAAATGGCGCCCCATGGTGTTCGAAGATGTGGTGGGGCAAGAGCATGTTACCCGTACTTTGATGAATGCACTAAAAAACGGGCGCATTGCCCATGCGTACATCTTTGCCGGACCGCGGGGAGTGGGAAAAACCACCACTGCCCGTTTGTTAGCCAAAGCGGTAAACTGCGAGAAACAACCTGCCGTGAATCCGTGTAATCAGTGTGCTTCCTGTAAAAGCATCACCGAAGGGAACAGCATGGATGTAATTGAGATCGATGGAGCCAGTAATCGTGGCATCGACGAAATCCGAAACCTTCGGGAGAATATTCGATTTGCTCCGGCCAGTTCCCGCTATAAAATTTACATTATCGACGAAGTGCATATGCTTACCAAAGAGGCATTTAATGCTCTGCTCAAAACGCTGGAGGAACCACCTGCTCACGCCATTTTCATTTTCGCCACCACCGAAATTCACCGGGTACCGCTCACCATCCTTTCTCGGTGCCAGCGCTTCGATTTTAAACGCATTCCATTAGAGAAAATTCAGGCGCAGTTACAGAAGATTGTCCAGGCGGAAGGAATTCAGGCCAATCCGGATGCGCTGCTACTCATTGCCCGCAAAGCAGACGGTAGCATGCGCGATGCGGAAAGCATCCTGGACCAGATGATTTCTTTTAGCGAAAACGAACTGACCATGGAACAGGTTCGCCAGTCACTGGGACTGATTGCTGAGGAAACCTATTTCGAATTCATGGAATTAATGAAAAAACGGGATGTGGCGGCAACATTACAGTATGCGAACAAAATTTTTACTTCCGGACACGATCCGGTGGATTTTTTACAAGGAATGCAGGAGCACTTCCGGAATTTGCTGCTGGCCAATGCAATTCAGGATGAAAAGATGCTGAATGTTTCCGGTGCATTTAAGCAGCAGTATTTCCATTGGGGAAAGCAGTTTACACCGCAGGATCTGATCCACATCATTCATCTGCTGGCGGAATCGGAAAATAAAATTAAATACAGTAGTCTGCCCCAGCTTACCCTGGAAATGTTGCTTCTGAAAATTGTGTTTAAACCGCCTTACACCGATCTGGAGGAAATTCTGGCGCTGATTCAAAAACTTCGTAAAGCACCTCCGGGCAGTGTTCCGGCCCCTTCCGCTTCCGCACCACCTCGAACCACCAATCCATCGAGCCCGGGCAGCACACCTTCCCGGATGAGGAATCCACAACCGGCATCCAGGACAAATTATTCTGCCGAAGCGTCCGGACCATTCGGACAGGTTCAGGAAAAATTGTCGCGTCTGAAAGAGACGCACACCCCCAGCGCCTCCTCTGACCGGACGCCAACCGCCACATCGGCTACCCGGAATACCATCACATTGCAGATGATCCAGGAACGCTGGCGCGAGATTACCCGGACGGTGAAAAAAGAAAAAATTGCCCTGGGCTCCTTTCTGGAAGAGGGGATTCCCTACCAGGTGGAAAATAATCTGATCACCATCGCTTACGACAAAAAAACCTCCTTCCATCTGGAACACGTCAGCCAGAACAAAAAATATCTCCTTTCGGTGATTCGCAATCTGTTCAATTCGGAAGTGCAGCTCAAATTCGTTACGATCGATTTTGAGAAGGAAGGCATCCATCGCGAACCCAGAACACCGGAAGAGATACTGGAAGATATCAAACAAAAAGAACCGATTATTCAAAAAATTATTGATACATTCGGCCTTGCCAGAGAGTAAATCTTATTTTATATTTTTCAAGCAATTAGGTAAATTCGAAAAAAATCAGGAGCGATAGGATGAAAGGTGGTATGAATCAATTACTGAAACAGGCACAAAAGATGCAAGCGGAACTGGCCCGGGTACAGGCGGAATTGGCCAATATTACCGTGGAAGGAAGCGCTGGCGGTGGAATGGTGAAAGTGGTCGCCAATTGCCAGAACCAGATTCTGGAGGTGAACATTGAACCGGAAGTTGTGGATCCTGAAGATAAAGAAATGCTGGAGGATTTAATTGTTGCTGCCGTGAATCAGGCACTGGAAAATGCCCAGAAACGGGCACAGGAGGAAATGGCCAAAGTCACCGGCGGTTTAATGGGAAATATGCCCGGCGGATTTAAAATACCGGGATTCTAATCAACCTACGATATTCATCATTTAACCTGACACGATAAAGATGGCATTACACTCGTTCCCCGAAGTTCTGCAAAATTTAATTGCAGAATTCCATCGCTTGCCGGGAATCGGTCGCAAAACTGCTACCCGGCTGGCGTTGCACATCCTAAATGCACCGGAAGAGGAAGCCCACGCGCTGGCCCGGGCTATTCTGGAAGTGAAAAAGGAAATTCGGTTCTGTTCCATTTGCTTCAACATCACCCAGGAAGACCCCTGTGAAATCTGTCGGGACTCATCCCGAAACCATCGGCAAATTTGTGTGGTGGAAGATGCCCCCCAGATTATGCTTATCGAAAAAACCAATGAGTACCAGGGTGTGTACCATGTGCTGGGTGGTGTCATTTCCCCGCTGGACGGCATTGGGCCGGAGGATTTGCATGTGCGGGAGCTGCTGCAGCGTGCACGGGATGCTGAGGAAATAATTCTGGCTCTTAACCCCAGCACCGAAGGCGAAGCAACCAGTATTTATCTGGCCAAACTGCTTAAACCTCTGGGAGTCAAAGTAACCCGATTATCCCGTGGAATTCCCATGGGTAGCTCACTGGAATTTGTTGATGAACTGACTTTAACCCGGGCACTGAAATCAAGATCGGAGTTTTGAAGTTTTGCAAGAAAAGGGCGGAAAGGAAAAGGAGAAATAAGGGAAAGTTGGTTTTATTTGATCATTACCAATTGAGGAGAAAATAACTCATGTTTCCGTTACGGGATACCATTCCATCTCGAACTTTTCCGTATGTCACCATCGCAATCATTTTCGTGAATTCGCTGGTCTTTCTGTACGAATTGTCCCTTGGTCCCTATCTGGATGCATTTATTCGCACTTATGGGCTGATTCCGCGGGAATTTTTTCTCGCTGCTCAGCAGGGTTCGGTCTCCAGGATTACGCGATATCTTCCCCTGTTCACGTCCATGTTTTTGCACGGAGGCTGGTTTCATATTGTGGGAAACATGTGGTACCTATGGATTTTCGGGGATAATGTGGAAGATCGACTGGGACACGGGCGATTTTTCCTGTTTTACATTTTAAGTGGTTTAGCCGCCGGATTTACCCATCTGTGGTTAAATCCCGCCTCAACGGTGCCGACGGTTGGTGCCAGTGGGGCTATTGCCGGAGTAATGGGAGCCTACTTCCTGCTATTCCCCACTTCTCGCATCATTACCCTGATTTTCATCATTTTCTTTATCGAAATTGTGGAAATCCCTGCTTTCTTCTATCTGGGCATCTGGTTCTTAATGCAGTTTATAAACGGCGCTGCTGCCCTATCGTTAACCCATCAGGGTGGGGGAGTCGCCTGGTGGGCGCATTTTGGTGGGTTTGTTGCCGGTGCCCTCATGGTACCATTCCTGAAAAAGCCTGCCCGAAAAGTTCCCCGCGTGTACCACGACCACTATTTTCGATGGTAATCAGGGTGAACAGGGAACCTTCGTTCAACAAGCAGGTAAGCAAATGAACCCGAAAATTTCTCAGCAAAAAGCATCCAGCATGTTTTCAATAAAAGCAAAAGGAGAATAAAATGAGCTGGGGAGACCTTTTCCTGATCTTCTTTATGATTTCCGCCCTGCAACCACTACTTCAGAAAAAACTGCTCTTTTCCAGTCGCTTGCGCTTGATGCAGAAAATCGAACAGATGCGCAAGTCCCGCTTTATTGCGCTGGTGCATCGGCAGGAGACCATGAACCTGCTTGGCTTTCCCATTATGAAATACATCAACGTGGAAGATTCGGAAGAAATTCTGCGCGCAATTAAGCTTACCGATCCAGAGGTTCCCATCGATCTGCTTATTCACACGCCGGGTGGCCTGGCACTGGCTGCCAAGCAAATTGCCATGGCGCTGAAGAAACATCCTGCCCGGGTCACCGTGTTTGTTCCCCATTATGCCATGTCCGGCGGAACATTAATTGCCCTGGCGGCGGACGAAATTGTCATGGACCCCAATGCAGTATTAGGACCGGTGGACCCGCAGTTGGGAGAATATCCCGCGGCTTCCATTCTGGAGGCAATTCGAAAAAAAGGTGAAAGCAAGGTGGATGATCAAACGCTGATTCTGGGTGATGTCGCGCGTAAAGCAATTGCTCAGTTAAAATCCACTGTGCAGGAGATTCTGGAAGGTAAAATGGCTGCGGATAAAGCGGAAGAAATTGCCGATTTGCTTTCCCGCGGGCAGTGGACCCATGATTATCCCATTATGGTGGAAGAAGCCCGTTCGCTGGGATTACCTGTCTCCACCGACATGCCGGAGGAAATTTATCAGTTCATGAGCCTGTTCCCACAACCCATGCAAAACAAAACTCCCTCCGTACAGTATGTGCCCATTCCCCATCACCTGAGCAGGAAAGAATAGCAGGGGGCTTTTTCCCGGTTTTCCCGTACTATTCAATAAACCAAAAGAAAAGGTGCCCCGATGAAGAAATTGGTCCTTTTAGCCAGCGTCCTGATCCTCCTGGTAGTTGTGGGGAATTGGTGGTTCGCTCAGCAATCAATTCATTCTGCCAAACAGCATATTTTCTGGAAAGAACATGAAATTCAGGAAACTGAAGGGAAACTGAAACCCAATGATTGGTTTTACCTCCAGCGGAGTTATCCCAACGAGTTTTTAGATTATCGAGCCTGGCGTGCAGCGGTTCAGCAGGCCAGATCGTTTCGCCATCAGATGAGTCTGGAAACCGCTTACTGGACGCCGGCTGGACCAACCAATATCGGCGGACGGGTAACCGCCATTGCGGTGCATCCGAACATGCCCAATCGAATCTGGATCGGTGCTGCTGACGGAGGCGTTTGGGTATCGGGCAATGGTGGGGTGGAATGGACACCGGTGTTCGATTTTAATCAATCACTTTCCATTGGCGCCATTGCCGTGGACCCCAACAGTCCGGACACAGTTTATGTGGGAACCGGAGAGGCCAACGCCAGCGGAGATAGCTATCCCGGAAACGGCATTTACCGCACCCCTGACGCCGGAAATACCTGGGAATATCTGGGGCTGCCACATTCCTATTACATTGCCCGTATTGCCGTCAATCCCCAGAATAGTCAGAATATTTTTGTTGCTGCTACCGGCCGGTTGTTCGGGAAGAATCCGGAACGCGGTATTTACCGCACCACCGATGGAGGAACCACCTGGGAAAAGGTGTTGTATATCTCAGACTCCACCGCTGCCATCGATGTGGTCATAAATCCCACTAATCCCAACATTGTTTACGCTGCCATGTGGGAACGCATCCGGCGCCCTTACCAGCGCAAAGCCGGTGGAATAACCAGTGGTATCTACAAATCCACCGACGGAGGAACTACCTGGACGCAACTCACCAACGGTTTACCACCCAATTCCCCAAACGTTGGTCGAATTGGCCTCACCATTTGTGCTACCAATCCGGATGTGTTGTACGCCATCTATGCCGATCATCCCGGTTATTTTTTAGGATTGTACAAGACCACCAATGGCGGGCAAAGCTGGACCTCTGTGGGAAACGGTCTTTCTCAACTGTTTAGTTCCTATGGCTGGTATTTCGGGCAGGTGTATGTGGATCCCACCAATCCCAATGTGGTTTATGCTTTGGGGCTGGATCTGTACAAATCCACCAACGGCGGAGGGAGCTGGAATCCCATCGGGTGGTCCATGCATGTGGATCAACATGCCATGTGGGTGAATCCCAACAATCCCAACCATCTTATTGTGGGAAACGATGGAGGATTGTACATTTCGCAGGACGGCGGGGCTTCTTTCAACAAAGTCAACTATCTGCCCATTACTCAGTTTTATGCGGCAACGGTGGATTTTAACCATCCGGAGAAACTCTACGGTGGTACACAGGATAACGGGACGGTCCGCACACCCACCGGGCAAATGAACGACTGGGAATTAATTTACGGTGGGGACGGATTTTATGTAATTGTCGATCCTAACAATTCGAATATCATTTATGCGGAATATCAGTACGGTGGATTAGGAAAATCCACCGATGGAGGTTTTTATTTTTCCTCTGCCACTGCTGGCATTAACGCGAACGACCGAAGAAACTGGATGGTCCCGGTGGTAATGGATCCGAATCATTCCAACATTCTTTATTACGGGACTTATCGAATTTATCGAACTACCAATGGTGCAAATTACTGGACACCCATCAGTAGCGATCTGAGCAACGGACCTTATTCCGGTGGTCTGGCTTACGGAACTGTGACAGCTATTGCGGTGGCAGCAGGCAATTCCAACACTGTTTATGCCGGAACGGACGATGGCAATGTATGGGTAACCGACGGTTCGGTAACTAACTGGGTTAATATTACCGGCAATTTACCCAATCGGTGGGTAACCAGCATTGCTGTACATCCGACTGACGAAAACACCGCACTGGTCACGTACTCCGGTTACAAACACAACGAATATATCGGCTACATTTTTCGCACCACCGATAAAGGACAGACCTGGACGGATATCACCGGTAATTTGCCCCAGGCGCCTATTAATAAAGTGCTGATTGATCCGGAGCATCCCGAAGTTTACTATGTGGGAACGGATGTAGGTGTATTCTTTTCTGCCGATACCGGAAACACCTGGATGATGTTGGGGCAAAATCTTCCTGCTTCGGTGGTCATGGATCTGGTGTTCCATGCACCCACCCACACACTGGTAGCCGCTACCCATGGGCGATCCATGTTCAAAATCAATGTTTCCAATATCACCGCATTGCGGAAAAATCGTGCTGCCACCGTTCCCCGGAACATCCAACTGGCGCAGAACTTTCCCAACCCGTTTAATAACAACACACAGATTCAATTTTATCTTCCCGGGCGGATGCAAATTCAATTGAGCATTTATGATATTCAGGGACGCACAATCAAAACAGTGCTTGAGGGAACCTTTGCCCCGGGATGGCATCGGTGCCAGTGGGATGGTACCAATCAGGCGGGGCAAATGGTGAGCAGCGGAACTTATTTGTATCGTTTGCGTACCGAGCAGGGAACGATAAGCCGTCAACTGGTGCTGATTCAATAACTGGCGATATATTCTGAACTTGATTCCTGTGGAGCACGGATTTAACTTTGTCAGAAAAATACAGGATGGCATGGAATTTAGCGAACGTTTGCTGGAAAGATTGAAAGTGGCCTACACGGTTGGTGTGCTCACCGGAGCAGGGATTTCTGCAGCCAGTGGCGTCCCGACTTTCCGCGGTAAAGATGGATTATGGAACAAATACCGACCGGAAGAACTGGCTAATTTCGAAGCGTTTCAAACGAATCCGAAACTGGTGTGGGAATGGTACGATTGGCGTCGCAAACTCATCCAGCAAGTAAAGCCCAATCTGGCTCATTATGCTCTGGTGGACATGGAGCGAATATTTCCGGAATTTGCCATCATTACCCAGAATGTGGATAATTTGCATCAGCGGGCAGGGAATCAGCATGTCATCGAACTGCATGGTAACATCCTGCGCAGCAAATGTTCCCGATGCGGAAAACCATACCTTCAGGAATTTGATGTAAAACAGGGAATTCCCACCTGTCCCGATTGCGGGGGACTGATTCGCCCCGATGTGGTTTGGTTTGGAGAAACACTCCCGGAAAACAATTTGCATCAGGCACAGGAATTCGCCATGGCCAGTGAAGTATTTTTTGCGATTGGTACATCGGCTGTGGTGGAACCGGCTGCCTCATTACCCTATATCGCTAAAGGGAACGGCGCTTATGTAGTAGAGATTAATCCGGAAGATACCCCACTGAGCGATGCTGCCGATGAGCACTTGAAAGGCCCGGCCGACCAGATTTTACCGGCACTGGTCATTGAACTGGAAAAAATCCGTTAAATTTTCCTGATACATTTATGAGAATTCGTATTCAAATTGTTCTGTTCACTCTACTTGCCATTTTTGCTCTGTGGCAATGTGCCTATTACAATTATTTATTCAATGCGAAAAAGGAATATGAACAGGGCATTCGATTCTTACAAAAAAATCCCGGAAAGAAGCAAAATCCCCAGGCACGCCAGGCATTCGAAAAAACCATTGAAAAGTGCTGGAAACTCATAGAAATCTATTCCGATAAAAGCAAATATGCCGATGACGCCCTACTATACATCATCAAAAGCGAGTTTCATCTCAACAAGCTGGCTCAGGCGGAACTCCATGCCCGCCAGTTCATTTCCAAATACGCCGACAGTGAGCTGATACCGGAAGCTTATCTGTGGTACGGAAAAATTCTGGTAAAACAGGGCAACATCAAAGAAGGGACGGATTATCTGTACAAAGCCATCAATTCGGCCAGTAAAAATTTCATAAAAGCATACGGATACTATGAGTTAGGCTATATCGCTTTTCAGAATGAGGATTATGAAAAAGCTCTGGAACTCTTCCAGAAGGCGCTGAAAGAGAAAATTCAGTCGGAATACAAAGCGTTTCTTCAATTTTATTTGGGAGAGTCCTATTATCAGCAAGGAATGTACAAAGAAGCCATCAAACGGTTTAAGAAGGTGGAAAAATTTTCTCCCAGTATCGACATCGAATACAAAACCAAATTTCACATGGCACGCTCTTATATGGAGCTGGGAAAATATAAGGAAGCGCATAAAATTCTGCGTAAAATGCTCACCGCACCGCGATTTAAAAATTTTGTTCCGCTCATTAAGACGGAAATTGCTCACATTTTTGAGAAGCAGGGAAAATTGGACGAAGCAGTATTACGATACAAGGAAGTGGTTCGGGAACGCGTTTCCAATCCCGGCACAGCGCTGGCAGCGTTTCGCCTGGGGCGCCTGTACGAAACTCAGCTCTCGGATGTGGACTCCGCAGTGTACTATTATGGAATGGTGAAAAAAAGCTATGCCCAGTTCGATAGCGTGGAACAGGCAGAATACCGTAAAAATTTTCTTTCCAAATTGAAAGAGATTAAAGATGCCATTCGGCAGGACAGCAAGCTGGTCTATCGGCTGGAGCACGATTCATTTTTCCGCGATTCACTCTATAAAGCCCAGTTAGAGGATTCCATCCGTCGGGAACTGGAAAAATTACAGGGAATTAACCCGGATTCCAGTGACACGACACTCAAACGCCTGGATAGCCTTCAGGCTTTATCGCACCAGGATTCGTTGAAAAAAACGATGCTGGATTCTCTGCAAAAAGCCCGGGAAGATAGTCTTAAAAAGGTGCAGGGGGAAGGAGAGCCGTCTCAGGGTCAGACAGAGGAAGAATTTCGACGACAAATGCTGGGCGAGGAATCGGCACAATCCCAGAACAAGCAAAACACTTCTGGTTCCAAGAAAAAACAGGAAAAAGAAAAGATAAAAAAGAAAAAGCCACTGGAACGTCGAAAGCTACCACAGATTAAACAGGATTTAATGAAGAACAAATACCACCTGGCCGAGTTCTTCCTGTTAGAAACGGAAAATTACGATTCGGCACGGGTGAATTACGAGAAATTCCTTGCTACCTATCAGGATTCTATTTTAACTCCTAAAGCGTTGTATTCTCTTTATTACATTTATTCGCAGCCGGAATTTGCTGACAGCGTGAAACGCGATTCGTTGGAGAGAATTTTAATAGAACAATATCCGGAATCACCGTTTACTCAGCAAATACTTAAACAAAAGGGAATGGTTCAGGATACCGCATCGCTGGATTCGCTGGAGGAAGTGGGACACCGATTATTTGTGGAGGCGGAGAAGCGAATGGACAACGGGGACATCGAAGGGGCGCTGGACCTTTATCAGCAGGTGGCGGAAATGGATTCTAATCTCATCTGGGCGGCTAAGGCGCAACTGGCCAGAGCCTGGATTTACGAACATGTGTTAAACGATATTCCCCGTGCGATTCAGGAATATACCTATCTGGCAGAACACTATCCCCAGCCGGAATTCGTTGCGCTGGCGAAGAAGAAAATTGCTCCACCGGAAACGGGAGCTGCTGCTGACACCATGCTGGCAGCAGCAGATACTACCATGAAGGATACTTCCACCGTGGCTCAGTTGGATACAGCAGTGGTCGCCCACGGTATTGTGGGTCTTCCGGATCTATCCCATTCCGAACGATACCGGCAATGGCGCATGCGAAGAGCACGCAGCGTAAACAGGTAATCCCAATGAAAATTAGGCTATTCTTCGCAATAATGTTTATTACACTGTTTATTCTCTCCTGCTCCCATTCAAACAATGTTCGCCGACAAATGGCACGGCAGGGTGTTCATCGGGAAGATTTGCGTAAAAACCGGAACGCAGAAGCTTCACACGATGTTTTCGAGGGATATGCCTCTTACTACGGGAAAGAATTTCACGGAAAGAAAACAGCCAGTGGCGAGATTTTCGATATGTACCAGCTAACTGCCGCTCATCGAACCTTACCGTTGGGCACTATCTGTCGGGTAACCAATCTGGACAACCAAAAATCGGTGATTGTGAAAATAAACGACCGTGGGCCTTTTGTGGAAGGAAGAATACTGGACCTTTCTTATGGCGCGGCAAAAGCGTTAGGTGGTTTATCTAAAGGGATTATTCCCGTTCGGATCGAAGTAATCAAATATCCGGACGAACGATAATTTCAAAGAAAATGGTCAATCAGTAAAATCACAAAGCCATTGCATTTCAAAAAGGAAATCGGTTAAATTTGCGCCTGATTGTGGAACGCAGATAAAAAAAGGAGACAATATGGCCAAGCCAATTCATATTTCCGATGCTTCGTTTGAGGAAGATGTACTCAAATCCGATGTTCCGGTGATTATCGATTTTTGGGCAATCTGGTGCGGACCGTGTAAGATGATTGCTCCCATCATGGAAGATATTGCCGAAGAATACGACGGTCGAGTAAAAGTGTGCAAATTAGATGTGGACAAAAATCCCAATACCGCGGTGAAATACGGAATCCGGAGCATCCCCACGGTGCTTTATTTCAAGAACGGGGAAGTAGCTGACCGAATTATCGGAGCTTATCCCAAATCCCATTTCATTGAACGACTGGAAAAATTATTATAAATTCACGGGGAGCCAGGGCTCCCCGTTTTGATCTGATCCCACTCTGTCACGTATCCGGACCCAACAAATATGCTTAAAATAAAAGATGTTCAGTTTGTCAAAAGTATCTCCCGACTTCAGGATAAACCTCACCCATACTACCCGGAGTTTGCTTTTGCCGGACGTTCCAATGTGGGCAAATCATCTTTGATTAATTGCCTGTTGAATCGAAAAAATCTGGCGCGGGTGAGTAAACAACCTGGCAAAACCCGTTCCATTAACTATTTTCTCATTAACCGGCAGTTTTATCTGGTGGATTTACCCGGTTACGGATTTGCCCGTGTTTCTGCCGGGGAGAAAAAACGCTGGCAGGAAATGATTGAATCCTATCTGCTCCAGAGCGAAGAATTGGTGCAACTATTTGTATTAGTGGATGCAGTGGTGAAAGCGCAGAAAAATGACCTTCAATTAGTGGAGTGGCTGAATCATCATCAAATTCCTTTTGCTGTGGTGGCTACCAAAGCAGATAAGCTGAGCCAATTCCGGCTCAACGTACATTTGAATGAAATCACCCGCCAGTTGCAACTGGATGACTCCCATCCCATTTTTCCATTTTCTGCAGTCAAACGTACAGGACGGGGCGAGTTGTTGGGTTACATCGATCGGTTGTTGAAGGGGAGCGTTTGATTGCAGAAAGCAGGGGAGAGGGGGCGGTCCTTCCTTTTTGATATTCCGTTTTTTGCTATAATTAACCGGAAAAGCAGAAAAAAACGATTATCTTGATTTATAAAGAAGAAATTCACATATTTGTTATTGATAAATCATTCTGATAAAACACGAGGTGGAACAATGAAAATATTAATTAGCGACAAGACGTCTCCCAAATGTGCCGAAATATTACGCAATGCCGGCCACGAAGTGGATGAGAAATTTGGTATTTCACCTGAGGAACTGCTGAAAATCATCGGAGATTATGACGGACTGATTGTTCGCAGTGCAACGAAAGTAACCCGGGAAGTGATTGAGGCAGCAAAAAATCTGAAAGTAATTGGTCGCGCCGGAAGCGGTGTGGATAACATCGACGTGAAAGCAGCGACGGAAAAAGGAATTGTGGTAATGAACACACCCGGCGCGAATACCAATGCAGTTGTGGAACTGACTTTAACCTATCTGTTTGCGTTGAGCCGACACCTTTATCAGGCATCCCATTCCATGAAAGAAGGACGGTGGGAGAAGAAAAAACTAACCGGTACCGAAGTTCAGGGAAAGTTGCTGGGCGTAATTGGTTACGGAAAAATCGGTCGGGAGGTTGCTATCAAGTCCCGTTGCCTGGGTATGGAAGTAGTTTGCTACGATCCTTACGTGGGACGTGATCTCATCGATCAGTTTGGAGTCCGTCTGGTTGGCGATCTGGATGACCTGTTAACCCGGGCGGATTATATCACCATTCACGTTCCCAAAACACCGGAAACAATCAATTACATCCGAAAAGAACATTTTGAGAAGATGAAAAAAGGCGTTTACTTTATTAATTGTGCCCGGGGTGGAATTGTAAATGAAAAGGACCTACTGTGGGCTCTGAACGAGGGAATTGTTGCCGGTGCCGGAATTGATGTTTACGAAAAGGAACCACCGGAAGATTTGAGTCTGGTGCAACATCCCAACGTCATTTGCACGCCTCATCTGGGCGCTTCCACCTACGAAGCTCAGGAAAATGTGGGTGTGCAAATTGCCCAACAATTTGTGGATATGTTTGCCGGTAAAGGCGTTCGCAATCAGGTAAAACCGAAAAATTAGTTTTTACGGACATTGACATTGCTAAACAGAAAGCCCTGCCGCTGGTGGGGCTTTTTGATTTGTTCTGAACGCTCTTAAAAAATACCCGAGCCAAAAAATTGCGATAAGTTCAGGAAAATTATATATGCTTGCATTCTTTGAATTGGAGAAATAAATTTGGGCGCAATCGGATAAAGGCAAGGAAAGGGGTATCATCATGTTATGGGAAGATAAAAATTTTAAGTTAAAAGTGGGTTTGGCCGAGATGCTCAAAGGCGGGGTCATCATGGATGTGACCAATGCTGAGCAGGCCAAAATTGCCGAAGATGCCGGCGCCGTAGCGGTAATGGCGCTGGAACGAATCCCTGCCGACATCCGCGCCCAGGGCGGTGTGGCCCGAATGAGCGACCCCCAGCTGATTAAAGAAATTCAAGCAGCCGTTTCCATTCCGGTGATGGCCAAAGTCCGAATTGGCCATTTTGCCGAAGCACAAATTCTGGAAGCCATTGGAATCGATTTTATTGACGAAAGCGAAGTCCTAACCCCTGCTGACCTGGAATATCACATTAACAAACATCAGTTTAAAGTACCGTTCGTGTGCGGTTGTCGGGATATTGGCGAAGCACTCCGACGGATTGCCGAAGGAGCGGCTATGCTCCGCACAAAAGGGGAAGCCGGAACCGGCAATGTGGTGGAAGCCGTAAAGCATATGCGCCGGATCCAACGGGAAATTAAACACATCACCACATTAGGGGATGAAGAGCTGGTTGGTTATGCGAAAACCATCGGAGCACCGGTGGATCTGGTACAATACGTCCGGGATCATGGCAAGTTGCCGGTACCCAATTTTGCTGCTGGCGGTATCGCTACCCCTGCTGATGCTTCCTTGATGATGCAATTGGGCGCGGAATCCATTTTTGTGGGCAGTGGCATCTTTAAATCCGAAGATCCGGCCAGGCGTGCCCGCGCCATTGTGATTGCTACCACGCACTATATGGATTTCGATACCGTTGCACGCGTGTCCGAAGGATTGCGGGAACCCATGCGCGGCATCGATATCAACGAAATTCCAGAAGAACAACTCCTGCAAAATCGAGGCTGGTAATTCATGAGAATTGGTGTTCTGGCCGTTCAGGGTGACTTTGAACTCCATCTGCAAGTACTACAGAAACTTCAAGTAGCAATCCAGGAAGTTCGAACGCCGAATGAATTAGCCCTATGCGATGGACTGATTATTCCCGGTGGGGAATCCACCACTTTTGTTAAATTGCTAAAAGAAAACGGTTTGTTCGAAGCTATCCGGAAATTCGGGCAGGAGAGACCCATTATGGGCACCTGCGCGGGTTTAATCACTCTGGCCACCGAGGTGGAAAATAATGGGTTCGAGACGCTGGGGTTGATTAACCTTCGAGTTCGGCGGAACGCTTACGGTAGGCAGATTGATTCGTTCATCGATACCGTCACACTTCAACTTCAGGGCAAAACATTTGAGTTTGAAGGGGTGTTTATCCGGGCACCGAAAATTATTGCACTTGGGGAGGGGACACGTGCTTTGGGGTACCATGGAGATGAGATCGTGATGGCTGAAAATGAGCGCATCCTGGTGGCCACATTTCATCCGGAGCTAACCGATGATTTGCGTGTTCATCGTTATTTTTTAGAAAAGACGGGTCAATGATAGATTCGAACAAACACAACAACAATACTACATATGAACATATATTGATGTGATGGTTGATCTTCTAATTCTTTAACCAATTGCTCAATCCTTACTCACACCGGAACGCTGGTATAAATCTGGCATTTTCAAATCATTGCTCAATCGGTTCATTGCTCACTGAATTCCCGGTAAAGAAATCAACGAACCTGTCGATTGATAAAATTGTATTTACGAACCAATAAGTAAAGGGACAGGGACGTGGCGTATCCAAATATTTTAATTCTTGAACCGGATATTCAATTTGCCCATAAACTTCAGAAGAAACTACGGGAACTGGATTACTATGTGGTCATTAAAACCCAATTAGAAGATATTGATGAGTTACTGGATCAAACGATTCCCATCCATACGGTTGTTCTAAATATTGATCTGGGAACCATTGAAGGATATACTGTTTATTCATATTTAAAAGAGAGAAAACGGTTTAAAGACACGACCTTTATTTTCCTGGCCAACAATCACAATATATATTTGTTGCTCAAGGAAATGCCACTGGAACGAGCCAGGGTAGTGGAAAAGAATCTGGCGTTTGAGAAGTTAATTCAGGAAATTATTAATTTTGTTCCTTTACACATGGCGTACACAGCAGACAAACAGCTTATTCCGGAATTGAGTGGAGATTTAAGTACCATTTCGGCCCGGGATTTGATGGAATATTGCCGAATGACTTATTTTAGCGGCACGATTACGTTTTCCAACTTATCCCACAGTGCCAAAGTTTATTTTGAAAAAGGTGTTATTAAAGAGATTCTATTTCGTGATTTTTCTTTTCAGGAAGCGCTGGAAGCTATTCAGAATTGGTCTAATGGCCATTTTGTGATGGAGAAACGACCGTTGTCTGTCGAGGAAATTCAAGATGTGGTATCAGAAAAATACACGACCGGTGAATTCCAAATTGAATTGTCCGATTTATTTATCGATGTGTTTCATTTCTTATATCAGTATCTTGCTTTGCAGATCCCCACATTTGAATTGCATCAAATTATTGAATCGTCCATTGCTCAATTTAATCAGAACAATCCACATCTTCAGCTTCGTTTTGATCCCATTTCAGAGGATGTTTTTTCCATGGAAGGAATTGCGATTCAGAAGGATGTAATTTCTTTAATTGGTGTTGTTTCCGATATTTTTGAGCAAGCACGCAAAATTTCGGAAGAAATTGATTGGCCGGATTATTTTGATTATCTCCAGGAGATTAAACCATATCTGGATTCCATTCATTTTTTTGAGTTGCTGGATCAACAAAATTTCCATGTTTTATCCAACGATTCATCTACCGATTCCAGTGAAATCATTGAAAAAGTCGCTTAATGCTTAATTTTAAAGATATGTTAGAGCAGGGTAGTTTTGAAGCAAATGCAAGTTTACATAATATGTATTATATTAATTTATCTATTTTTTAATAATTTCATTGATCTATTCTTTTTTTATTTTATATTCATTATAAAAAAATCTTTGAGCTCCTCTTTCGCAATAAAATTTTTTTAAATTATTGACAATAACAAATTAACCAATTAACTTAGAAGTTAACTGATGACTAAAGAATTTGAGTTTCGGTTCGAAACTATAATAGTGGGAAATAAAATAATTTTTGTGGCTTTGATTTTAAATGATAAAAATGAAGCCATGGATTATATAAATGGTATTGAAAAACGCGCCCAGTATTCAATTCTGGCTACAATCCAAAAAATGGCCCAATTTTATGAATTCAACATGCGGAACAATCAAAAATTTTCCTGGCTTCATGGATATGAATTTATTGGAGAAATAAAAACATATAAACCAAGTCATAGAATATTCGTAATACCCTACAAACTTGTTTATAAAAGAAAAATATATAAATTTGCAATATTATTGTTTGGTACTCCAAAAAGATCCCAAAAAGCCGACAAAAGAATACGAACACAATATAAACGAGCAGAGAAATTAAAAAAAATGTTATTAGGAGAAAAAGATGAGCTTGAACAAAAACTTAGAGAAATATTGGAAAAAGTTGGAATCTGATCCAGAATTTGTTGCTGAGGGTATTTTGATAGATATATTGGAAAATATTCTTGAGATAATGGAGAAAAAAAATATTTCAAAAGCTGATTTAGCTAAAAAATTAGGAACATCTAAAGCATATGTAACGCGATTATTCCATGGAACTCCCAATATGACGATTTTAACATTAGCAAAGCTGGCTGTTGCTTTAGAAGTTGACATTGAAGCTCCAAAATTTATTTGGAATAAACCGGATTTTGAAAAATGGTCAACAAAACTAAATTTATTTGTATCAGAAAAAGAAGATAAAACAAAGATAGAAGAGTGTTCTTATGATTGCTCCCATGCAGCTTAATAATTTTGAAATATGGAAAATCAATTACAGTCTGTTTCCCCGCAGGAAAAATAGCAAACGAAAAATAGACTTAGATTTAAACATCCAGATAAATGAAAAAAACGAAAATCAGGTTAGATTAATATTATCTATGGATATTGCCGATATTATAGAAATATTCGCTATAAAAATTAAATTTCAAGCAATAGGTTACTTTTCATTTGATCCCAATTTAGATGATAAAGAAAAAGCAAAATACTTGTTTTCAAGTGGTTTTACCATTTTATATTCCATGATGAGAAGTCATGTTTTAAACATTACCAGTGCCTCCCCAATAAAAGGATATATTCTACCAACATTAAAAACTGCTGATATAATAAAAAAGTACTTATCAAAGGATACTAAATAAAACAGTCAAAAAACATTCACTATTCATAACGTGCTGAAAAAATTACTTCTTTAAAAGTAATATTTTCCATCCCATAAAAAGTTTTTGGATATTCTATATGTGATTAAGCCATCAATACTTTTGCTATCCGCTCCAACGCCCAATCAATATCTTCACGGGTGATGACTAACGGTGGTGCAAACCGAATGATGTCCTCGTGTGTTTCTTTGGCCAATAACCCTTCTTTTTGTAATGCTTCACAGAATCGTCTGGCTCCACCGGCTTCCGGTACCAGCTCCACACCAATTAATAAACCTTTACCGCGTACTTCCTTGACATACGGGCTGTCGATTTTCCGAAGACCAGCCATGAAATATTCACCCATTTCCGCCGCACGTTCTGGCAACTTTTCCTCAATTAATACTTGTAAAGCCGCTTTCCCGATGGCGGCAGCCAAAGGATTTCCGCCAAAGGTACTTCCATGGTCGCCGGGCTGAAATACTCCCATTACCTCTTCGGTGCTGATAAAAGCAGAAATCGGATAATAACCACCGGATAACGCCTTACCGACGATGATCCCGTCCGGACTCACCTCTTCATGCTGAAAAGCAAACATTTTTCCAGTCCGACCCAGACCTGTCTGGATTTCGTCCACAATCAACAATACGTTGTTATCTCGACATACTTTTTCGGCTTCCTTTAAAAATCCTTTTTCCGGAACGATAATGCCACCTTCTCCCTGAATGGGTTCTACCAGAAAAGCCGCTGTATTTTCTGTAATTGCATCTTTTAGAGCATACGCATCTCCAAAGGGAATAATTTTAAACCCCGGAGTCAGCGGGCCAAATCCATCCCGATATTGTTCTTCGGTGGAAAAACTAATGATAGTGATGGTTCTTCCGTGAAAATTGTTTGCACAAACGATGATTTCTGCCTGATCTTCGGGCACACCTTTTACCTTGTATGCCCATTTTCGCACGGCTTTTAAAGCCGTTTCCACCGCCTCGGCACCGGAATTCATGGGTAATACTTTTGGTAAGCCGGAAATTTCACTTATAATCTGGTAAAAACTTCCCAGCTGATCGTTCCGAAATGCACGGGAAGTTAATGTTACTTTTTTTGCCTGATCTACCAGAGCTTGATAAATTTTCGGATGACAGTGTCCCTGATTTAAAGCAGAATAAGCACTGAGAAAATCCAGATATTTTTTTCCTTCAACATCCCATACCCAGATACCTTCTGCACGCTCAATTACCACATCTAACGGATGATAGTTGTGTGCACCGTAGCGATCTTCCAGAGCAATAAACTC
>CAZBWV010000056.1:0-32204 GCA_964495805.1 uncultured Calditrichaceae bacterium
TTATGACCCGGCCCACATTAATCGTGGACGATACGGTGGTGTTAAAGGATGGGAAATTACTAATTGAATAAATGAGTAATGGGCCGAAGTAAAAATTGCTGTCGTTTTCATGCTTCCCGGGAATCAAATTGTCCAAAAAAACACTCATTTTTCCCCCAAAACGTTCCGCAACAAAAAATAGGGCCTGGCGGGAACCACCCCCACCAGACCCACTCCAAAAACCCTCTTTCCTATTTGCTCTTTTCTCTTTTCTCTTTTCTATTTCCTATTTCCTCCTCCTCACTTCATCAGCACCATCTTCCGCACAAACACGTGCTCACCCGCTACCAGGCGATACACATACACTCCGCTGGCCACCGTCTGGCCATGCTCATCCCGGCCGTCCCATACCACCTGATGACGGCCCGCCGCATAGCCGCCCCTTGCCAGCGTGCGGATTGTGCGACCGGAGATGTCGTAAATTACCAGCTCCACACGACAAGCCTCCGGCAAATCGAACCCGATGGTGGTGGTGGGATTGAACGGGTTGGGGTAGTTTTGCTCCAGAACAAATGAACGGGGCAAATCCGTTACGGGATGGTGAGAAATATCGGTCATTGTTCCCAGGCTGATAAAAGCCATTCCATTGGCAGTAAACGGTTGCACGGGTGCTGCATTACCGGTGCTGGTTAAAAATTCCACCTGCGATACCACATACTCCTGCCCGGCATCCGCATCCCATACCCGAAACTGAATATCGTGTCCTTCGATGAACCCATCTATTTCGGTGGTGGCGGGATCATCCGCACCGGCCAGAATGGTCACCGTATTTACACTATAACCAACCGTGTGATGAAGCAACACTGTTCCCACACACAGGTTCGCATCATAAACGGCAATTTCGTCTCCTGCTTCCAGCTCTGCCCCATTCCACTCCGCGTGAACCAGATTAATCATCATGGGAGTATAAGGAGTGCCGCTAAACACCGGTACAAAATGCGGGTTGGCAGGTACTTCCACCACTTTCAGGTTCACCGGCACCTGATAACTATTACTCCCCGGTTCGTTGGTGGTAATCTGGCAGGTAGCGGTGTACCATCCCGCACTGTGTCCGCGCAACCGAAGGATAAGTTTTTTCTCTCCGCCCGGAATAATGTGACCGCTGCTTTGCCATAATTCTGCCCAGGTAGTATCCGGCCCGGAAAAACTAAGCACCGCCTGGAAGGAGAGGTAAGCAGTTCCCACATTTCGCAACGGTAAAATGGCCAGCATGGAATCGCCCACCAGCAGCGACCTGGTCACCGCCGCCGTACCGACCTCCAGCGCCGGAACACCAATTCCATATCCGGTTAATTGAGATTGATCATTCTGCCCCGGCGCGGAAATTTTTAAATATGCCTGTTTATCCTCTGCAGACAGAGGATGAAAAGCGACCGTTATCGTCTGGCTTTGTCCGGGGGGAAGGGTGAACTGGGTCGGTGAGGCGGTAAAATGTGCCGCATCGTCCCCCACCGTTTGCACGGTGATGGTCTCGTCAGAGGAACCAGTATTGTTAACCGAAAATTGCCCCCAGCTGGTATCCCCCACTGTCACCTGGCCAAAATCGTAACTCTCCGGAGTTAACGCCAGAGTCCCCCGGGAAATGCCGTGTAACCGAAGTTTGGTTACATAATTCACTCCGGACACAGTAATCTTCCCGAAATGTTCCCCCTGTTCCGGAGGGGAATAAGTACATACTCCCTGATACACCTCACCCGGCTGAAGCGTCACAGTGGTGTCCGCAGCACTAAAATAGGTGGAACCTGGCTCCAGATGCACACTCAGGGTAACCACATCGCTTCCCATATTGTTCAATTCAAAAGTTTTCTGCAAAGAATTTCCCATGGTAACTTCCCCGAAATCCATTTTTAGCGGGGCGACAGAAAGTTGTCCGCCAATAGCTATCCCCAACGGCAGGCTATAACCATCGGGGATGTTTATGGGCAAATTGTTAGCTGTGGCGTTCATTTCCGGGGAATACAGTTCGCCTCGAAAATAATTGAGGGAACCGGTGACGCCATCATATTCAGCATCTTTGATTTTTAGATAAAAGTTAGGTTGTGAACCCGGGGTTAACTGCGCTGCTCCATCGCTGGCATCCAGCACAATGCGGGTTGTGGGTGCAGGATGGTAAGCTTGCGTGGGCATGTACCAGTCGAAATATTTCTTTTCCCACAGCGGGGAGAGGGTGCTCCCCACTCCCACCCAAAATTCCAGAGACTCTCGTCGGGAATGACTGATCTGAAAACGGGCCAGCAGTTCCGGCTGGTAACCAATGCGGTCGTAGGCATAATAGGCATATCCGTGGCACAGGAGCGAACTCTTTACCGCCTGATAGGACATCCACCAGAAGCCATTCATCCCCCATCCGGTGCCCCAGGAATTCACCATATAAAATGCACCTACACCGTCGCTGGTCACCTTGGTGTCGTCGTAACCAATTATGGTTACCGCATGGCCACCCCGCAGGTTGCCCGATACGTCATTCACGCAATAAGTGTAATTATAAGCAGCAATGTTATCGAAATTCCCGTAAACATTAATGCCAATTACCAGAATTTCTCCGGAGTTCAATACGGTTTTAATGGCATTAATTCCGGCATCGTTACTGGTAAGGATAAAATTGGTGGATTGTGTACGGAACGGAATTCCATTCTCATAAGCCATTTCGTTGGGCCAGGAGGAAAAATCGTTGGGATTGTACGGCATGTCCTGCATGGTTCCACACCCCATGTCTTCCAGACACTTAAACGCATCACCGATAAACGACCCGGCATCCTTGCCCCCGTTAATCTGGTTGTACACAAACGCCGGACTGCATTGATGTTCCGGAAGGGAAGGATCCCATTGCTTTTCTTTTGCCTCCTGGTAAGTTTTAAAATAATACGCCACTGCCCAGGCAGTGCACGACCCCTGACTTCCCTGATTTCCCACCGGAGGAAGGTAAGCCAGATTCATCACTGAGGCAGGCAAATTCTCCGCAGGAACAATGTTCGCCTGGTGCATCCAGGGAATTTCCCGCGGGTCTTGTTCCAGCAATCCCAGTCGATGCTCTGCCTCCCTGGCCTGTAAAAAAGGAACCATCATGAACACAGTCAACAAAATTAACCAATTTAAACGCTTCATTTTTTCTCCGATATGGTTACCTATTCTCATTTAAAAATCATTATAAGTTTTTGGGGGAATTTTTCAACCGGGCACAACCATCTTTCTTTATTGAATCGTTCCCGTATCGCTTCAATTTCGGTTCTCTGCCACCCAGGCAGAAGGTTTGATACTCCGAATGCCTGGCATACTTCACCATACGAATATAATGAGAAATCCCCTATTTCTCCAAACCCGGCGGATTTTCTTTAAACCGGCTCCAAATTATCCCATTTGTTTTGCCCGCACCGCATTTAGAATTGCCTCTTTGAATCGCTCCTCCGGATCAACGCGTGCCCGGACTTTTACATAAAAGAAATTTTCATCATCGGAACGAAGTTGTGGCACCAACTTAACGGCATCCTTCTGGGTGCACAGAAGCATGGAGGCGTTTCGTTCCCGGGCAATTTCGCGTAAGTTATCCACTTCGCTTTCGGTGTAGTGATGGTGATCTGGGAAGGCAATTTGCGCCACCACTTCTATGTGTAAATTCCGCAGCATGCGAAAGAATCTTTGCGGTACAGCCAATCCGGCAAAAGCAACGACCCGCTTTCCTTTTACCCGCTCCAGGGGTAAGTGCTCTCCCGAAACGATTTCCACCAGCTCGGTGGCTTGCCATTGCAGAGAGAACACCGGACGATGGTATTTTTCCTCCAGATATTTCCGCAGACGCTGGTATCGGGGGGATTTTTTCTCCGCTCCGCTCAGAACGAACAGATGAGCCCGTCGGAGCGATCCGGGCAAGTCACGAAAATCTGTAATCGGAAAGGTGAATGGTAAACGGCTCCAGCGCGATACGTCAATGAGAACCACGTCCAGATCACGGTGTAGTGCGCGATGCTGGAATCCATCATCCAGCAGCAGCACCGCATCAGGATGCTGTTTCAGAATTAATCGTGCGGTACAGCACCGACAGGCATCCACACCCAGTAAAACATCCGGTACATTTTGCAGCAGCAGATACGGCTCATCCCCAATTTGTGCCGGGGTTATCCGGGAACGATTGGAACTGTCCACCAGATAAAGTTGCTGCTCCTGACGGGCATAACCGCGGCTTAGCACAGCCACAACGAAACCAGATTCCCGTAACAGGCGGGCCACGGTTTCGGTCAGGGGTGTTTTACCGGTACCGCCTAATTGAATGTTTCCGATGCTAATTACCGGTGCAGGTACCCGGCACACCTTTCGCCATCCCCAATCGTAAATTTTATGGTGGAACCATACCAGCAGGGAATACACAGCCACCAGGGGAAAAAGAAAAATTCCCAGCAATTTCACCGCTTTAGCCATTGTTCCGCCTCCCTATCCAGCTGGTTGGTAATCCGGTTTAACTTCTCCTGGTAATGGACCATCTGTTGAGAAGATTTCAGGGGAGGGACGTAGAACGGCTTGCCGTACACCACTGCGCAGCGGGAGAAGGGTAGAACCACCATCAGGCGGTCCCAGCTATTCAGCCGAATAGCCCGGCTGGCTGCAACACCAAGGGGAATAATCGGAGCACCGGTTTCCGCAGCCAGACGCACCACACCGGATTTTGCTTTTCGGCGGGGACCGGTAGGACCGTCCGGAGTAAACGCCACGCAAATGCCAGCCGAACGCATTCGATCCCGCATCCAGCGGAACGCCCGGGAGCCTCCGCGGGTACTGGAGCCGCGAACCGTGCGCAATCCGTAGGCATGGAGTATTCGGGCAATTACCTCTCCGTCGAAATGCTGGCTCACCAGCACATACACCTGCCAGTTGCGATGGGGCAACATCCCCAGAATCATATTTTCGTGCCAGAATTCAAAAATGATCGGCCTGCCCTCCCGGCGCATTCGCTCCACCGGCTGACGATGATACAACCGAATGCGAAGGGTAGCGCGGTACAGCAATAGCAACGGCAAAGCAAGAATCTGCGCCACAAAAAGAATCAGATGCTGTCGAATGGCTTTCTTCATGGGCAGGCTTTCCACCCGGGTGGGATCACTTACGCACGCGAACCACTCTGGCCTGTTTTTGAGTGCCTTTTTTCTGAAGATGCTTATCGTAAAAATGCAGCCCCACAAAGCTAAGCACCAGCCCTAAAATGCCTCCAATGATTCCCTGATACATGGCATTCATTCCGGGAATATCCACCAGTTCCGGGAACAGATAGTAACCAACCACCAGCATTACCAGCGGCAGGAAGAAAAGCAAGAAAGCCGATTTGATGGCAAAACCGGGACTGACTTCCACATCGACCCGATCGCCGGGAGCACATTCCACAGGCTCATCCACCCGCAGTACCGGGAAGTTGGCATCTTTCAGATTGCATAAATTGCAGTGGGCACAGGCAGAAGATGGCTGCATGCGCACCTCCAGCCCGGATTTATCTTTTTTAATGACAATTCCGTGTTCAATCATAACATTACCCATTCTCCAAAATAAAGATGCACCAATATAAATTTCCTGTCAGGGGTTTGCAAGCATCGTTGAAAAAGGCAAAAAGCAGATATTTTCGACTCTATCCATTTCATCCGAACCCACCAAACTCAAAGCCTCCGCATCACCTCCCCAACCCCTATACCCCTCTGTCCCTATTCCCCAATTCATTTTACATTTCACATTTCCACACCCCCTATATCCCCTATTCCCCTTATCACCCTATTTCCCATCTCCCCCTTCCCCCCGCTTTTTTGTCAATTGATTTAACCCTTCGATATCGTTATATTTTTTAGATTGTTAAACCCATGTTCCAATGGAGGTACAATGAATATTCAGATGGTCGATTTAAAGCGGCAGTATCAGAAGCTCAAATCAGAAATCGATGCGGCTGTGCTGCGAGTGATGGAATCCAGTCAATTTATCAACGGACCGGATGTGCGTGCACTGGCTCAGGAGATGAGCAATTACCTGGGAGTCCGGCACGCCATTCCCTGTGCCAGCGGAACGGATGCCCTGCAACTGGCACTGATGGCACTGAACATCGGACCCGGTGATGAAGTCATTACCACCCCTTTTACCTTTGTGGCCACTGCAGAAACCATTGGTTTGTTAGGTGCCCGACCGGTTTACGTGGATGTGGACGAAAAGACGTACAACATGGATCCTACCCGGATTGAGGCAGCCATTACCGAAAGGACGAAAGCGATAATTCCGGTTCACCTGTACGGTCAGCCGGCGGATATGGAAGCGATTCTTCAGATAGCGCGCAAACACCACATCCCGGTGATTGAGGATGCCGCTCAGGCTGTGGGCGCCCGTTACAACAACCGGTACGTGTGCACTTTTGGGGAGATGGCCTGCATCTCCTTCTTCCCCAGCAAAAATTTAGGCGCTTACGGAGATGCGGGGATGGTGGTGACCAATAAAGATGAACTGGCCGAGAAGGTGCGCATGATTGCCAATCACGGTTCCCGGGTGCGTTACCGGCACGAGGTGTTAGGTGTAAACAGCCGCCTGGACAGTATTCAGGCTGCCATTTTACGGGTCAAACTCCCTTATTTAAACGAATGGAATGAACAACGCCGGAAACATGCGGAATATTACAATCGGGGATTTCGGGAGTTAGGGGTGATTACTCCCTATGTGGCACCGTATGCCGAGCATATTTACCATCAGTACACCCTGCGGGTGCCCCGACGAGATGAATTGCAACAATTTCTGAAAGAAAAAGGCATTCCCAGTGCGGTGCACTATCCCATTCCCCTGCACCTGCAGGAAGCTTTTCGCAAAGTGTCCGGTTACGGCGAGGGAGACTTCCCTATAGCGGAACAGCTTGCCCGGGAGGTGATCTCCCTGCCCATGCATCCCGATCTAACCCGGGAGGAGCAGGACTACATTGTGGAAACCATAACTGAATTTTTCCGGACAGGCTAACAGATTTGACCAACGTTTTCCGGTTCTTAAAAATTTACAACGAACCAGCTGAGGCACAGGATAAAGAGAAACAGAGAGGAAATAAATATGCTTGACCTGAAATTCATTCGCGAAAACCCGCAACTGGTAAAGGAGGGGATTCGCAAGAAGGGTGAAATTGGCGATGTGGACAGGATACTGGAACTGGACGGACGGCGACGCGAAATCATTCAGAAAGTGGAACGGCTGAAACATGAACGCAACGACCTCTCCCAGCAGGTAAGTCGGCTGAAAAAAGAAGGCAAACCAGCCGATGAGGTGATTGCCCGCACCCGTGAAATTAGCCAGGAAATAAAAAAACTTGACGAAGAGTTAAAGGAGGTGGAGAACCAGCTGAGCGAAGCGCTGGATCGCATCCCCAACCTGCCGCATCCCAGCGTACCGGTAGGCAAAGACGAACGGGACAATGTGGTGGTACGCGCCTGGGGCAAACTCCCCGAGTTTGATTACGAAATCTCCAACCACCTGGAGATTGGCGAGCGGCTGGATATTTTTGACTTCCCCCGGGGGAGTAAAATTGCCGGGCGCGGTTTTCCCGTGTACAAAGGCAAAGGTGCCAGACTGGAACGCGCCCTGATTAACTTTATGCTGGACCTGCACACCCGGGAACACGGCTACCGGGAAATTTTTCCGCCTTTTCTGGTTAATCAGCAGAGTATGCGCGGTACCGGCCAGCTGCCCAAAATGGAAGAGGATATGTACTACTGCGAAAAAGATGACCTGTACCTGATTCCCACGGCCGAGGTTCCGGTAACTAATTTGCACCGGGACGAAATTTTAAGTATGGACCAGTTGCCCATCAAATACTGTGCTTATACGGCCTGTTTCCGCCGGGAGGCAGGTTCCTGGGGTAAAGATACCCGCGGATTTCTACGGTTGCACCAGTTCAACAAAGTGGAACTGGTGAAGATTGTCCCCCCGGAGGACTCCTATCAGGAGCTGGAACTGCTGGTGAAAGATGCTGCCCGGGTGCTGGAATTGTTGGGGATTCCCTATCGGGTAGTTGAGTTGTGTACCGGAGACCTGAGCTTTGCCGCGGCGAAATGCTACGACATCGAAGTGTGGTCGCCAGCAGAACAGCGCTGGCTGGAGGCAAGCAGCTGCAGCAATTTTGAGGACTTTCAGGCACGGCGCATGAACCTGCGCTTCCGACGCAGCCAGGGCAGCAAACCGGAATTCCCCCATACCCTGAACGGTTCCGGTGTGGCAACCTCCCGACTGATGGTTGCTCTGTTAGAAAACTACCAGACCGACGAAGGCTCGGTGATGGTTCCGGAAGTGTTGCGTCCCTACACCGGTTTCAGCATCATGAAACGCGAGGAATTTTAGGCACATGTTGCGGCTTTTCATCTTTATTCCGGTATTGATTCTGGATACGGTGATTCATGCCGCTATTGTGATGGTGAGCGGGCTATTTAACCCGTACTCCCGGTTCAACTCAGCGCTAATGCGCTCCTGGGCGCGGATTATTTTGTTTGCCGCCGGGGTGCGTTTAACTGTGGAGGGCAAAGAGAACATCCAGCCAGACACTTCCTACATTGTGGTGGGAAACCACCAGAGCCATATGGACATTCCCGTACTGATTGCTGCCCTTCCTCTGCCCATTCGCATTATTTCTAAAAAGGAGCTGTTTAAAATTCCCGTATTTGGTTGGGGGATGCGAGCAGTGGGAATATTGGAGATTGACCGCTCCAACCGCAAACAGGCGATCGAAACACTAAATCGGGCGGCAGAGATTATCCGCCAGCACCATCTCTCCATTTTAGCCTTTCCGGAGGGAACACGCAGTCCCGATGGCAAAATCCACCCCTTTAAAAAGGGGCCCATCATTCTGGCCATCAACACCAAAATTTCTATTCTTCCGGTTACTGTGAGCGGAACGTACCGGATTCTTCCCAAAAAATCGCTTAAATTGCGTTCGGGACGGGTGAAAGTGGTTATTCATCCACCATACCGGACGGAGCAATTAACCCTGCCAGATCGTCACCGCGTGGTGCAGGAGATACACGACATTGTCGCAAGCAAATTCGAGGAAAATTATGGATGAACATCCCAATCTGATTGTTTTTGACCACCCGCTGCTCAAGGACAAAATCACCAAGATGCGCGAACGCAGCACGCCCCCGCACATTTTCCGGCGACTGCTCAAAGAAATTGCAGCACTGATGACTTATGAAGTATGCCGCCATTTCGAAACGGTGGAACAACCGGTGGAAACACCGTTAGAAAAAACCACCGGGCAAATCCTGAAGCGGGAAATTACGATTGTACCCATTTTACGAGCCGGACTGGGAATGATTGAAGGCGTTATCTCCATCATTCCGGAAGCACGAGTAGGTATGCTGGGACTTTACCGGGACGAAAAGACGTTGCAACCGGTGGATTACTACATCAACTTGCCGGAGGGGCTGGAAAAGATGGAGGTGATTTTGGTAGATCCCATGCTGGCCACCGG
The DNA here is from genome assembly GCA_964495805.1 of uncultured Calditrichaceae bacterium. Lineage (GTDB taxonomy): Bacteria > Calditrichota > Calditrichia > RBG-13-44-9 > RBG-13-44-9 > JALXCH01. The sequence goes on from CAZBWV010000056.1 coordinate 9,497, forward strand.
AGGAAGTGCAGTAGCCGCTGCCGATACCCTGCGACGTTACGGTGCCAGACGATTAACCATGATGGCACTGATTGCCGCTCCCGAGGGAGTACGTCTGATGCAGCAACATCATCCGGATGTGAAAGTGTACACAGCTGTTCTGGATCGGGAGCTGAACGAAAAAGGTTACATCTTACCCGGCCTGGGCGATGCCGGTGATCGCTGCTTCGGCACCTGAACAATAATTTCATGAATCAAGGCATTACCGGAGAAAAGCGGCTCTTTTACACCGGTCTGGTAAGTTTCGGAAAACATCTGCTCCGATTCTGTTCTCGGGGGATTTCTGTATGTGGTTTCATTCATTTGTTATTTTTAGGGGGATGATTATGCAACGGATTTATCTCTGGATCAGTTTTTTTCTTCTTCTCATTTTTTCCTGTACGCAGTTGCGGAAAACCGCCGTACAGGAACCCAGGGTGCATCTGGAAACGGTAAATCTAAAAACCAGCTCGTTTTCCACTCTGAATCTGGGATTTCTCTTTTCCATCGAAAATCCCAATCCTTTTGGCATCCATGTTCGCAGCTGGAATTATGATTTGATAGTGGAGGGTCATCCGTTTTTAAAAGGTGGCGAAAACCGGGTAGTCAACATTTCTGCCGATGCCACCTCGCAGGTGGAAATCCCGCTGGAGATTTCCTTCCCGCAATTGTTCGACATGTGGAGAAGTCTTCAGAATGTGGACAGTGCACGGTACGAACTGAAAACGGTATTTCGAGTGGAATTACCGGTGGTGGGCAGCATGGAAATTCCCGTGCAAAAACGGGGTGTTTTTCCGGTGATTCGCATTCCATCGGTACGTTTTGTGGGAATCCGCATCAAGCAGTGGAATTTTAGCGGTGCAGACGTGAACCTATTGGTGGAAGTGAAAAATCCCAATCCGTTCGGATTTTCTCTGAGTCAGCTCAACTACCAGCTTCAGCTGAATAATTTATCGCCAGCGGTGGGGAATCTGAATGACCCAATCCACCTCTCCTCGCACAAGAAACAGACCATTGCGCTGCCACTGCATCTGGACTTCAAACAATTAGGCAGTGCTGTGCTTTCGTTTTTACGGGGACATCAATCCATGGAATACAAACTGAGCGGTGGAGCGGACGTTACCGCCGATCTCCCGTTCCTGAAACCTTTTCATCTACCATTTCAGCTTAAAGGAAACACCGACGGTTTAGTTATAAAAAAATAGAACTGGCAGGGTAAACCCATCCCCGATATATTTATTCGGTCACCGGTTTCCGCTCCATTACATACATGAGAGCGGCAAAGCGGGAGTATTTTAACCACAACTTCCCGAAAATCAGAGCCTGGACAAATAGTAGGGTAAGCAGGTTCCAGAGCATGCGATGATCGGGGAGTTTCAGGATGAGGAAATTCCCCACCAGCACGAATAAAAGAAAACCAATTCCCAGTACACCGTACATTGCCAGCAACAGCAGGAAATGCCGCCAAACATAGCGAATTCCCATTCCCAGGGCGGTGCGCACCCGGGTCAGGTTTTGTTCCACCAGAAAAATCTGGCTCAGGTCCAGAATCATGAGCCCCACAGTTAAAAAGAACCCGTAGATCATTATCATACCGCTCACGGCGACGAGAAAGGTGGGTTCAACGGGTGAGGAAGCAATCCAGAATATAAACGGGAGCGAAGGAAGCAATGCAGTAACCGCCAGAGCCAGAAAAAGCACAATACCCAGAAGTCCCAGCCGCAGCATTCGACCGGCAAACTGGCCCGAGGTGCTCAGGAATTCGGGCAACCGGAACGATTCCCGGTGCCGAAACGCAGCGATGATTCCGGCGACAAGAAAAAACATGAGCAGGGAGTACAACAGATTTCCCACCGAAAGAGCTTTCTGGGCTGCTGCGACTCCGTTTTTCATATAATAGTAAAATTCTGCGTAATATGTGTAGATGGAGCGTTTTGCTAAAATATCGGTAACCAGACTATGCCGGAAAAACTGCTGAAACTGTTTGAAATACGGACTCAGGAACAGCACCGCCCAGAAGAAATTTAGTGCCCATAAAAAGAAAAAAATGTTTCGCTTTTTCCACCCCTGCCCGATTCCCTGTTGAAGCGCACGAAAAATCATTCTCAATTCATCCTTTCCGATTTCAATTTTAAGTTAGCCATCATTTAAAAATCTGCACATTCCCTGTGCATCCACCCTGTTCCCGCCTTTGTGAGGGTAATTTTAGAATAGATAGAAACCACTCAGTATTTGTTGTAGCAATCCCACCGATTTCACCCAGTGCCGGAAAAAAGCGGCCCGGTTGGGTTGCAGCGTGTAGGAATTGTTGCTCCAGTTCACATCCAGCCAGACCTTTTGTTGCGGGTCCACTGTAGCAGCGATGACCCTGGCATCGGGACGTCGGTAGCGAAAGATACGATAGCGTTCGCGTCCGTCCCAGGTTTCCTGCAGTGTGTCCCCGCTGGAAAACACAACCTGAACCTTCTGCGGAAAAATAAACTCTCCATTCCGGCGCACCACGACCTCGGATTGCACCACCGAGGAATCCGAAGTAATTGAAACCTTTTTCTCACGGATGCGAGAGACCTGGTAATCCAGCACCCGGGTGGTAAACAATGCCTGTTCAAGGAGCCAATCTACCTCTTTCGGGGCAACATCCCGTACTACCTGGAGGAAATCCGGGGTATGGGGATGTCGAAATTTCCAGCGCCGAACGTATTCCCGAAGTACCCGATTCATGGTTTCCGTGCCTAAATATCCTTCCAGCGTTTTCAGAAAGAGGGTGGACTTGTCGTACGCATAAGTCCCGTATCCGCCCAAACGAAACTCCCAGGCCGGTTTGACAATGATGTCTGTGTTCGGGTAACGCATGTAACTTTTCTTGTGCTCATCATAATCGCCTGCCTGCACGCCGAACAGACTGAACAGGCTGGTGTGCACCCCGTAATATTTTTCCATGATTTTATTGGTCATGTAGCTGGTAAATCCTTCATCCAGCCAGGGTTCTTCGAACTCGTTGCTGGCCAGCATTCCATAAAAATACTGGTGACAGAATTCATGCACCGTAACTCCTTCGGGAAACAGACGGAACGTTTCCGGGAAAAAAGCGATGCTTCCGCAGGTGATAAAGCACGGATATTCCATACCCATAGCCGCCCCGGCGTACATGGGCGGATCCACCAGGGTCAGGTTGGGATATGGGTAAGGAAATAGCACCTGTGCGGTGTACTCCAGCGCATGGGTAATGGATTGGAAGTAGCGTTCCACCTGAGCATGATGCTCGGGTGCGTAGAGCAAAGTGACTGTGGTACCTTCCACCTGCCGTGTTTGTTTGCGGTATCCGGGCCAGGCAGTCAGGGCGAAGTCATGTACATCCTCCGCCCAAAAGGTGAGCGTTTTCAGGGAATCCCCCTTTTCCTCTCGAATAAGCACGCCGGTGGCACCAACCACATATTCAGGGGGTAACGTAATCCGAACCTGGTACGTCCCAAAATCCGCATAAAACTCCGAGTTCGCATGAAACTGATGGCAGTTCCAGCCGTCTTCTTCCAGCACACCAATTTTGGGGAACCACTGCCCCAGCAGGAAAAAATCCTTCATATAGCCGGTTCGAGCAATGATTCTGGGCAGTTTCTCCCGGAATTCGATTCGTAATTGAACCGAATCGCCCGGCTGGACGGGCTCGGGCAGATTCACCCGGATGACTGTGGAGTCGTGCACATTTTCATCATCCGGTTGAACAAACCGAATGGAATCCAGCAGTGAACGACCATCGGCAAGCTGGATGTTCATAATGTCGATGCCGCCCAGCTTTTCGGGATCGACCCGGCCAAATCGTTTGTGGCGCAAATTGCGCTCGCTCAGGAAGGTGGAATTCAGATTACGGAAAGCATTCATATAAAGATGAAACGGGAGGAACTCAACAGACTGCCGGGATGTATTTCGCCATACCAGCACTTCCGTACCGGTGACCACCTTCTCGCGGGTATCCAGTTGAATATCGATGCGGTAATCGACCACCCGCCGGGATAACGGTTGAGGAAAAATATCCTGAGCCGCTCCCACCTGCCCTAACAGCAAACCAAGCAATACGAAAATCATTCGTTTCATAGAAAATGCCTCACTCGACTATGGTGAAGGAACATGGATTCCCGTTTTCATGGCTAAAGTCCCGGAAATTTTCTCTTTTTTAGAAGAGGCACATCGGGACTGCCGTCTCATTGCTTCCTTATACGGAAAAAGCGACCACCCGGTTGCGTCCTTCTCGTTTTGCCCGATAAAGGGCCAGATCAGCCTTGCGAATCAGCACTTCGACATTTTCGCCATCTTCGGGATAGGTAGCAATCCCCAGGCTGATGGTCAGTTTTTTCCCGGGCAGCTTGTATTTATTCGGGAATTCATAATTTTCGACAAGTTGACGGAGTTTGGTGGCGAGCTTTAATGCTTCGGATTTGTTTAGTTCGGGTGAGATGATGACAAATTCCTCCCCACCGTAGCGGGCTACAATATCGCTGGAACGGGTGTTGTCTCGCATCACTTCAGCCAGTTGCTGCAACACCCGATCCCCGGCCTGGTGACCAAAGGTATCGTTATATCGCTTAAAGAAATCGATATCAATCATAATTACCGAAAAATGCGATTGATGTCGACGGGCACGACTCAATTCATGTTTCAATTGATGATAAAAAAAGCGGTAGTTAAATAAATTGGTCAACGGATCGGTAATAGCTTCCCGTTCGGCTCGTACAAACAGAAACTGTAGTTCATCCATCAACAACAGATTCTGATAAATATAGCTGGCAGTGCGGAAAATGGTTTCCAGAAAGCGATATTCAAAAGGGGCAATGTGCCTCCGGGAATGGTAATTGTCGATGTAGATAAACCCTCCCCGGTAAAAGTTTTCGCTGGAAAAATACTCTTTCATGTTTTCCAGGATCAATTCCCGATCGTACCCTTCCTGATCCTTTAACCGGGGAATGATGGATTCCAGGTAAGGTAATACATGTTCCTGAAGATTCTCCGTTTTAGAGGGATCCAGTGTGGTACCCAGGTATCCGAAAATAAATTCGGAAATCTGAAGCTGCTGAAGTTTCTTCCGCAAATCTCCGTTTTTAACCCGGGTAATATCGCGCACCAGAATCACCTGGCGATTCCGGAACATCTCCTTAAAAAAGGGGTGATCAAACGGATGGGAGAAATAATTCCACTCTTCCAGCGGAACACCAATGGCGTAGTGAATTTTCATCTGGTACAGATCCGGGTCCACATCGATGAATACACAGCGGTCGTATTGAAATTTTTCCCAGATTTCGTCCACCAACAGTTTTTTCAATCGGTTGGGATTGGCGCAAGCCTGCAAACGAGAAATGATTTCCAGCGCTTTTTCCAGGTAGGAATTGTAATCTTTCAATCGACGGGAGGTCTCTTCCAGCTTTCGATTGGTTTTCTCCAGCTCTTCCACTTTTGCAGCCAGATGATCCACCAATTTGGCTTCGTAGCGAGTGCGAATCTCTTCCTTTTCCCGTTCCGGAAGGGTTTCCCGTGCTCCCCGTAAAAATTCCAGAATCTGATGAGGCAAAGCCGCCGGATCGATGGGTTTGGTCAGATAACCATCACAACCGGCGACCAGGGTAATTTCCCGTGCCAGTTCATCCTTCATGGCGGTAAGCGCCACCACCACAATATCCTTGAGTTCCGGGGTATTCTTGATTTTGGTGGTTAGCTCATCTCCCCGAATATCAGGCAGATTGATGTCCATTAAAATAACATCCGGCTTTTCCTGAAACGCCAACTTTAATCCGCCCATGCCTGTGTCGGCTTCCAGAAATTCAAAGGGTGGGTGAGCCAGAATTTTTCGAACTAATAACCGTGAACTCGGATCATCTTCAATATATAGAATTTTCACTTTTTTTCGCTTGCTCTCCATTGAATTATATCATCCAGATATTTTTAAAATAAAGTGAAATTTATTTTTACCCCAAAATTGCCGTAAAATATAGAATTTTTTGTTCAAATATGCAAGATGGATTTCCACCCTTTTTTGATCCTCTTTTTAACCTGCTTCCGAGAAAGGTTTCACAAAAAATATTTTATTTGTATCCTTACACCGGCAGGAACATCAAACATCGGATTTTGAATAACTTGCGGGTATATCGAGATGGGAAAGATACTGAAAAAAATACCGTTTGTGGATTACGTTCTGATTACCTTTGGTGCTGCGATTATGGCGCTGGGAATCGGTGTATTCCTGGTGGATGCACAGGTGGTTCCGGGCGGTGTCAGTGGTCTTTCCATGGCTATCCATTACCTCTCTAACAACACTATTCCCGTTGGTATTATGATGTGGTTACTGAACATTCCGCTCTATTTCTGGGGCGTGAAGGAACTGGGCAAGCGATTCGGTGCCCGCACTTTTTATGGGTTTACGATAAACTCTTTTTTCATCGACCTTTTCCGGGGCGATGTACCCGGATTCTCCCATATTCGTTTACAGGATACTGACACGGTTCGGGATTTATTCCAGCACGACTTCCTGTTTCTTATTTTGATCGGTGCAGTCCTGCTGGGGGTAGGTCTGGGAATCATTTTCAAGTTCAAGGGTTCCACTGCAGGATCAGACATCCTTGCAGCGATTCTGCAAAAGCGCTTCGGGATTAAACCCGGCCAGGCAATCATGATGATCGATTTCTTTGTCATCTCCTTCGCCGGGGTAGTCATCCATTACAAACATCTGTCCAATTCCCGTCCCGCCATGTCTTTAACGTTGTATGCCTTTTTCCTGCTTTTTGTGTCCAGTAAGCTGGTGGATATTATTCTGGATGGTTTTGATTATGCCCGGGCTGCTTACATTATTTCCGATAAATACGAGGAGATTGCCCGCTCCATCATGAACCGACTGAGCCGGGGAGCGACTGCCCTGAAAGCGCGAGGTCTGTACAAAAACATCGAGCGAGATGTTATTATGACCGTGGTAACCCGTAAAGAAATTGGTGAACTGACTGATATTATAGAAGAGATGGATCCCGACGCTTTTGTAATTATCACCGATGTGCACGAAGTATTGGGTAAAGGTTTTCGAAGACGCATCTAAAAGATTATTTGAATCGGAAGGAAGTTCAGGTTTTCGACAAAGTACAACAAAACATTTAAAAACCATTTAGAAAGGATACAAAATTTCGACAATGAATTACACAAAAATGATTAAAATTCGACATTTTTTTGACCAATATCACACAGTATCGCTTTGAATACAACCACATCTCCATAAATAACAAATAGTTACAGATTTTTTCAAAAACATGGAACTTTGCTGGCATAATAATTGTATTTATGACTCTGAACACAGGATTTGCCATTTGGTTTCGGCAAATTCAAAACAAATAAAGGGAGGACTTGACCATGAAAGTCAAAGTCAAAGTGAAAATGAAAATCAAACGCTATCAGGGGAACGAGTAACACGGGAGAAATGAAATCCAATCCTTCCCGGGTATGCGCGAGAACAATTGGTTCTAAAATAAGAAAATCCGACATCGAGATGATGTCGGATTTTTTTATGGATAAAGTTTCCTCCCGCTTGCATTAACCGGGGAATTCTCTAAATTTGAATCGATGACAGAGAACAAACGAACATCAGAATCGATTGCATTGTCAGAACGACGTCCTACAGTTTTAGTGGTGGATGATGAACAGGCCAGCCTGAATGCCATGTACCGTACCCTTCGCCGGGATTTTGAGGTGATTCAGTCGCTAAATGCCCATGCTGCCCTGGAGGTGCTTAAATCCCGGCCGATAGCTGTAATTGTGGCCGACCAGCGCATGCCGGAAATGAGTGGGGTACAATTGTTTCAGGAAGCCCTGCGCATCCAGCCAGAGGCCGTTCGCATATTGATTACCGGTTATATGGATATTGAAGCAACCATTCAAGCCATTAACGAAGGACAGGTATTCTATTACATCAGTAAACCGTGGGAACCCGATGAACTACGGCTGATTGTTCACCGTGCTGCCGAACACCATCAGATGGTACTGGAAAATCAGCGTCTCATGAAAGCCCTTCAGGAAGCAAACCAGCGCCTGCAGGAAGAAAATCTCATTCTTCATCGCGAAGCAGAAAAACAGTACGAATTCCGCAACATTGTTGGCCGAAGTAAAGCGATGCAGAAGGTGTTCTGGCTGATGCGCAAGGTCATCAACACGGATACCACCGTGCTGCTGGTGGGCGAAACCGGTACGGGAAAAGAACTGATTGCTCGTGCCATCCATTATAACGGGCCGCGAAAAGATAAATTATTTGTTGCACAAAATTGCGCAGCTCTGCCGGATACGCTATTAGAGAGCGAACTGTTCGGGCACACCCGGGGTGCTTTTACCGGCGCCACCAGCGATAAAAAGGGACTTTTCGAATTAGCCGATGGGGGTACTATCTTCCTGGACGAAATTGCTGACACCTCCCCTGCGTTTCAGCAACGCCTGCTCCGGGTGCTCCAGGAGGGAGAGATTCGCCCTTTGGGTTCGGAAAAAAGCATTCGGGTGAACGTGCGCATCATTTCCGCTACCAACCGGGACTTACAGGAGGCCATCCGCAGCGGGCAGTTCCGCGAAGACCTTTACTATCGCCTGAATGTGTTTCCCATTCGAATTCCCCCGCTACGGGAACGGCAAGAAGATATTCCCCTATTAGCGGAATTTTTTCTGAAAAAATATGCCCGCAAGGCCGGTAAATCCATCCCCGGAATTCACCGGGATACCATGCGCCGCCTTATGACTTACCCGTTCCCTGGAAACGTCCGCGAGCTGGAAAACATGATTGAACGAGCGGTAACCCTGGCCGAAGACGGACAGGAAATCACCCCGGACCTGCTCCCGCTTTCCGGCACTCCCTTTCCGGAATCTCCAACAACAATTTCCCCGAAGAACCTCCCTCTGAAAGAAGCAGTGGAAAATCTGGAAAAGCAGCTCATTCAGGAGAAACTTCGGGAAACAGGTGGGAATATTACCCGCACGGCAGAACGATTGGGACTCAGCCGGGTGGGTCTGCAAAAGAAAATGAAACGGTACGGCTTGCGGTAAAAGCGCTTGAAACATCACCTTCTCCAGAATCATATTTTTCCTTCCCCATATTCTATCCGTTTCTCCCCTAACTGCATACAACGTTAGCACACAACATGCTAACAACGTTTGCATGTACCCTGTCCAAACAAAAAACGCACATTCCTGGCATATCTGTAACATTTGTAATAACAATGAATTATACATCCCTTTATTTTGCGGAAATTTCTGGCACTGAATTTGAACTTATTTTCTCCAGAGAGAAAAAAGAAAAGGTGATGCCATGTTATCCCATATATCGCAATGGATTCAATTACTCGAAGAACATTTGTCCTCTTTCATGGGGAGACCATCGCTCAGTCAATTATCCCTGTATCTGGTGGTTTCCCGGATCGCCCCTGTGAAACTGGTGGACTCCATCCTTACCGCTCTCAAACATCGTTTTTCCGCTCGCAGCAGGCTGACCCTGCAAGCGGCAGCAAAATGGGCACCGGTTACGCTCTCTGTAATGCTGCTGTTCCTGTTCACCAGTTGTTATACGACATTCAAGACTCTGCAACGGGGAGAAGACCACACGGCCGGAGAGATGACGACTATTGAGGAACCGGAATCCGTTCCGGAGTATGACCAGTATGATCCGGATTTTCAGGAGGACTTTTTACCGGAAACCGAACTTTCTTACCGGCCATCCCGATTGGTCATCAACAACTATTACTTTGGCTACGGAGATTACATACGGGTTGTGAAATATCGGGTTGTGTATCCGTACAGACCGATTATTCCCTTTTACGATGACATGCCTTATTATGCTGGCTTCTGGTACACTAACTGGTATCCGGTTTGGGTGTACTGGCCACCTGCTTCCGGAATCTGGGCGGAAATTATCATCGGTCCGGTTTTGCCTCCTCCCGGTCCCATTTACTGCCCACCTCCGGTGGTGATTGCACCTCCTATTTCACCCCCGGTAGTGATTGCGCCGGCACCGGTTCAGCCTGCTCCCGGGCATCACGTCTCCGATCCGCCCCATGTGGGACCTCGTCCATTCCCCAAACGGGAAGTGCGCGTACCGGGACTGGCGAACGGGAACCGTGGGAACACCGGACGCCGCTCCGAAATTGGTCGGAGGTCTTCTCTCCCCCACGATCAGGACTCAGGTAGCGGTCGCCGGGGTAAACGGGGAAGCGGCCATCGGAAAACGAAAATCACTCCCGGTAACGGTAACTCCGGTGGCAACCACCACCGAAGGCCCATTCGGGGACGGAATCCACAACCGGTGCAACTGGTCAGTTCCCGGAACACCCAACCACCGGCTACTATTGATCCGCCGCGTCGGAAAACCCCGGTGGCACCACCAGTACGCCAGAAGGTCCACACAACCCAAACGGCGAAATATGAGAAATCGCAACGTTCCCGGAGCACAGCATCTCAATCGAAATCCGGTTCCCGCTCGGTCCGTTCCCGAACGCAGCGGAAATCTTCCACCAGCAACCGAATTCAAGAAGTGTTTACGGCCATTCACCGGACAGCGGGAAAGATATCCAGAGCCATCCCGAATGTGGAGCGGAGCAGTTCCCGATCCACAGGCCGTCAATCGTCCAGAAGTAACTCCCGAGGTCATTCGTCTCACAAAAGCTCCGGTAAACACCGTAGCGGTTCCCGAAACCATCGCAGCGTCAGTCGCTGATAACCAATGGATTGAAATAAAATGCGGAGGACAAAATGAAACGACTTCAAATCCTTTTCATCATACTCACTTTTCTAACAAATCTGGCACTGGCACAGGTGGCTGCAGACGCTATTCGGATTCAGGCGGAGGAAGAAGGCTTTGGCGCCCGAACATTGGCCATGGGCGGAAACGGTGTGGCAGCCGCCAGGGATTATTCCACCGTTTACTGGAATCCCGCCGGACTGGCTTCGCTGAAAAAGAACGAAATTTTTGTGGACTACTCCTATAAAAAATGGACCAACCAGGCAACATTTGCCGGAACCATCACTAACAGCGAACAGACCTACTCGCATCTGCGAAGCATTGGCCTGGCGGTGCCTTTACCCACCACCCGCGGCAGTTTTGTATTGGGCGTCGGTTACAATTTTGTGCAGGATTACGATGAGTACCTGCGATTCGAAGGATTCAACACCCGGAGTAATCGTCTCGGATTTGAACTGGAAGATGACCAGGGAAATGTGGACTGGTATCCCTTCGATAAAAATGTTCAGCAGGAAGAGGAAATTGTGGACGAAGGTGGACTGCACCAGTGGAGCCTGGGAATGGCGCTGGCACTCTCCCCCAATCTGGATGTGGGTGCCACAGTTAACCTTTGGCGAGGAAAGGACAACTATCGAATGAAGTTTAACCAATGGGATACCGCCGACAATTATTCCAGCTTTCCCGGTAATTACGATTCCTACCAGTTACATCAGCACATCGATGCGGAATACTCTGCGCTGGGATTTAAGGTAGGCGCCATGTACAAACTGAATCCGTACATTCGACTGGGAGGCAGTGTGGAATTTCCCATCCGATTTACTGTAAAAGAGAATTACGGCTCCGGCGACATTCTAACCTTTGATGATGGTTACCAGGATGCGGTGGAGGACGAACCGGGAATGTGGGAATACCAGGTGCAAACACCTTACCGCTTCGATGGAGGTATCGAGTTAGGAAATGAAACGGTCCATCTGACTGCCGCGGTCACCTACCGGGATTGGAGCGAAACACAATTCAAAGTACCGGAAAATGCCACTCTGGATGCCGACTATTCTGCCCTGTTAGAAGAAAACAGCGTCATTGCCGAAACCTACCGCGCCACGTTGAATTACCATCTGGGAGGTGAAATTGAGTTTCCGGGTACCAGCCTGGCCATTCGCGGAGGCTACTCCGTCCATCCTTCACCTTTGCTCCAGGCAACCGAAGCTATGGACAAGAAGTTCTACTCCGGCGGCATTGGTCTGGACCTGGGCGGTGGTTCCCGACTGGAGGTGACCTACATTCGCGGAGAATGGAGTCGGTTAAGCGAAGACAGTTACACCCCCGGCGGCACCATGGAAAACATCATCGATCATCGGATCTTTACCGGTTTACGAATTGCTTTTTAGCCACTGCGGTTCCCTTCCGAAAACCCGGGCGGTGGTACTTTTCCACCGCCTGAGGGGGGCCAAAACGCAAAAAAGTACGCATTATTATTCCCACCAAAATAAATACGCTTAGTAATTTGCTGAATCGTGTGAATAATTGCATCGTATCTTCCTTTTAAGTCTCCCCCGAAACCAACTGCCTCTCGGCAAAACATTTTGGGTTTTCTTTTACGCTGTATCGTTAGAGCAAACAATACTGTCCGGAAAACGGCTTTTGCCACTGTCTCAGACCGTTCCGCTTCAACCCCAACAAAATGGAACCCTCCATCCACTTGCGTATTCCCGGTCATTTCTTGTTCAAAAAAGAACAAAGTATTTGCCTATTCCGGGAAAACTCACTATTTTGGAATAAAATAAACAGGAGGGATTATGGCTAAATACATTCGTTCATCCTGGCAACGTGTGGATAAAAAAGAGCTGGATCCCAAGCTGACCCAGCAGGTGTTTACCAGTCGAAATGTAATGATTGTTCGCTATGTTTATGAACCGGGACTCCACTTCCCGGAGCATTCCCATCCCCAGGAACAGGTAACTATTGTGGAGGAAGGTACCCTGGAATTTACGATTGACGGGGAAAAAGTAATTTTAAATGAAGGGGATATTTGCGCCATTCCTCCCAACGTGCCCCATTCCACCAATGTGGGCGAAAAACGGGCGGTAGCCATCAGCATTTTTACGCCGGTTAAAGAGGAAGTGATTATTCAGCAGTAGTCAGATTCCTTCTGCCAGCAACAACCCGATACCGTAAGGGGAATCACCGCCTGTTCTGTGCGCAGATTGAACTTCGGTGGGAAATTCACCGTTAAGGTTCACCCTGCGCGCACGGAGTTTATCTGGTCAGGATTCATTCCCGGGCGGTTACTTCTTTTTCTCCCTCTCCAGGCGAATTTTCCACACATCGTGGAGCTTATGCGGATCCTTAAAAATATGCCGATCGCCGCCATACAGATAAATGCTTCCGGATACCGGATCGTACAGCAGGTGGTGATCCATGCGTGGTGCGGGACCGGGCGTCAGATTAATCCAGCGATCATTGGTCAAATCAAATGCCCAGATGTCGTTTACCGGACCACCCTCAGCTTTACCGCCAAAAATTACCCAGTAACGATTCTTGCTATCCAGCGTGGCGCCAAAGTGCCGACGGGAAGGTGGATAAAAGCGTTTGCTCTTCGGAGATAACCGCTTCCACTTATTGCGATGAAAAAGATATGCCCAGGTGTCGTTGGTAAATACATCTTCTTCCTTATTCCAGCCTCCGTAAATGAGCAACCGATTCTTCCACCGGTCGTACACCATCTGTGCATCGGTTCGTGGTTTGGGATGTTTCTTACCACCCACGTCGAGCCTCTTCCAGCGATAAAAATCCGGTGAATCCGGATCCAGATTCAAAAACCACAGATCGTTTAAGGCCGGGTGTTGTTCGTTCTGCCCACCGAAGAAAAAAGCCCCTTTGCGCTTAGCTACATATACAGCGGTGTGATCTTCTAAATACGGCACCAGACTGTCCGTTTTGTTGATCCACTGCATGGTGTGCAGATTCAATTCCCACAATTCGTTGGAGGTATCGCCATTCTCGCCCCCATGCAAAATCACGCAATGACGCAGGGAATCGTACAGCAGAACATGGTCTTCCCGCGGAGGCGGATTCAAAACAGATTGGGTAAGCTTTTCCCAGCGATTTTCTGCGGGATAGTAGAACCAGGTTTCCGCCAGATTTTCATCCTCATCGTTTTTCCCTCCATACAGAATAAAGCGATGCTCCCGGCTATCGTAAGTCATCTGAGCATCCTCTCCGGCAGCGGGAACTCGCTCTCCAATGTCATTTCCCCGATCCACCAGTTGCCAGAGGTACCCCCGTTCGTCCCGCGGGAGAGGCTCTCGATTATCCGTTTTGCCCCGCCAGACGTTGTTACATCCCGAAGAAAAAATCATTAAAAAGAAAGCAATTCCTCCCAGAATCGCTGTTCGTTTCATTGAGACCTCCATATTTTGTTGAATATTTTCGGGAACCGGTTGAACAACAGGTAAGATATAAAGGCCACCCGGTAATGCCAAACAAATAATTAGCCGGAAGCAATCCATTGCCGAAGTCAGGAACATTTGTTTCGGGAATCTTTTTCCGAGAGGATAAACAGTTCCGCTACGAAAAAAGGCACCCAATCCACTCCAATATTCGCTGAGATATTGTCCGGTGGGGAAATGAAACCGCCTCTGTGACGGGGAGAAAAGTACGTCCCCTATTCACCGTCCCCTGTGGTACCCCCATCGGCAAAAAGTCGGAGATTCTCTACCGCAGCATACCCGGAATCGGACTGGTACATGACCAATGCTTTACCGATGGAAGCATAAAATACAAACGGTTTATCTGATTAAACCTCCTGCGATTGGCACATCCATCTAAATCGGCGGGAAATCATTCCTCCGCTCCGGTTTGCTCTGGGCGTTCGGTGATTTCTCCGGCAAGCGACCGGGAAAAATCCCGCTGCACCGCTTGCATATCGTTACCATATTCTCCTAATAAAAACATGAGTTTCACAATTGCCGTCTCAACGGTCATATCCCGGGCCGAAATGGCACCCGCCTGTTGAATAAGCTTGCCACACTCATACAGATTCAGGTCCACATACCCATAGGGATTTTGTGATCCGATGACCACCATTTTACCTGCAGCGGTCATGTTCTCCACCCAGGGAATCAGGGAATTCTCCTGAATCGCAACGTTCCCTAATCCCATGGCTTCGATCACCACCGCCCGGATGGAGGTGTGCAGGATGTGCTCGAGATAATCCGGAGAGAGTCCCGGAAAAAAGCGAAAGCTCACCACGCGGGTGTCAAATTGTTCGCGATAGATAAGCTCCTCACCCGGCGGTAGGTAATTCCCGGACAGGGAAATATCCAGCCCCACCTCTGCCAGCGGAGGATAATTGGGACTGGTGAAGGCATCGTAGTGAGTGCTGGAAATTTTGATGGTGCGATTGCCCCGGAACAGACGCGTGGAAAAGAAAATAGCGACTTCCGGGATGGGAAAAGTGGCCAGTTCCACCGAATTAATCAGATTGCTCCGGGCGTCGCTGCGGATTTTTGCCAGCGGCCGCTGAGACCCGGTAAGAATTACCGGTTTATCTAACCCCCGTAACATAAACGAGAGTGCAGCGGCGGTATAAACCATGGCATCGGTTCCGTGAATAATGACAAATCCGTGGTAATCCCGGTAACGATCCCGAATGAGCCGCGCCAGCTTTTGCCAGTGGTGGGGCTGAATGTTGGCGCTGTCGATATTAAACACAACTTCAAAATCGATATGAGCCAGCTGCTCCACTTCCGGTAGATGTCGTAATATCAGTTCCCGAATATCCGCAGGAGCCAGCACCTGCTCCGGTTCGGTGGGCATCATCCCAAATGTCCCACCGGTATGAATCAACAGTATCTTTTTCATGGTTATCCTAAAGTTTGCTCCGGATGCCTCGACAATATACTACATTGAATTTAATGAGTTGCCCGGTTCAAGAAAATTGGTAAAATTTTTAAAATAAAAATGGTATCGTGATATTTGTCACGGGAAAACCTGTGTCCACCGATATTTTAAGTGCAGATGTTTGAAAAAAAATAGAGGGTGAATCCTCGATCGGAGGTTGACAACAGTCATGAGGGATCGAGGAAACATCCTCGACGATGTGATAGAGCGGGTCGTGGTGACCCGCTTTTCTTATTAAGAAGCCCCCTCGCCCGGGCATCCTGATCCGGACAGAAAATTTCACCTTACTGTAAAGTTCTCTGCGAATAGGTCGAAGGTAAAAAAGAAACCAAATTCAGGGAAGGATTTGAGATGAAGATTGAAGCGCAAGGGAATGCTATTCAACAGGCCAGCCAGGAGATGTTTCGGGTAATTGAGCAAGCCCAGCAAATCAACCAGGATATGGCCAACAAAATGATTAAGCTTTCCATCGAACAACAGGTTCAAAAGCAGAAAACCCAGCTCACCAACCAGCTGGTGGATATGTATCTGTAAAAGCTGTTACGGTGCAGTGCGGAAATCCTTAATGAGCCATCCCGCTGCACCGCAACCAGCTGCCAGCATAGCAATCATAGCATAGAGTCGATTAATCGGTATCCATTCGCTCACCACTCCGGTTAGTGCCATGGAGATGGCCGTAAATCCCACTACAGCTACGGAAATCATGCTAAAAATGCGGCCCTGCAAATGAGGGGGAACAATTTTTTGAATTAACGTGGGTCGGGGGATGATGATCATGGGAATGACCAGCGAATGGACTGCCAGTGTAATAAACATTGCCGTAAAACTGCGTACCCATAGTAAGGGTAAAAATGTCAGCCCATCCAGCACAATTCCCCATAACAGTACCTGACTGTGACGAAATCGCTTCCCGAGCATATTCAACAGTACGGTACCGGTAAGCATCCCAACAGCAAAAGCAATTTGAGTAAAAGCGTATTTGTCCGCCGTTTCGTGCAATATTTCCCGCACAAAGATAGGAGTACCGACAATTGCCGGTCCCATAATAAAAATGTTATCGATGGCAGTAACCCACAATAGCGCCCAGATGCGTCGATCGTCCCGGGCATAACGCAAACCTTCCCTTACATCCCGCAGTGAGGCAAGGAAATGTTCTTTCAATGAGAGTCGATCGGTGGTTTTTTGCGAACTGCCGGGATATTTCACCACGATGCGAGAGATGAACCAGAAGGAAAGGAAAAAGGTGAACGCATCCACATTAAACAGATGGACAATTCCCACCAGTGGAATCAGCAATCCCGCCAGTGCCGGCCCCAACAGCAGGGCAAATTGCCAGGAGGTTTGCACCAGGGAATTTGCCTGCAGCAACTGCTCTTTTTCCACCAGATGGGCTATGGTGGCATCCCGGGCAGGATTGAACACAGTGTTAAACATCGCCAGCACAAAGGTAAACAATCCCAGTAGCAGTCCGTTCAAGCCGTTCAGATAATACAGGAGAGGGATAAATAACACCAGCACGCCGCGGGCAGCATCGGCCAGTAACATCAATCGTTTCCGATGAAAGCGGTCCGCCAGAGCCCCACCCAGCATACCAAACAGTAAAGTGGGTAAATAGCCGCTCATCGCCACCAGTCCCGTCTGCGATTTGGAGCCGGAGATTTCCAGCATCAACCAAAGCAAACCGATTTCGTACACCGAATCGCCGGCCTGAGAGATGACCTGTCCCAGCCATAAATATGCCAGATTGCGATTGACCAGTATGCGCTTGAATGTTTCCCGCAGTTTACTCCACACTTTCAATTTCCTTTTCCAGTAATTGGCGAAGATGTACCCGATAATACCATCCTTTGCGACGTAATAGCTGGGAATGGGCACCCATTTCAGTTATTCGCCCATCTTCTAATACCACAATTTGGTCTGCGTTCTGGAGCGTGCTTACCCGATGAGAAATGATGATTACCGTCATATCGGGAAAAATTTCGCGCAAATTGCTCAGGATTTTCTCTTCGGTATACGTATCCAGAGCAGAGAACGCATCGTCCAGTACCAGAATACGGGGTCGCAGGAGCAAAGCTCGCGCCAGCGCGATGCGCTGCTTCTGGCCACCGGAAAGATTAATGCCCCGCTCGCCTATCATAGAATCGTATCCCTGGGGAAACTCCACAATTTCCTGATGAATTGCCGCAATTTTTGCCACCTTTTCCACTTCCTTCTGTGGTGCATCCAGCCATGCAAAAGCAATATTGTTCCGAATGGTATCGGAGAATAAAAACGCCTCCTGGGTCACAAATCCCATGCACTGACGCAAAGCTTTCAGGTTATATTGGTTGATGTCCCGTCCGTCCAGGTAAAGCATTCCTTCTGGCAGGGGATAGAGGCCGGGGATGAGCCGAATAAGTGTGCTTTTTCCGCTGCCGGTGGGACCAATAATGCCCAGCATGCTACGCGCCGGAACGTACAGCGACACGTTCTGCAGTACCGGGCGATCTGGCTGGTAACCAAAAGTCAGGTGATGAAATCGAATCTCTCCCCGGAACTGGTCCTTGCGTACCTGCAATGGTCCATCGGTGACTTCCGGTGGCATTTCCAGAACTTCTCGCATTCGTTTCAGAGAGGCCATCCCCTGCTGGAACAGCCCAATCACCCAACCTAATGCAATCGCGGGCCACACCAGCATTCCCATGTACAACATAAAAGCCGTGAATTCCCCGATGGAAATCACTCCATGAATCACCAGCCGCCCGCCACCCAGCAAAATGATAAGCACCGAAAATCCGGTCATCAGGATCATGGTGGGATGAAAAGCCGCCTGCACCCGGGCATAACGAAGGTTTTTCCGGACATACTCTTCGTTTAGCTCCCGGAAACTTGCCTCCCGATTTTTTTCCTGGGCAAATGACTTGATAATAAAAATTCCGGAAAAATTTTCCTGAACAAATGTGGTAATTTCGGCCAGATGTGCTTGAATTTTTTCAAATCGGCGGCGAATTGCACGACCAAACCGATTCACCAGAATAGCCATGGCCGGGAAGGGAATCAGTGCCAGCCCGGTGAGTCCTGGACTAATCAGCAGCATCATGGGAATAACCAGTATAAAAGCAAACACTGTGTTAACAAAATAAGCAATTCCCGGACCCAGCATGGAGCGCACCGCATTCAAATCGTTGGTGGCCCGACTCATGATATCTCCGGTGGAAAAACGCTGGTAAAAGGGGAGCGAAAGGTCCTCCAGTTTACGAAAAAAATCATTCCGTATATCAAATTCAATGCGGCGGGAAGCCACGATGATGGTGCGGCGCATGAGGAAGAGAAACACGCCCTGTGCCACCGCCGCAGCAAGCAGAAGCAACACATCCGTACCAATGCGGGAAAGCGGAAATGGGGTTTTTAATAAATCAATCGCATGTTGAACAATTCGTGGCCCAATTACCCGAAACAGATTGGTCAGTATTACGCACACAGCCCCCAGAGCATACATCACCCGGTAATTTCGCAAATATCTCCACAAATAGCGGAACGTGCTAATTTCAAACCCTCCGGAATTCGTTTTCCGCTCAGAATTTAGGTTCTTTCCCCAATAATTCAAAATGCCAATTCGCGCAGGTTTTCGGTGGATTCATATTCGTTTCGGATTAAATTCATTTCTTGTAGTCCCCTTTTCATGGTTGAATCAGGAAGGTTTATTGATTAAATTTAAGTATTGATTAAATAATACGCTTCCTATTCACCTTTGTGATGGTTTTTCTCACCGGGAAGGAGAGAAGAAAATCGAAACCAAGAAACAGGCTGGAATTACCTGGGGGAGATTTTTTCGAATAAGAATCTGAGCTATGCCCCAGGTGCATAAAAAAGAAAGGGGGACGTATGAAAATTTACCAGATAGTAGTACTGATCCTGTTTTCATTGCATTTTGGCTTTGCCGATGGCCCTACTGCGGCATGGATCCAGACGTACGACATCCAGGGGACGGACGAGGCGTATCTTATCCGTTCGTTACCAGACGGCGATATTCTGGTTGCAGGCAGCGCATATCTGGACGGATTTGTCATGCGATTGGATTCACTGGGAAATGTGAAATGGAAAAAGATCCTGGGTGGGAACGATTGGGATGAGTTCCTTGGTGGAACATTAAAAAGAACCGGAGATGGGTATCTCATGGTAGGATTTACCCGTTCCTACACCACCGCCGGGGACAACGACATGTGGATTGTGGAGATTGATACATTGGGTAACCCGATAAACTCCTGGCATTACGGCTCCCAGGGAATGTACGACAACGCCTACGACATCAAACCGACTTCAGATGGCGGCTACATTGTAGTGGGCGATCAGCTCCGTGCGTATTATGACGACTGGGATATCTTTCTGGTGAAACTGCATGCAGATATGACACTGGACTGGAGCACAACCATTGGTACAGCCGGTGTCCGGGAACGGGGTTATTCCGTTGTGGAAATGCCGGATGGGGGATTTTTAATTTGCGGAGAGGTTGGTCAACTACTCCAACAGGATGACCTGTACATTGTTCGCACCGATGCAAACGGAGCAAAACTATGGGAAAAAGTGTACGGAGGAATCTATGACGAAGAGGGGTTCGACATTCATTGCACACCGGATGGGAATTATGTGATTTCCGGTCAGAGCTGGTCGTGGGGATATTTCAACGGATATGCGGACATGTTCATGATGAAAATCGATGCGCAGGGTAACCCTCTGTGGGCGGATACGGTCGCTACTTTTGGGGGTCCTGGTGGAGAAGACGATAGCGGACATCAAATGGCTGTAACAGCGGATAACGAATACGCAGAAGTCGGGAACACCCGAAAGTTTAGTAGTAGTTTCCGTGGCTGGCTGGTCAAAGCAGATGCAAACGGTTCGCTGATGTGGGAGACCACATATTTCTTTTCCAGCGGTGAAGCTTTTTTCGATGGTATCGACATCACTCCGAATAACGAATATTTACTCAGCGGTTACACGGGCGATGATATCCTGGTAGTCAAAACCGTACCAGACACCAGTATCAGTAACCATCATCCGTTCACTCAGCCAGATAGTTTCTGGGTAGCTGACACCTGCACTATGTGTGAACTCCCCGTCCTGGCAAATGATAGCGATCCGGACGGTGATTCACTCTACATCGGCGGGATTATTACAGCCGGACTGCAGGGAACCATTCAAATAAACAGCGATAGCACCGGGCTGGTTTATTTCCCCCCGGCCAATTTTCAGGGTACCGAGCATTTTGCTTATACCGTTTATGACGGTCGGGGCGGTATGCGGAAAGAATTCGCTACCATTCAGGTGAACATGGTAAACGGAGTCCACTGGCAAGCAACCCTGCCTACCCGCTTCACCATGGAAGCTTTTCCCAATCCGTTTAATTCCAGAATTACGTTTTCTATCGTTTTATCCCAGCCTTCTCACGTGGAATTGCTCATTTACTCCGTCACCGGACAGGAGATTGTCTCGGTGTATTCCGGTAATTTGCCCGCGGGTGATCATCGGTTTAGCTGGGAGGCGCGTAACCGGCAACAGATTCCGTTGCCTTCCGGGATATATCTTGCTCAACTGATCACCGATTTCGGATCGGTTACACGAACTCTGGTCCTTCGCCGATAATGGGGTTATATTATCCCGATTTTCCACGGGTGCCCGGCGATATTCCCGAAAGCAAAATAAGCAAATGCCAACATCGCGTTTTCATTAATATTTTTTTCCGAAATGTGATATTCGCCATTTACTTTTAAGCAAGACAGAGTTTAAAATTATGAAAATTTTTCTTTTTTTGATCTGGTTCCATTATTACATTTGATTAAGTGAATCATCCTATTTTATTGGTCTCGCCCCGAGAGGTCTAAAACTTAGTTGAATCAATTAGCACTATCGTTAAGATTATTCCCTAAATCGAGAGGAGGCGTTCATGAAAAATGGTTACCGTTTTCTATCAATTTTGATTCTACTTAGCTGGTTCGTTTGGAGCATTCCATTTGCCACTGCTCAGGAAATCAAATTCGAAACTCCCGTTCCCTCGGGGGGCTCCTACTACTTACACTCGTCTCAAGTAGATAAACTTTCTCCATCTTCTTTACCCACTCACTCCCACTTTTTTACCCAACCCGGTTTCGAATCCCTTCCGCTTAGCAATGGTTTCGAAACTATTAATTTCGATGAAGACGGTGCAACAACCGGTTACTATCATATCCCCCCCGATCCCTCAGGTGCCTGTGGAACCAATCATGTAGTGAATGCGGTGAATACTTCTATTGAATGGTACACCAAATCGGGTACACTTCTTTCCCGAAAATCATTAAAAAATTTTTTCACTTCCCTATCACCTCAAACCAATACCTTCGATCCAAAGGTAATTTATGATCAGTATGAAGACCGTTTTGTGGTAATTACGCTGGAAAAAGTTTCCTCTCCGGCACGTTCCCGAATCTTTGTTGCTGTATCTGCCACCAGCGATCCGACCGGTTCCTGGTATTATCTGGACATTGATGCGTTAGAGACCATCAACGGAGACGAAAGCTGGGCTGACTACCCGGGACTGGCCGTGGATGAAGAAGCAATTTATATTACCGTGAATATGTTTTCTTTTTCCGGAAGCTATAAGGGCATGCGACTCTGGATTATCGACAAAGGAACAAGTGGTGGTTTTTATGCCGGAGGTTCAGCTATTTATAATAGATACGATCCTTATGCCGCTACAGGGATGAGCAGTTACGCCGTAACCACTCAACCTGCTCACGTTTTTGATGCTCCATCAGGAGATTTCGGTACTTATCTGGTGGCTTATAGTGGTTATTATAGCGGAACAACCGAATATCTTCTGGTATTCCTGGTGAACAATCCCATTTCTTCCCCCTCCTTTACTGCTCAGTGGATAAGCTGTGGGGATTTCGATGATAACTCGGTTGCTATCCCAGAGGCTCCTCAGAACGGAACAAGTACGACAATTGCTACGAACGATCGACGAACCCTGAATGCCGTATGGCGAAACAACTACCTTTATACAGTAGCCACCTGTGTACCGCCCAGTGGTGATGATGC
>CAZBWV010000057.1:0-7210 GCA_964495805.1 uncultured Calditrichaceae bacterium
GTTTTCTGTCCATTGGATTCCGTTTTATCGGGAAGGAAATTTCGTTTGAAGTGGGAGGATTGCGTCCGTTAGAAAGCACCGGAGACCTGCTGTTTATCCCCATCCTCAAAGCTACCAAATATTTTCCGTAGCCGTAAACACGAACACTGCTGGCACCGCTGAAAAGAAATTCCGGAAATTCCGAAAGCACGAAATTCACTGAGAAGAGGGAAACCCCTGAAATAGAGTAGGAGAATGCACCATGGGCTAAAAAACTTGACCCATGGTGCCCATTGTTGTTCGGTGAAGAATTCAGAAAATCGCTTGAACGGGGTTTCTGTTTTAGCCAATCCAGCGGATTTTTCCCCGGTTCCGGGTGGCTATTTGTATTTTGCCCCGTGCAATGAATGATTCCCGAATCCCCGTGTAGAAAAATTTGAACGGAACAACCAACCCATCCGCACGAAATATAGAGGCAGAGCATCCCGGTAATTTATTTCGTTTTTCTCGTTTGCCCCTGCGCTTTCTTTTTTACCCTTTCAGAAACTTTTCCAGATACCGGAAATCGGGAGTCAGGCTGCCCTGGTGGGCAATGAGCGCGCGTTTGAATTCCGGGGGAATATCCAGCGATTCGAATGGTTGGGAGTAATCCGCTGCTGCCAGTGCCGGTACAAACGGCAGCAAAGCGCGTCCGAAACTCTCTGACGCTTCGCGTGGTAATTCGCTGGGCAATTTGTCCACCGCCAGAACAACAATCCCATCGCCTTCCCATCCATCCACACTGTCCCCCTGCAGGGGCCGATAAACATAAATGGGATTATCGGATCGGGTGGCTTTGAGATTGCACTCAATGGAACCTTCAATATCGCAGGTGATGTCGCCAATCACGCGTAATGGTAGTTTTTCGCCGCTCTCCCAGCGTTGCTTTAAATAGGCTCTGGTTACCAATCGGGGATATCGGGGTTCCCAGTAAATACCATTTACCAGTACGGTCAGAAATGGCAGATATTCTTCAAATCGGCTTTCGTATTTTTCGGGATGCTGGTAGTAATCCTGCAGTTCGAAAGTTGTTTCAGGAGATTTGGGGCGCACCATGTCCTGTTCCCTGAAAACAACCTTGTAAATCACCCGATTGGACCATTTGCCACTGCGGTAGAATTCTGCCAGCTGGGAAGGTGAAATTTCCTGATGGGGGAGCAGGTCGAAAATTTCCTGTGCACCCCGGGAGACCTGCCCGTATCCGGCAAAGCCAACCACCATCGGGAGCAACGATTGCGGTAGCCCTTCCCGGGTAATTTTCTCACCTACCTGCGCGATGTGCTGTTTCGCTTCCTCCAGGCTGGGGTAGTGCATGGCTTGCTTAATTTCCACCAGGGGAGTGGAAATGCCTTCCCATTGTAAACGGCCTCCCAGTGCCCAGAGGGTATCGATCATCCCGGCATATCCGGCAAACGGACCGAAGAAAATCAATCGGCGTCCATTCTCATCGGTCACTTTTTCGTAATCCAGCAAAGTAATCCGTAAATCCAGTATGGCTTTGAGCATGGGCATGTTGTAGGATTGCCCCTTGATGGTGTGGGAGAAAAAGCAGAGTGTTTTACCGGGCAGCAGGCTGGGAATGGGAACTTCTTTTACTCCGAAAACGATGTTGCAATCGGATAAATCGGCGGAAATCTCCGCTCCGGCTTCGCGATATTGCTCGTCGCGAAATATCCGTGTTTCGCTGGGTTCCACCACCACTTTCACCTTGTGCCGTTGGATGAGTTCCTTAACCTGTTCGGGAGTAAGCGGAGCCCGCTTCTCGGTTAAATCTTTATTTTCGCGTCGAATACCAATTTTGTTCCGCATAATTGCCTCCTTGTTACGATTACCGATTCCGTTAATCTCAGCATACGTTTTAGCGGAAAAATTTAATGAATTTTCCCCGGGAAACGGAGACAATATTTTTTTTGTAACTTCCCCAATCTGGCAAACATTTATTAAATTAATTGTTTTCGGGGGTGATGAAATCGTCAGATACAATGTGATTATTCTTATGATTAAGCAAATTCCTAACCATAGATGCTGGCGGGAATCATCATATGTTCTTTTTTGCTTTTTCGTCACCCCCCATCTGAGCGGGTGAAAAAAATCAGGAGATGATATGACCACACAGGAGATTCAGGAAATCATTCGTCAGACGCCATTGTTAGTGGCGTATTTTTCTTATCCGGAGTGCAGTGTGTGCAAGGTGCTGCGTCCGCGGGTGGAGGCATTAACCCGGCAAATGGGAATTGATTTTGTGTATGTGGATACACATTTGCATCCTGAAATCAGCGGGCAATTTATTGTATTTGCGGTGCCCACTATTGTTATTTTTGTGGAAGGAAAGGAAGCTAAGCGGTTTAGCCGCCATTTCGGTATGGAAGAACTTGCTACCTTTCTGGAACGGATGCAGGAATTTATATCCATGGCAGATTAAATGGGCATGGAAGCGAACCAATACATTTTTTTAACACCACCGGATATCCGGCAACTGCACCGGTTGGTATCGGAAACGTTCCCCGTCCGTGTGGAGCTTTCGCTGGATGTCGGAGTGTCGCGCACGATGGTGACATTGCTATCGCCCGATTTGTTTGAATCGCAGGGGGTGCGGTTTCCTGTGCCCTCACTTCCGGAGGAAGAACGTACCATTCTCATCTGGCGCAACCAACACTGGGAAAAGTGGCAACATTTCGATGAGCGGACTCAGAAATTTTACAAGATGGTGTTTGTGGCGGAGGGAAAACCACCAACGGTGGAAATTAGCGGGATTAAGATGCATGTGACCCGGGACGGTGACCCACTGCAGGATACCCGTCGGAAAATCCGAACGCTGGGTACATTAAACGGTCGGGTACTGGATACCTGCCTGGGGTTGGGTTACACAGCAATTGCCGAAGCCCAATCGCCTGGAGTGGAGCAGGTGGTGGTGTGCGAAGCAGACCCTAACATGGTGGCTCTTTGTGCACAGAATCCCTGGTCGCAAGCCTTGTTTCACCACCCTGGCATTCAGCTTATTACTGCACCGGTGGAAAAAGCGATTGCTCTTTTTCCGGAAGGCTATTTTTCCGCTATTCTTCATGATCCCCCGCGATTCTCGCTGGCTCCCGGGTTGTATCATCCTGATTTTTATCGGGAGTTGTACCGGGTTCTGCGAACGGGGGGAAGATTGTACCATTACACCGGAAATCCACGACAGCGTCAGCGGAAACGTCCCCTTTCCGTACAAACGGCAGAAAAGCTGCACCAGGTGGGATTTACCCACGTTCGTCAGGTGTATCAGGGAGTACGGGCGGGGAAGTGGTAGTTCGGATGGGTTCCCTCCAGAATGATTGTTCCGATTTTGAGGGATGACTCCTGTCCCATCAATTTCACACACCGCAGTTGAACCTGCTAACATTCATTTCAATGGTTTTTAGGTGAGGTTTAAAAATAAGGAAGGTCGTCTTCAGCGTCTTCGGGATTGGGGAAAGTGTCTTCCTCATCTTCTTCGCGGATGAGAATAAGCAGAGCACTCTGGGGAACAATCATGTATTTTTCCCCTTCGTACTGAATCTCCACACCGGCTTTTTGCAGAAACAGAGCATAATCGCCTGGTTTCGCCTGAACGGGAATATACTTCAATTCCGTTCGGCGATGCTTCCATGGTTCGTCCGATACGTCGGAGGGGTCGGCCAGGGGAATCCCGGGACCCGTCTGAACCACCGTACCGCCAATCACCTCTTCCCGCGCTTTCACCGTTTGTGGCAGATACAGCCCCACTTTGGTGCGCTCTTCGCTTAAATCGGGTTTAATCAACACCCGATCGCCCGTTACAATTAATCGTTTTTTTGCCATACTGTTCACTCCGGCAATAACATAATAAGGAAAAGTGGAAAAGTCAAAAGCAAAGTTGAGATGGACAGGAGCTCTTGCTATTCCTGATTTCCATCAATAAAAAAGGCGGTCAGGATTGGATTCCGACCGCCCTGTATGGAAACGAAAGTGCTCAACGCCATCAATCTTTTACCAGCGCCAGAATGTCGCTGCGCTGGACAATCAGATATTCCTTTCCTTCCAGTTTGATTTCGTCTCCGGCGTATTTGGCAAAAAGGATCACATCACCTTCCTTAAAGATTTCCTGCATTTCTTCGTCCGTTCCCACCGCAATTACCTTTCCCATCCGCGGTTTCTCTTTCGCCGTATCCGGAATAATAATGCTACCAACCCGCTGCTCTTCCTCTTCCACGGGTTCAATCAACAGTCGATCATCAATCGGTTGAACTTTCATCGGATTCCTCCTTTTTTTATCCTTTTATGCCCAACATTTGGTTAATTTTTGGTTTATCGAACCCAACAATGGGCCGGTTGTTAATCAGAATGACCGGAACCCCCATTTGCCCCGTGCGGCGTTTCATATCCTGTGCCGCTTTGGGGTCCTTGGTAACGTCAATTTCCTTAAAACGGATGCGTTTCTCTTTGAAATAGCGCTTGGCAGCGCGACAAAAACTACAGGTTGGTGTGGTAAAAATAATCACTCGCTTTTGCTGCTGAGCTACTGCCATATATCCTTCTCTCCTTTTAATTTTTATATTTCGAACCCTGAATGTAGTAGTTCAATTTATCCAATATATGCGATTTTGGTGCTGCACCCACAATTTGATCCACCATGCGTCCGTTTACAAAAATGCCTAACGTGGGAATTCCCATAATGCGATATTGCATGGCAATACCGGGATTCTCATCGGTGTTGACTTTGGCGACTTTGAGCACCCCATTATATTCCCGGGCAATTTCTTCCACCACCGGTGCGATAATCCGACACGGAGCGCACCAGGGCGCCCAAAAATCCACTAACACCGGGATGGGAGATTCCAGCACTTCCTTTTGAAAACTCTGTTCCGTTACTTTTATCGGTTCACTCATAGATTTCGACTCCTATTTTATTTTTAAATACCGATCTGCTTCGGACATTTTCTCCTGCCATTTCAGCAGCATGCCGCAGCTTTCGCAGCGCCAGAGCGGGAGATTCCCGCAACAACCGGGATAGAATTTCATGAATTGCCCGCATCGCGGACACACCCGCTCAAACTGCTTATTTGCTTTCTTATCCAAAACAGACCATAGTTTTAAACTTAAATTTGATGAATCATGCCTGCAAAGGTTACACAAAACAGACAGTTTTTGACACGTTTGCGGTACGGAGAACCGGCTACCGGAATACCACACGCACCAACATCGCCGTGTCCTTTATTGCGATAAATATTCGATGATTGCCCGGCAAAAATAGCCTAAATCGTTGGGATGGCGGCTGGAGATAAGCTGACCATCCACCACCACCGGTTCATCCAGGTACTCCGCACCGGCGTTAACAATATCGTCCTTCACCGCAAAGAAACCGGTCATGCGTTTGCCTTTTACAATACCGGCAGAGATGGCCACCCAGGGAGCATGGCAGATGGTGGCAACCATCGCACCCTGCTCAAACTGCTCTTTGACAAATCGAATCATCTCCGGATGCCGACGGATATGGTCGGGAGCATAGCCACCCGGAATGATGATGCCATCCCATTTTTCGCCTGCTGCCCGGGAAACCATCATGTCCGGCGTAACCGGATATCCGCGTTTGCCTGTGTAAACCTTTTTCTCCATCCCGATTAAATGAACTTCGGCGCCCTCCTCTTCAAGACGAATTTTGGGGTACCAGAGTTCCAGGTCTTCATACAGTGTTTCCACCAGAATCGCGATGCGTTTTCCGGAAAGACGACTACCGGGGGCCTGCATGCCACACCTCCTTCGAAATACTCCATTTATTGTTTAAGAGGGAACCGCTCTTTCGGAAACCGAAAAAGCGGCTACCAACCTGTTAATCAAATTTTTTCAGAATGTCTGGAACCAGACTTTTGTGCACCATGATGTTCATCATTTTCAGTTTTACGTAATCCTCATGGTAGAAGTAGTAACCGAAGTTCTTTCCGTTTCGTGATCCGCTACCGGAGTCTTTAATCAAATACCAGTCTTTGCCATTCATCTCCATGTAGCCCACCACATGAATGCCATGGTCATCAGTCGTGCTGTGATTGCTGAAGCGAAATTGGCGGGCATTTTCGTCGATATATTCGGCGGGAATATCGAATGTGGGAACCACCGCAATTTCCTGATGGGAATCGTAGCCCGGTTCGCTCACATCACCTCCGATGCAGGCGGTGTAGCCTTTGCGCACAGCTCGCTTCAGAATTTCCATGAACACGTCCAGTGGCACGTTGTAATAATCCTTGCTGTGCCACCAGTTATCCGGCACTTTGTACTCCACTTTCTGCCAGTAGGGTTCTTCCATCAGGGACATGAAATCGATATAGTCGTCCGGATTGATGCGCAGTACGTTGTGCAGGTACTCCAGCGGGGTCATCACCTTTCCGTCCACGGTAATCTGAGTGGGCGGTTCCCCGATGTAGTGATTCATGATCGATTTGATGGTGGCAATCACTTCCTCTTCGTTCCAGGCGTTGTTTTTCTTGACCGATTCCAGGTAGCTTTTCATTTCCTTGAACATCTGCCGGTGGTCGTGAAATTTCTGCCCCGGTTTTAATCCCGTATAGGCTTCTGCCGGTACAATGCCATATTTCTTCCAGATGCGGGTAACTGCATTCGCCTCGGAGCCTTCCCCGAATTCCGAATTCCCCCGTTCCTGAACATATCGACGGGCTTTTTCCACATATTCCCAGTACACAGTGTATAGCTCGGAGAGCTTCACTTTCTTTTTGTGGATTCGGTAGATTTCCGATTCTAAAAAGGAAGTGGTAGAGAAGCACCAGCACATTCCGGAAAGTCCCTGACTGATGGGCGGATTATGCCAGTATCGTTTGAACTGATCCACCGAAGTGGGATGCTGAATCTGGCTGAAATCCATTTTCAGCACTTTGCGCGGTTCACTGGGATTTTGCTGCTCCAGGAATCGGTTGGCTTCCGCTTTGATGCTGTCCAGAAATTCGTTCTTATATTCCACAAACACTGCTTTGTCCCGTCTCTGCTGTGAATAAGCCAGAGAAAAAACCATCAGTAACAGGAATCCGATAACACGAAAATGTAACCCTCGCATGGATTTGACCTCCTTGAAAAATTGAATCACGCTTCCGTTAGCGGCATAAGTTACAAAAATTTAGGGATTTATTACAATATCTTTTTAATCTATTCCGGAATGATGAATGGAAGGTATGGGGGAGGAAGGGGG
>CAZBWV010000058.1:0-8192 GCA_964495805.1 uncultured Calditrichaceae bacterium
CTCCGGTACGGCACTGCCCACACCGCTGTTATTCCACCAGTAATCGTTTTTATCGCTGGTTTGCACCTGTCCGTTCAGGTCGAAGTCGCCGCTTTTATAGCCGGCGGTTCCGGATTGAGGCCACCAGTAGTCGTTCTTATCACTGGTTTGCACCTGCCCGTTGCCGTCGGCATCGCCAGCGTACATGCCATATACGCCGTTATCCAGATGCTTGGCGGCATTCCCGTAGAATTTTGTATCGGTACTGGTAAAATCGTAGATGGCCGGTTGAGCCCAGAGGGTGGTAGGGGAAGCCGTCATCACATCCAGATGGTTGCGGTGACGGATAACCACGTAATAATCTCCCGGTAACAGACCCGGGAAGTGAAGATAGCTGGTGCCATCCAGATCGACAATTTGCCCGGTGTTCAGCAGAAAACCAGCCCGGCGGGCAACCCGACTGCTGGCTTCGACGTCGCTGCGGACTTCCACTAAAACCCAGTCCACCACATTCTCCGGAATACTGCTAACGGATTCGTCGCCTGAATAGCTCCAGGGAACGGTTGTATAAGGCTGGTTTAGAGGAAGAAATCCCCCGGTGTTTAAGTCGGTGGACATGGTTCCACCACTGTAAGGACCTTCCATGAAGATTTTGATATTCGCATACGCCTGGAAGGAGAAACTACCAACAGCGGTTCCCCAGCGGCCATCTTCTGAGGGATAGGAGGGTAGAACGGTTCCCCGATCCAGTGCGTATTCATTATATATCCAGAAGGTTTCCTCATCGGTCGGATCCAGGGCAATGCTGGTATAATCCCCCCAGCGATTTTGGGAGTGGCCAAATGTACGGTAGTAATAATCGATTCCGGGTTTAAAGACCTGAGATGGTTGTACGGTACCGGCGGTATCATTGGGCCGACGGCCGGTATAATAGGCACCCGGGTAGATGGAGGGTGCAGAAGCACTAAATCCGATTCCGATATTTCCGTGTTTATCCACCATGATGCTGGGGAAGAATGTGAAGCATCCCGGTGCAATGTCTTCACCGCCAATATCGCCCTGGTCGTATAAAGTCAGGTTATTTAAATCCGAAGTGTTAATCTGAAACCAGTGAGCTGTTGTTTGTCCGGCATTGGGACCCGCACCGGGGAGCAAACTGGCCACGGTATAAAGGAAATTGTCGCGCCATACGGCGTTTAGGGTTCGTCGGTCGTTGGTGGAAATGAGTTTGTCACTGTCCTTTTGGGGAGCATCTGGTAAACCTGTACTGGTGTTATCAATATTACCACAGGGAATAATTGTTCGGGTGAACGTGGGGGAGCTGAGTGGATTATCTACGCGAATCACCGAAAGATATTCCAGATTGTTGATATCGTGTAAACCGCTGTAGGAAACCAGAAAAGTTCCGAAATTGGATGGGGCTCCAAAAATATAGGCAGGCATCGTGGTGGTGTAGTCATTGGGTGCACCCACTTCGCTGTAAGGATCGTATCTGTTCCAGACGGGTGTTCCGCCAGCGTAAAAGCCGTTGGTGTTTACACCTTTGTCGATAATCCAGAGTCGGGCGCCTTTTTGAAGACCCAAATTGGTAAAGGGAAACATATTTCCGGTGATGTAAACCGCTTCTTCATCCACAGCAATTCCGGGATAGTCCACCCAGGTATTGTAAACTCCGATTGTTTCTTGCGCATCGATCTGAAAATAATACCAGCCATTGTTGGGATCACTATCCTGAGAAACAGCCAGTAAAATTTGCGATCGTTTCGGAAGGGTGTGTCGTTCGAAGACCACCAATACAAAACGGTTCTCGTAGTGGTCGAAAATCACCTTGGGGTCGAATGGTTCCAGGTCGTCGCCAAAGACGGAGAAAAAATCCCTTAGATTTTGCCGGAACTGGCGCGTGCCACTTCTGGTGTACCATTCAATGGTAATGTTCACCACGTTTACGATGTGTTCGGGACCGATTGCAGCCATCGGGTCTGGAGGAATATGATAGTAGTCTGAGGCAATGCCTTCTTCATTGAAATTAATGGTGACCAGGCTGCTCTTGAGGGGTAGCGATTCGAATCCGAAAGAGGAGGGAGGTATAATTGGAGCCGGTTCAATCTTTTTCTGCCAGCTATTCCCGACAGCACTGTTCTGGTATTCGTAAATATAAGAACCACCAGAACGTTCTGACCTTTCCACCTGCAGTTGCAGGTTCTGGGTGAAACCCACCCGGACAAAAAATAGCACAAACACAACAAATGGTAACACACGCACAACCAACTTCATGGTACCCTCCGTTATTTTGCATGAATGGGATTGGTATGTACGAATGCGCAAGCACCCGTCATACCGGATGATTTAAGTGTTTGAATTTACCTGGGGTGGGTTAAAAATTAGAACGTGTGGTTGTTAATATAACAGCTTTCTTAACACAGATAAACCGGAAAATTTATTTCCTGTCCGCATTATCGGCAGGAATGTATTTTTACTTAACCAAAAAGAAAATGATGTCCATCACATTGGTGCCGGTGGGACCGGTAATGATAAGCCCATCCACCTTTTTTAAGAAGTGATAAGCGTCGTTGTTCTGCAAATAGGTCTCCGGATGAAGCTGAAGCTGCTCGATGGTTTGCCACATTTGCGGGAAAATCATGCCTCCTGCGGCATCTGTTGGGCCATCGGTTCCGTCGGTCCCCACACTGGCCAGCAGATAATTTCCCGGAACATTTTTCAGTTCCAGCAGAGCTGCCAATGCCAGTTCCTGGTTTCGCCCCCCTTTGCCCTGTCCGCGAAGAGTCACAGTGGTTTCGCCGCCCATCAAAACTGCAGCCGGTCGGGTAAGGGGTAAATCGAAGGCAGCGATTTCTTTAAGAATGGCAGAAAGAACCCGGGCAACTTCGCGGGCTTCGCCTTCCACCTGGCTGGTTAAGACTATTGTGTGGAAACCAGCCTCCCGCAATGTTTGTTCGGCTACCCGAAGTGCTTCACGATTATTCCCCAATATGATGTTTTGCACGTTGCGAAAAATGGGATCGTTTGGTTTTAACGTTTCCGGTTGGTTACCAGCCAGTCCCGCCTGAAGATAGTTCCGTACGGATGCAGGAAGTTTTTGGGAGAGATGGTATTTTTCAACAATTTTCCAGGCGTCCTGGAATGTGGTGGGATCGGGAGCGGTGGGGCCGGAAGCAATGGCTTCCAGCGGATCGCCAATCACATCGGATAGGATCAGACTGATGCAACGTGCCGGTGCTATTGCCCGTGCCAGTTGCCCACCTTTCACCAGCGAAAGGTGTTTGCGGATGGTATTGACTTCTTCGATATTTGCGCCGCTTGCTAAAAGAAGTTGAAATGTTTCCTGCAACTCAGTGAGTGATATACCCGGTGGAAGTTGTTCCAGCAAGGCAGAACCACCGCCGGAAATCAGACAAAAAACCAGGTCGTCTTCTCCTGCCTGCTGAGCAATCTGTAAAATTTCGGCAGTTGCCTGAAGTCCGTTTTCATCCAGTACCGGATGCCCCGCTTCACGAATTCGGATACGCTGGCAGGGTACCGAATGCCCATACTTCACCACCACCACTCCATCGTCGATGCGTCCTTCTAACAGTTGCTCGAACTCTCGTGCCATCCAGGCAGAGGCTTTTCCCATTCCCACCACGTAAATATGTTGGAAGGTGTCCAGAGAAATGGTCATCCGCTCAATCCGTAACCGGTTTCCGCTAAGATGCAATTTGCGGCGAATTAAAACATCCGGTTTTACCGCTTCAATCGCCTGGTGAATGGTGCGATGGGCAATGTCCCGAAGTTCCATGCTGACTCTCTTTTAATGGGTTCAAATGTTAGTTAAAGGAATTTATTCCATCGAAATCTACGGTTTTGTTTCAACCTGATAATTTCGTTGCGGCAAAATAGTAAAATTCACAGCGGCGGGCAATGGGAGATTTGTCTATTCAAAAGCCCTTCGTTCCTGCAGGAAGAAGGGCTCTGGGAGGGAAATCTCGGGTTCAAGGAAAAGCTTATTTCAGCAACATCATCTTTTTTGCAGCGAAAAGGAAATTATCTGTACGGATAGAATAAAAATATAAACCACTGGCTACCGCATTGCCAGCGTCATCCCGACCATCCCACACCAGGGTGTAGGAACCGGGCTGAAGGGAACCCTGGTACAGCGTACGGATTTTTTTACCTAACGGATTGAAGATGGTCAGTTGCACCTGCACCATTTTTGGGCTCGATGCTGGAATATCGAATTGAATGGTGGTGGTGGGGTTGAAGGGATTGGGATAATTTTGATGCAACTGAAATGAATTCGGCAGCCGCTCCTGACGCTGCAACTGAGCACCACTGGTGTTGGGAATTACTGACACCGTTTCGTGAAAATTGATATGGCCGTTAAAATCCACATCTGCCAGCTTGTACCAGTAAGTTTGTCCGTTTACCAGATTCCTGTCTGTGTACAGATAGTGATGTCCCTGGCTGGGATTTACCGTGCCTTTCAGGGATGGAGTGTTCTGGTAGGAAGCGACCATTACATAATTGCCCTCCTTTTCCGTGGCGCGGTAGATTTCGAAGCCAGAGTTGTTCACTTCGCTGGCTGTGTTCCACTGTAAGGTAGCAGTATGGTTGCCCGGTGTAATGGTGAACGAACTTAGTTCTACGGGTAATGAGATGTCGTTCAGTTCCGGGGGAATAGCTTCCTCCGATTCCTGATTCTGGCTATTGGAATTATCGGTACAGAAATATTCGGGAATATCATTATACCAGCTAATACTACCGCTGGAGCCACCCATATCGTACACGATTGTAATCGTCACAATGCGGGTCCAGTTGGTTGAGATCACTCCCTGGGTCCCCGAATCGAACGTATAAACAAACCGGATTCGTCCCGGTTTGGTGGTGTTGTTGTAATCCTCGGTGGTTGTGTAATCGGGCGAAGGAAAAAGCTGGTTGGAAAAAGTGACCACTGGATTTTGTGACTGAAACTGGGAATCCAGTTGCAAAGCATTTTGAAAAGAACTCATCGGATAGCTGTTCCCATCGTCCGACATGGCTTCCACATCAACCACCAGGGTTCCTTTTCCAGGCGAAGGAGAATTATGCGTATTGCTAATATAGTGCAGACGGGTGTTAATGGCAGGATAAACAAATTGCAGAAAAAAGGTTAAAAGGAACAGAATAAATAATGCTTTATGTTGTCTGAACATATTTTTTCCTCCTGATTGAATATTCGCTATCAAAACGGTACCGATTTTCTCCCCTGATTCGTATTACGAAACAGATGAAGCAGGGAGGCAAGGACATTGAAAAAATCCGATGTGAAATGGAATTTGCTTTGATCATACACCGAATGCTTAATCCGGAACACTGCTTTCGCGATTATTGTTTTCGTTAAACAGAGAATAATCTTCCGCATATACTCCGGTATCCATGTTAAAATCAGCACCTTCATATCCTTCATTTCCCTGGGATGCTTTGTAAAGGGAATAATCGTCGTTGCTGATGTAATTATTACCATTCGCATCGCCGGCAACCATTCCCCAGACGTTGGTTTTTAGTTCTTTTATGCCGATTCCGGTTCCGTAAAATTTGTCGCTGCCAGTGGTAAAATCGTAGGATGTTGGGTCAATATCCAGAGACACGGCGTTGGCACTCATAATGTCCAGATGATTTCGGTGGCGCACCACTATGTAGTAATCACCCGGAGGGGCATCCTGGAATCCCAGATAATTTCCGTCCAGATCAACAATGTGCCCGTCGTTTCGGAGCAAAGCTGCCCGGGTGGTGTAGATTGAGCCAGACCCGACGTCGGTACGAAGCTCCACCAATACCCAGTCCACAATATTGGCGGGCATGGTGGTAACGGATTCCGTTCCGTAATAGTACCAGGGATCCGTATCATAAGGTTGAGACAGAGGTAGTTTACCCTGACTGTTCAGGTTAGTATTCATATCTGTCCCGTTGTAAGGGCCTTCCATAAAAATGGTAATATCCACATAAATTTTAAAGGCAAAGCTACCGAAAGCGGTTGCCCAGCGACCGTCTTCACCGTTTAGGGTAGTTCCCCGGGTCATACCATACTGATTGAACACCCAGAAGGTTTCCCCATCCCGGGGATCCAGAGAAGTGGAGGAATAGGCTCCCCAGCGGTTTTCGGTGCCTCCCAATTTTCGGATATAGTAATCATCTCCGGCATTCATGACTTCTACCGGTTGCACGGTACCGGCCGGGTCAGTGGACAT
The DNA here is from genome assembly GCA_964495805.1 of uncultured Calditrichaceae bacterium. Taxonomy (GTDB): domain Bacteria; phylum Calditrichota; class Calditrichia; order RBG-13-44-9; family RBG-13-44-9; genus JALXCH01. Next base: position 6,204 of record CAZBWV010000058.1, read on the forward strand.
TCTACCGGTATAATAAGCACCCGGATAGATCGTTGCAGCAGAAGCGCAAAATCCGATACCAAGCTGCTCCTGTTTGTTAATCGCCAGGCTGGGATAAAATGTGTAACAATCGTTGGTGATGTCCTCTCCCCCCACATCTCCCTGGTCAGTTAGGGAAGGAGTAGAGGTATTGGAAGTATTAATCTTGAACCAGTGAACGGTGGCTTCCCCGGCATCGTTTCCGGAATTGGGAACGCAGGTGGTTACTGCGTAAAGGAAGTCGTTTCGCCAGGCAGCATCCAGAATTCGCTTGTCCCCTGCAGAAAGAGTTGTTCCGGTACCCAATTGGGGAGCGTTGGGGACAGATAAATCATTATCATCGAAATCACCTGCACTTAACCAGTAAGCATCGAAGGTGGGGGAAGAAAGGGGATTGGTAATCCAGAATATCAGCAGATAATCTGTGGTAACGCTGTGGTAGTTGCTGTATGCGACCAGATAGGTTCCGATGTTTTCGGGATGCGGTTCGTACATATATGCCGGGGTCGTGGTCACTGCCTCTGAACCAACATTTGCCTCCGAATAAGGGTCGTATTTCTGATAGGAAGCGTTAGCGCCAGCGTAAAAACCATCTGTAATACCTTTATCAATAATCCACAGCCGAACACCTTTCATTTCGTCCGCATAATTAAACATATTGCAGGTGATATAGATAGCTTCCTCATCAATTGCCAGCCCCGGAAAATCGGCCCAGCAGGTATTTCCCCCGATAATTTCCTGCGCGTCAATATCCAGATAATACCAGCTGCCGCCTGGATTGGTGGTTGCTGATACTGCTACAAATAGATGGGAACGAGTGGGAAATGTCTCTTTCTCCAGGGAAACAACGATGAATCTTCCTTCGTAGAGGTCGTATAATACCCGTGGGTCAAATAGGGCGGTGTCCGGAGATAGTGAACTGAAAAAATTTGATAGCGATGTCCGTTGCTGTAAATTTCCTGCTCGATCGTACCATTCAATGGAATTGTTGACCACGTCTAACAGATAGTCGGCACCGCAGGCGCCGGATGGATTCGCAGGGATGTGATAAGTTCCGGTGGTTGCATAATCCTGGTCGAAATTGATCGTTGCAAAGTGATCATTGAGAAACAGTACGTCCAGCCCCTGAAAAGTAGCATTTCCAGGTTGAATGGGTGAAACGACAGGAATCTTTTTTGAAATCTGAGCTCTGGTTAATGATAAGGATGTGAAAGATGGGCGTGTGATTTCACATTCAAGATTTGTGGGTTGGGCGCGGGAAATATTCCAGAATCCGCCAATGAGCAGAAAAAATGAGAAGGTGACCAAGAAGAGTTTTTTCATGGAATCCTCCTTTCCTGGGTAGGGTATGTGTGTGGATGATTTATTGTGAATTAAGTAATAGAACTTGCGAAAGGAATCCGTCCCGGAGTTAAAAAAGATATGAATGAACGAAATTAAAATGAAAATTCTTATTATTATAAGAAGCTACCGATTTAGAAAAAAATTGCAAAAATCACAAAAAGTAAAAATTTTTTTTGATGACAAAAGAATATTCACCATTCTGTACATTAAAAAAGAACCCTTCACTCAAACGAGTGAAGGGTTCTGGAAAAGGTGTAAAAATGAATCAGCCAGGATTATTTCAGTAGCATCATTTTCTTTACCGAGAAGTAATTATCCGTACGGATGGAATAGAAGTACAACCCGCTGGCCACGGCATTGCCAGCGTCATCCCGACCGTCCCATACCAGGGTGTAGGAACCGGGCTGAAGCGAACCCTGATACAGCGAACGCACCTGTTTACCCAACGTATTGAAGATCACCAGTTGAACCCGCACCATCCCCTCACGCACGGCGGGAATATCGAAGCGAATGGTGGTGGTGGGGTTGAAGGGATTGGGGTAGTTCTGATGCAACTGGAACGACTCAGGCAGCAGGTCCTGACGCTGCAGTTGGGTGCCGCTGGCATTGGGAATCACCGATACCGCC
>CAZBWV010000059.1:0-31444 GCA_964495805.1 uncultured Calditrichaceae bacterium
GTATTCTTCTCCAAATGCCTCCTGCAACGCAGCCTCTTCCACCCGAATCCGATACATAAACGCCGCAGTGATGGGGAAAAAGATAACCACCAGACTGCACCAGCTGTCAAAGGCAATTCCAAGTCCCAAAAAGGAGAGCAAAGCCCCGGCGTAGGCAGGGTGACGAATGATGGCATAAATACCGTGCTGTACCAGGTGGTGTTCCGGGAGAATCTTCACATTACTGGTAAAGTAACGCCGCAATGTCAGTACAGCTATCCAGCGAATGATTAGTCCCGCTGCAATCAGGAAAAGTCCGATGAGCAGGATGGGTGCGGACGGAAAAGGAAGGGCACCTATTCGGGAAAGTCCGCAAAAGATTCCGAAGGTCACGGATAACGTGATGGTGATCCACAATATGCGCAGAGAGTTGCGATCCCGTTTACGCGTTGGTTGGGTGTGGGAATAGGTAAGGCGTCCCAGCACGATTTCGGACACAATCCAGATTAGAGACAATATTTGAAAAATGCGCCAGAGTATCATAATGATTTTTTATTTTGAATTTACGAAATATTCAGGAAAAAGTTGACAATTTGTTTAACAATTTTAAAGTGCGGAAAATGCCGGTTATCATCCACCCGGAAAAAAATCGAATACCCGCCACACAACACGGTTTCCTTTTGTTCATTTATGTCCCGATGTCCTGATGCTCCGAAGTTCCTATGTTCCCTCATTCTCCATTCCCCTCAGTGCCCTTAATTTCGGCAATTTTTCCTGCACAAAATGAAAAAACATCTTGATTAATTCCGAAAAAATTGTAAATTAGTAACTCAGAAATGAGTTGCGTTTTTCCGTGTTTACCTAATGTATTGTTATTTCATGAGATAAGTTTTCTGGGCATCTGAATTTGTGATAGATTCAGTTCCAGCCAATTCCGAAGAAAGACCGTTTTCTGGAGGGGTCCATGTCTTTCCATAAATCGCTCATTTTGTTCTGGTGTGTTCTTATTTTTTTCTCTGCCCTGTTTGCCGGGTCCACCGGAAAAATTGCCGGAGTGGTAAAGGACAAAAAAACCGGAGAACCGCTGATTGGGGTGAACCTGATTCTTCAGGGCACCACGCTGGGAGCCAGTACGGATGTGGACGGTACTTTTATTATTCTAAATGTTCCGCCGGGCACTTACACGCTGGAGGCCCAGTACATTGGCTACAACACCGTCCGGGTGGAAAATCTGGTAGTCAGTGCGGACCATACCACACCCATTACCATTCAGATGGAAGAAACCACGCTGGAGTTAGGTGAGGCGGTTACTGTGGTGGCCGAACGGGAACTGGTGGTAAAGGACCTGACCGCATCCACAGCCACGGTGAGTGCAGAACGAATTCAGGCGTTGCCCATTACTGAGATCAGTGAAGCGTTGCAATTGCAGGCCGGATATGTGGATGGCCATGTGCGCGGTGGTCGGGCAGGGGAACTGGCTTACTGGATTGACGGCATTCCGGTAACCGATGCTTACGATCGCGGACAGGTGGTGGAAGTGAATAAGGACATGGTGGAAGAGATGCAGTTTATCAGCGGTGCTTTTAATGCCGAATACGGGCAGGCCATGTCCGGCATCGTGAACATCACCACCAAGGAACCCAGTCGGAAGTTCGGGGGCAATTTAACTCTATACGCTGGCGACTACTTCAGTACCCACGATCAGATTTTCTGGAACATCCAGAATTTTAATCCGGCCAACATTTACAATGTGGGTGGTGGAATTTACGGATACATCGTTCCGCACAAACTTTCTTACTATTTAAATGCCCGTTACATCTATTTCGGGGGTTGGTTATATGGCAAGCGGGTGTACAATCCCTGGAATATTTCTTATCTGGACAGCGCCGGTCATTTCGTTCAGTTCCGGGACCCGGACGGAAAAGGAGATGGCGAATATGTGCCCATGAATTGGAATCGAAAAATTTACCTGCAGAGCAAACTGATTTACAACATTTCGCCCCTGATGAAACTATCCTACAGCTTTATTAACGATAATGTGGATTTTGAAGAGTACGATCGGAATTATAAACTGAATCCGGATGGGAATTTAAACAAATTTCGGGATGGTTTTACCCATATCCTGAAATTAACCCACACCCTGAGTAATCGCACGTTTTACGATCTGGGAATCTCCTATTTCACCAAGAGTTTCAAACAGTATGTGTACGAGGACCCGCACGATCCCCATTATGTGCATCCCAAAGTAAACGACAATCAGATGCTGTACAGCTTTAAAACCGGTGGTACCAATAATCAATATTTTCAGCGGGAAACCAAAACGTTTCTCATCAAGCTGGACCTGACCAGTCAGATTAACAGGCGGCATTTGATGAAAACTGGGGTGGAGTTTCGCCGTCACGATGTGTATTTCGACGATGTCACACTGCGTCCTGCCGGTGGTGACGAACTGGACCTGGAAAAAGACCCACCTTTCATGGAAACAGTTATTTATCCCATTAGCTCCATTTACCACAGTCAGTACCGACACAAACCGGTGGAATTTTCCGCTTACATTCAGGACAAAATGGAATTTGAGGATATCATCGTGAACGTTGGTGTCCGGCTGGATCACTTCCGCCCCGATGGAGTGGTGCTGGCCGATCCCTCTGACCCCAACATCTACAATCCGTTACGGCCGGAACACCGATATCACGATCTGAACGGTAACGGAGTTCAGGACCCCGGCGAACCCTCCACCACGCTGGAGGAACGTCAGAAATACTGGTACAAACCGGCTTCTAACAAAACCCAGATCAGTCCCCGATTGGGTGTTTCGTTTCCCATTACTGCCACCGGAGTGATTCATTTTTCCTATGGTCATTTTTTCCAGATTCCCAATTTCGAATTGCTGTATCGGAATCCACAGTTTAAGCTGGGTTCGGGAACGGGAAACCAGGGGATCATTGGCAATGCCGATTTGAAGCCGGAACAGACCATTTCCGGAGAAATTGGTTTGCAGCAGCAAATCGGGCGCAATCTGGCTATTGACGTAACCGCCTATTTCCGCGACATCCGCAATCTGACCGGTACACGCGCCGATCAGATAGAGATTTTCGGCGGTTCCGCCACTTACAGCAAACTGGTGAACAGCGATTTTGGGTTCGTCAAAGGGTTTATCATTTCCATTAAGAATCGCTATTCGCAGGGATTTAATTATACGCTGGACTACACCTATCAGATCGCCAAAGGAACCGCTTCGGATCCGGATGCGGCGCAGAAGGCGTATGCCAGCGGTTCGTTGCCGGAGGTTCATTTGATTCCGCTGAACTGGGATCAGCGACACACATTGAATGGAACACTCAGTTACAACGGAAAATCGTGGGGGGTGAGTTTTATCGGACAGTTAGGAAGTGGCCAGCCTTACACACCGCGCAAAACGGAAGATGTTTCTGTATTGAGGCAAAATAGCGAAACCAAACCAACCACCTGGCGGGTGGACATGCGATTACATAAAGATTTTTTCTTCTCACAGAAAAAACTATCGCTGTTTTTACGGGTGGTGAATCTGTTCGACCGGTTGAACGAAGTGGGTGTGTTCGACGACACCGGACGTGCCGGATTTACCACCGATCTGGAACGGATTAAAAAACTGAATCCCCCCATGTACGTCAATACGCTGGAGGAGTGGTTTACCGTTGCCACCCATTATTCCGAACCGCGGCGGATTGAGATGGGGGTAATGGTGGATTTTTAGTTTAGAGAAAGGCAGGTTGGTATTACTATTTTTGTAAGAGGGTACCTGAGATGGTGAGAATAGTTCGACATATAGGAATTGGGTTGTTGTTTGGGGTGGTGGTCAGTCTTCTGGCCCAGGAGAGCGGAGCGGTGTACCGCCGCAGCGGTGTACTGAACGGCAACCAGGTGAAAACGGTATTTGGTAACTGGGGAGTGATTGGTCAGCCAGCCAACAAGGGACCCCGCGGCGCCTGGATTTACGACACAAACGGCTACATCGGCGATGTGAGTCCCCTGGTGGGTGCAGAAGTGCACGGACAATACACCACCGCTTCGGGGCAGGTGCGGGACACGGTGTTTTACTGGGTAATCGATTGTCCGGTCGCCCGGCCTTCCCGCGGGGGATTCGACGAATCCAACAACGGGGTGCGCCAGGCGTTTGAACCGAAGCGGGGTTATTTCAACGAAGCAGGTAACAGTCCGGCCATCAGTTCCTACAAAAATACCTGGCCCCCCTTCTGGCCCGATAAATTAGATGACCCCACCGATCCCGGTTGGCCAGGCTCCTGGAACGGTCTGTTTGGCAAACTCCCCAACGCCGATATGGAAACCTATTTTGTCATGGACGATAACGCAGATAACGAATTCAGCGATCCTGCGGAAAACCCCTATAACATTTCTTTCCATCCGGACCCGGAGAATCCCAACCGACACGGGCTGGGACTGGAAGTGAAAGTTCGTGGGTTGCAATGGCAGCAGATTCTGGCGCAGGACAATATCTTCTGGGTGTACGAAATCACCAATAAGGGGAAAGCACTGTACCATCGCATGGTGTTCGGGATGCTGGTGGGAACGTACGTGGGCGTAACCGGCGCAGACGATTCCCCTCAGGAATACGATGATGACTGGTCCTTTTTTGATGTGAACGAAGACCTGACCTACACCGGGGACTACCCCAACGACAATTCCCGCAATCCGTTCTGGAAAGGTCCGGTAGGATTGGTGGGATATGCTTTTCTGGAGAGTCCGGGCAATCCCTACGATGGAATTGACAACGATAACGATGCGGATATGGCTGAGGTGCCACCGGAAGCACCTCTGTTCCAGGAGAGCGATTTCGATCCGGTGACGTTTGTGAACAGCCCGGTGCCCGCTGCAGGCGAAACCAATAAAATTGTCGTGATTGACGAAAACACGTTTGAACGGCAGGTCATCGAATTCCCGCCTACTCAGGACACTCTGACCGTGGTAACCATGGGCGACACGATTACCCTGATTTCCGGACAAACCACTCTGGCAGAAGGGAACGTGGTGGTGGTGAACGGAGAGGAACGGGTCAATCCCAATGCGTACGATGGAAAGGATAACGACCTGGACGGTTTAATCGATGAAAATTACTTTCTGCATTACCGCCAACGGCGGGTAACGCCGGATGGGCAGATTTTGTTCGATATCCTGAATCCCGTACGCCATGTGAATTATGTGACCGGAGCGGGGGAAGGCGATGCCATGATTGATGAACGTCGGGATGATGGCATCGATAACGATGGGGACTGGAGCCGGAACCCGGAAACCGGTGAGATGCTGTACGATGACCAGGGACACTTAATCGACGATGTCGGAGCGGATGGAATACCCAATACCGGAGATTACGGGGAGTACGACGGATTGCCCACCCCCGGAGAACCCAATTTTGATCAGACTGATAAGGATGAATCCGATCAGATTGGGTTGAGCAGTTTCGACTATTTTGTCCCCGCTGGCGATATTGCCATGGCGGACGATAACGAAATGTGGCAACGGATGCAACCCGGTTTCTTCGATGTGCCTTCCTCCTTCCAGAATGGGCGTCCGACCGCCGGTGAAGATGGCGACTTTGTGTACGGCTCCGGGTACTTCCCCATGACGCCGGGGCAAACCGAACGGCTATCCCTGGCACTGATTTACGGTTGGGATTTGAATGATATGGTGAAAAAGCTGGAAACGGTGCGCAAAATTTACAATTCCGATTATCGATTCCCCATTGCTCCGCTGAAGCCGATTCTTACCGCCATCGCCGGAGACGATAGCGTGGTACTCTACTGGGACCGCGGTGCCGAAAAATCCTTCGATCAGGTGCTGCGGGAATTCGATTTTGAGGGATATAAAATTTACCGTTCCACCGATCCGGATTTCAACGATGCACGGGTGATTACCAATTCCGCAGGAAATGTGGTGGCATACAAGCCCATTGCCCAGTTCGATCTGGTGGATGGCATTTCCGGGTGGTACTATCCGCCGAACGACATTTACCAGACTCTACAGGGCTGGTCGTTCTATCTGGGCAGCGAAACGGGATTGAAACATTCCTACGTGGATTACGATGTGGAGAACGGCCGAACCTATTATTATGCGGTGGTGGCATACGATCGCGGAGTGGATTCCACCGGGGTAATCCCCTCCGAGTGTACCAAGGCAATTAAACGTAGCGAAACCGGCGAAATCATTCTGGATGTCAACACGGCGATGGTTACCCCCACTGCGGCGGTAGCCGGGTACCAACCACCTAAATCCGAAGATGAACTGGAGCACACCAGGGGAGACGGATACGGGACCATCTCCTACAAAATAATTGACCCCACGGCGTTGACCGGTCACGAGTATCAGGTGAAGTTCTGGGATACCTCCAACGATGGAATCGACAACAACGGCAACTGGACGCTTAGCGATGATGTGGGAGCGGATGGGATTCCCAATACCGGTGATGATGGAGAAGGTGATCATCTGCCTACCCCCGGCGAACCCAATCTGGATTTCCGGGATCCCAAAGAGATGGAAGCCATTACCACCCGTTTTGGAGTCATTGATCTGTACGAATATTCCGAAGAATTTACTCCGGAGGACACCAATTTTGTGAACATCAGTCGCCAGCATCTGGTGGAAGGCAGTGTGGTGGTCCAGGACGGGTTGGGTAACGTGGTACCGGATTCGTTGTATGTGATTGACTACCAGGAAGGTGCGATTAAAGCGGCATTTTCCGGCGCACTGAAGAACCAGACTCACACCATCCGCTATCAGTATTATCCGGTCTATTTCAGTCCATACATGCAGGGGACTCCCTGGGTGCCGTATGTAAAGGACAGCGATATCTTCGACGGGCTGATGCTGCAATTCAACAACATCTGGGTCACCGAACCGGATTCCACCCGCAGTGGCTGGAATAATTCCGACATCAAATATAGTTACGATTTGAATTTTGAGGTGATTCAACATCCGGTTACCGGTGAAAAGCTGAAACCGATTTTCTTCCCCTCCAATTACGAAATTCGCATGTCCGATCATGTGGTGGATACCACCAGCGATTTCTTCCATGTGCCGGCTTTTCCGCCTTCGCCCCGTAAGTTCGAGATTGTCAATACCACCGGCGGGTACAAAATTGAGTATGTGCATAACGATGTGGATGGCGATTCGCTGCCTTCGGTGGGCGAGCGCGTCATCTTCCTGGAGAAAGACCCTTCCGGCCATTTCACCGTGTACACCTGGCAGTTCCTGCTGAAAACAGACGATCCCAACTACCATTACCAGTTCCAGGATGGTGACGTACTGACGCTGGCAGCCAAATTCCCCTTCAACAAATTCGACCTGTTTACCTTCCGCACGGAGATGCCACAGGTAAATGAAACCGAAGCGAAGGCATCGTTAGATAACATCAAGGTGGTACCTAACCCGTACATCGTTGGGCACGAATTTGAACCACCGCTACCTCCCGGAGTGACCAGCGGACGGGGCGAACGGTTACTTTACTTCACCCATTTGCCCAGGAATTCCCGGGTACACATCTTTACCGCCCGCGGTGAGCATGTTATTACCCTGGAAGGCCCCACATCCATGTTCGACGGAACGCTGACCTGGAATCTTAAAACAAAGGAAAACCTGGATATTGCTTACGGCGTGTATTTTTACGTGGTGGAATCGCCCATCGGGGAAAAACGGGGAAAATTTGCGGTGATTAAGTAATGGGAAATAATTCGGGGTATGCAATGAGTTCGGTGAATAAATTTGTTTCCATTTTGATGGTTTTACTGGCATGGAACTGGTTGGCATCTGACCTGCTGGCGCAGGATAAGGTGGCAACGTCGGCAGCGCCGTTTTTGGGAATCAACATCGGTGCGGCAGCGACAGCTATGGGTGGCGCTTATGTCAGTATGGCGCGGGATGCTTCGGCCATTTACTGGAATCCCGGTGCGATCTCCCGTCTGGAGCGTTCCCGGGCAAGTTTTACCCACACCCGCTGGTTTGTAAATACCAGCTATAACTGGGCAGGAGTGGTAATTAAAATGAATCCCAGCAGTGCGCTGGGGTTGAACCTGGCCATTCTGGATTACGGAGAAGAGGAAGTGACCACCGTCCACCAACCGGAAGGAACCGGCGAGCAATGGAGTGCCCAGGACCTGTTTGCTGCTGTTGCCTTTGCGCGCAACCTGACCGATCGCTTCTCCATTGGCGGTTCGGTGAAAATTATTCAACAGAAAATTTACCACGAAACCGCTACCGGATATGCGGTGGATATCGGACTACTGTATATCACACGATTCAACGGCATGCGTCTGGGAATGAGCATTCAGAACTACGGAACGGATATGCAACTGGACGGAAAGGACCTGATTCGATCCTACGATATGGATCCGAATCATCTGGGTAATAACCCCAACATCAGCTCCAAACTTCGCACTCAGCCCTGGCCCATTCCGCTGTTTTATCGGGTGGGGGTGTCCATGGATGTGGTTCGTTTTGGCGATGGAGCCATTCTGATGGCAACCGATGCGTTGATTCCCAGCGATAATTCCACGGTGCTCAATGCCGGTATGGAACTGCGATGGAACGAGATATTTTTCCTGAGGGCCGGGTACAAATCCCTTTTACGCAAGGAGACTCAGGAAGGGCTGACTGCCGGGCTGGGCATCCATTATTTTATTCCCGGATTGGGTCGGGTGAGTTTCGACTATGCGTTTAACGATTACGGTTTGCTTCAGGCCGTCCATGTGCTGGGGATTGGTTTTGAATTTTAGTTAACAATTTACGGAAGGTCCGAAACATTATTGAATTCGGGCGTTCATTTTTCTTAATCCATAATTAAAAACTTAACATTCTCAATTAAACAAAGGAGCCGCTATTATGAGAAGAGCTACACGAATCGGGTCAGTATTGATTTTGTTACTGGCCATCGGCTTGCTATCCGCTCAGACGGTAAATGTGACGTTCCGTCTGAACACCGCTACGGTTCCGGATACGGTAGGACCGAATTCGGTTGTCCAGGTACGCGGTAGTGTTGCCCCGCTGACCTGGGGTGGCGACACGGGTGGCAATATGACCAATGTGGGTGGCGATTACTGGGAAGTCACCCTGGCCTTCCCGGCCGGAAGCAGCATTCAGTACAAGTTTTTTGTCAATGCTGCCGGAGACCCCAATGGCAATGGCTGGGAGAGCAATGTAAACACCGGTTCCGGTAACCGGGAGTTTACCGTGGGCACCGCCGATACGGTGCTTCCGTTGCAATTCTTTAATAAACAGTTTGGAAATGATCCGCTGTTTACTCCCTACGTTCCCACCGATTCCATTGATGTGTGGTTCCGGGTGAATATGCAGGCTTATGTGCCGTTCGATCCCAACAACCACATTATTATGGTAAAGGGAGCGCGCTGGCCCGGTGCCCTGGGTGACCTGACCTGGAACTCTGACAGTACTCTGGGAATTCTGACACCGGAAACCGGGTCGGACAATCCCGGGCAGTTTGTCTATCCCGCAGAAAATTTCTGGTCCGGACGCATTCGTATTCCCAAAGATTCCGTCAGTGCGGGTGAAACCATTGAGTACAAGTTCATCATTGCGGACAAGAACAATCCCACCAACATTGTAGAGTGGGAAGGCATCGACAACCGCACGTTCCAGATTCCTCCGGGAAAAACCGACACCACTCTGCACTGGGTATGGTGGAACAACATTCCTTACGTCCCGCCGCAGGGTAGCGATACCGCTACGGTGAAATTCCGTGCCGATCTGACTCAAGCCATTAACGAAAACGGATTTAGCATTGGCGACACGCTGATTGTTAAATGGGGATATAACGGAACGGCTAATTTCTCTCAGGATACGCTGGTTAACGAGTTCCTGACCAATTATTATTCCGTGGAAGTGCAGGTGGAGAATGTGATTCCGGGTAGCAATTTGCAGTATCAGTACTATCTGGTGAAGCACGGTTCCGAATATCGTGAGATTTTCTTCGATTACGACGATCCGGTAACTGCTTCGCAGGAGAAGCGAAAAATTTATCTGCCCGACCCGTTACCTACGGTGGTGGAAGTGCAGGATACATCCAGCGATATGACCGCTCTGCACCGGATGCCGCGCTTCCAGAACACTTCGCCCATTTCCCAGCCGGTGCTGGTAACCTACACCTGCGATTTGCGTCCGCCGTACTACCAGGTGCTTCTGGAAGGCGACACCATTCAAAACATTCAGGGGAGTAACTGGTGGATTTATCCCGGTCAGCAGGACTCCATTTTTGCCTGGGGCGTGTACATTAACGGTCCCGGTAACGGAACGCCTGGCTGGCAGGGCTGGAATCCCATCGACCTGGCTCCCTACAAAATGTACGATGACGGAACCCACGGCGATATGACTCCCGGTGACTCCATCTACGCTTATCAGCATCTGTTTAGCCCGGATAGCGGCGACATCGTGGGACAGGAATTCAAGTTCGGCATTGGTGGTGGCGACAACGAAGGCGGAAATACCGGGTACGGTTTGAACCACTTCGAGAATATCGACGACAGTCAGACCGAATTCACCATCCACAGCGACTTCGGCTCCATCAATCCCGGATTCTACTGGCGCTGGGACTTCAACAACCATGTGGTGGGTATCGACAATCCCGAACCGGTAACGGTGGTGCGTACACCGAGATTAGACCACAATTATCCCAACCCGTTTAACCCGGTTACCACCATCAGCTTTGTGCTCCCCAAAACCATGGATGTGAAGCTGGTGATTTACGACGTGCTGGGTCGGAAAGTGCGCACGCTGCTGGATGGTAAACAACGCCAGGGTGCTCATCGGGTGATCTGGAACGGAACGGATGACCACGGTAAAGTGGTGGCTTCCGGTATGTATTACTACCGCCTGACTACCGAAAATTACGACCGAACCATGCAGATGATTCTCATGAAGTAGCAGACATCACTTGATTTGAAGCAAGCGAAGCCACGTACAGGAGACCCAAAACTTCGTGTTTTGGGTCTCTTAATATCGATTTCGTGGCGTTGAGGTCGGTTTACAGGCAAAGTGCAATGAAGGTTATTCCGAAACAGATCGGTCCCACATAGGTTTGTCCGAAACGGGCATGTCCGCTTCGGGAAGGTTTCCTCCGGAAAACCATATTGGGCGATGCAGGGGAGTAAAAAAGATTTCTGTGCACGGAGCATAGTCCACTTCCTGAGCAACGAAGGAAATGATGGTAAATCTGAACGGCATTGCTCCGGAAGGGTTCCGGGTCGCAAGGCGGGTACGTTAGCGGGCAATTTTTGTAACATGTGAGGATGCTGCAATATTCAGCCGGATTTCGGCAAAAAGCTTAAAAGAATCTTCAAACCGGAAACGCAAAAACGCTGGTGAACCATGACTTTTATCGATTACGGAATTGTGGTTCTGTATTTAATCGGAATTGTGGTGGTGGGGTTGTTGCTGCAGAAAAAAGCTTCTGCGGGAATTGATTCCTACTTTTTGGGGAATCGGGGTCTTCCCTGGTGGGCGCTGGGTGCTTCCGGTATGGCTTCTAATCTGGATGTTAGCGGAACCATGATTAACACCGCTTTTGTGTTTGCACTGGGTGCCAGCGGATTTTTTATTGAGATTCGCGGCGGGGTAACGCTGATTATGGCTTTTCTGATGGTCTTTATGGGCAAATGGAATCGCCGGGCGCAGGTAATGACTCTGGCTGAATGGATGCACTTCCGGTTTGGTAAGGGGCGGGAAGGCGATGTGGCACGGCTGATCAGCGCCATTTCGGTGATTGTGATTACCATCGCCATGATTACCTACTTCGCCATTGGTTCCGGCAAGTTCATCGCCGAATTTCTGGGCATACCTCCTCTCCTGGGAATGAGTCCGGAGTTCTGGGCATCCACCCTGATGATTGTGCTGGCTATGGTTTACACTGTCGCATCGGGCCTTTACGGCGTGGTGTGGACGGATGTGTTCCAGGGAGTGCTGATTTTCGGAACCATTCTGTTCATTACCATTATGGTGATGACACAGGTGGTATTGCCGGAAAGTTTTCAGGTGTCCATGCCTTTGCGCGATGGGGGATTCCTGGCTGTGGAAACAACCCGACAGGCCTGGACAAACGTGGTACCTCACTGGAAACTGAACATTCCGGCTGAATCGTCCTATTCCATTTACAATTTGTTTGGCATTGCCATTTTGTTTTATCTGTTCAAGGTAACAATTGAGGGAAGCGGTGGCACCAGCGGATATATGATTCAGCGCTATTTTGCAGCCCGTAGCGATCGGGAGGCAGGGCTACTTTCCTTATTCTGGACCTTTTTACTCTCTTTTCGCTGGCCCTTTATTATGGCCATTGCCATGCTGGGCGTGGCTTACGGTACGTCCCATGGGGTTATCGGAGACCCGGAACGTGTATTGCCGGTGGTGATTGACCGAATGGTGCCCATTGGAGTGCGGGGATTCCTGGTGGCGGGATTGATGGCTGCCGCCATGTCCACCTTCGACAGTACGGTAAATGCCGGTGCTGCATACTGGGTAAAGGATATCTACCAGGCATATATTAATCCCAATGCTTCGGAGAAAACCCTGATGCGCCACAGTCGCTGGGCTTCGGTGATCATTGTGGGGCTGGGACTGGCTTTTTCGTTGTTCATACGCAACATCAACGAAATCTGGGGATGGATTACCATGAGCATTGGCGCGGGGATGCTGATTCCCCAGCTTTTGCGCTGGTACTGGTGGCGGTTGAATGGGTACGGTTTTGCCATCGGAACGGTGGTGGGAATGATTGCAGCAGTGCTGCAAAAATATTTCTATCCCGATGTGCCGGAGTACATTTCCTTTATCTGGGCCAGCGGTACCTCTTTGCTGGCACTGGTTGTGGGCACCTATCTCACCGCGCCAACACCGGATGAGGTGCTGTTTAATTTTTACCGCACCACCCGACCGTTTGGCTGGTGGCACCCGGTGCGCAAACGATTACCGGAATCGGTTCTCCGGCAAATTGATGCGGAGAATCGTCGGGACATTATCGCAACCTTTTTTGCCGTGCCCTGGCAGGTGGTCCTCTTCCTGACCGGTATGACCGTGGTGATGCGCACCTGGAATACTTTTCTGTATCTGTTTGGACTGCTGGTGGTGCTTTCCATCGGATTGTATTTCTTCTGGTTCCGTCATCTTTCCAGCGAAGTGAAATGGAGCGAGTCGAAGTGAGACCCGGGATAGTGAGGTGGTGGAAAATAGTGGTGATTGCGCCGGTGCTGTTTTGGCTGTTTATCGGATGCAATGGTTCGGATCGTTCGAAAATTGTCATCTGGACCTCCATGCGACCGGTAGAACGGGATTTTCTGCAGCAAAAGCTTAATGAATTCGGTCAGCAGCACCCGGAATATGAGTTTGTTCAGCTCTTTTACGCTCCGGAGGAACTGCGCACCAATTTCATCATTTCCGCCCTGGCCGGGAAGGGACCGGCACTGATTCACTGCGCCAGCGATTTTATTGGTCCGCTCTCCGAACTGGAAGTGATTCAGCCGTTAGATGGGCTTTTTCAATCGTCTTTTTTGGATAGCTTCATTACCGAACCGTTCCCCGCCAACACGGTATTTCAGGGGCATCTGTATCAGATTGCCGACCGGGTTGGGAACCATCTGTGCCTGGTGTACAACAAAAAACTGGTACCAAAACCACCGCAAACCATTTCGGAGCTAATTGCTCTGGGGAAACAATTGACCCGGGATACCGATGGGGATGGACGCCCGGATACTTACGCGCTGGCCTGGAATTACACCGAGCCAGCATTTGCAGTCCCGTTTATCGGGGGTTACGGGGGTTGGGTGATTGATGAACACAACCAGCCCACTTTAAACACACCCGCAGTGGTAAAAGCGGCGCAGTTGATTTACGACCTGGCCAATAAGTACCGGATTATTCCCCGGGAATGCGATTACGAGACAGCCAATGCACTTTTTCTGGATGGTCGGGTAGCGATGATTATTAACGGACCCTGGAGCTGGGGAACATATTTGAAAGCTGGCATTCCCATTGGTCTGGCCCGCATTCCCAAAATTGATGAAACCGGATTGTGGCCCACGCCAATGGTGTTCCCCATGGGATATCTGTTCAACGTCAACTTAAAAGGAGAACAGTTGCAGGTTGTCCGTCAGTTAGTGGAATACCTGACCTCCCCGGAAGTGGAGCTGGATTTTGCCCGGCGGTTTAACATTATTCCTTCCCGCCGGGAGGTGATTCACCATCCTGACCTGATGCGACGGGAGCTGTACCGTTCGGCACTGGATCAGATGATGGTGGGACGTCCCATGCCGGTGGTGACCGAGATGCGCTGGATATGGGATGCCATGCGTCCGGCTTATCA
Organism: uncultured Calditrichaceae bacterium; assembly: GCA_964495805.1. Lineage (GTDB taxonomy): Bacteria > Calditrichota > Calditrichia > RBG-13-44-9 > RBG-13-44-9 > JALXCH01. Next base: position 14,330 of record CAZBWV010000059.1, read on the forward strand.
GGGAATTTTTACCCATCAGTATTCGCCCCGGCAAGCCGCACGGGAGATGCAGCGCCTGGCTTTAAAGTTAATCCGGGAAAACAGAGAATGATGAATGGACGAATGTGTGATACATCGGAATAGAAATGGGAGTTCTTCTGGATGAACACTGGAAATAAAAACTTTTCCCATCCAAACCGCCTGGCATACATTTACACGGCTCCGGCGCTTATTATCATGGCGCTGGTGGTGGTGTACCCGTTTGTGTACAATGTGGTCATTTCCTTTTCCAATATGAACTTAACCCATTTCCGGCAGTGGCGATTGATCGGGCTGCAAAATTACCGGGCGGTGCTCTCCGAATGGACTTTCTGGTACTTTCTGTTCAAAACCGTGTTGTGGACGGTGTTGAATCTGATTTTTCACGTGGGGATCGGAGTGTTTCTGGCGCTGATTTTAAACAAGGATATCCGGGGTAAGTCGGTTTTCCGCACGTTGCTGATTCTGCCCTGGGCGGTTCCGCAATACATTACTGCGCTAACCTGGCGGGGAATGTTCAACGCCGAATACGGAGCAGTCAATCTTATTTTAGAACGGTTCGCCGGTGTGCACATCCCCTGGCTTTCCACGGAGTGGGGAGCCTTCACCGCCTGCCTGATAACCAATATCTGGCTGGGATTCCCTTTTATGATGATTGTGGCGCTGGGTGGTTTGCAAAGCATTCCCGATGAGCTGTACGAAGCGGCGGACATTGACGGAGCCAGTGCATGGCAGAAATTCCGCAATATCACGGTACCGCTGTTGAAGCCGGTAATGGTACCTGCCATTACCCTGGGCGTTATCTGGACGTTCAACAATTTTAATGTGGTATGGCTGGTAAGCAATGGCGGGGAACCGTCCGATAAAACCCATATTCTGGTAAGCTGGGTGTACAAAGCGGCGTTTACTTACTTCCGGATGGGTTATGCCGCCGCTTTTTCCATGATTATTTTTGCCATTTTGCTGGTGTTCAGCTATCGGTTCATTAAAAAGACCGGAGCGGCAGAGAATGTGTATGCATAATGCGCTTAACATAGCAATGTACCCCGGGAGGCGTTCATGAGAACGAGAAGCGTTTCAGCCAATCCACGCCGTTTGTCTCCCACGGGCCGGATTGCCAGTTACGGCGTCTTGACGCTTTTTACCCTGTTTTCGATTTATCCTGTATTGCGGGTTATTTCCATCTCCCTGCGACCGGGCGACCGCCTGCTGAGCAAATCACTGGCTATCATTCCGCCCCATGCTACCCTGGAGTGGTACGTGCGATTGTTTACCCGGGAACCTTTCCTGCGCTGGATGGCCAACAGCCTGGTGATTTCGCTGGCAGTGACGGTCGTGGGGGTGGCGCTGGCTGCTACGGCGGGATATGCTTTCTCCCGGTACAAATTTCGGGGGCGCAATGCCTCATTGATGGGCATCATTACTACCCAGATGTTCCCGGTCACCATGCTGTTGCTGCCCCTGTTTATCATGTTGATTAAGTTAGGTCTGTACGATTCGTATCTGGGGCTCATTGTGGCCTATTCAGCTACTGCGCTGCCATTTACCATCTGGCAGATGAAAGGATATTACGACACAATTCCGTACAGCCTGGAAGAAGCGGCGATGATTGATGGCGCCGGACCGTTCTACACATTCTATCGCATCATCTTGCCTCTGGCATTGCCAGCACTGGCTATTACCGCGCTGTTCTCTTTCATGTCCGCCTGGTCGGAATATCTGGTGGCAGCCGTGCTGATTCAGAATCGGGACCTGTTTACCCTGCCGCTGGGGCTAAAACTGTTTCAGTCCAACATGGAAGTGGCCTGGGGACTCTATTCTGCCGGAGCGGTGGTGGTAAGCATTCCGGTTGTCGTGCTGTTCATGATTCTCAGCCGCTGGCTTATTTCCGGACTTACCCTGGGATCGGTGAAAGGATAGCGTTTGGAATCGGTGAAAACGAAGGAGAAACTGTTTTTTGATTTGTCGGACGTTCCCAAATCCTTTCCGGGTTGAAAAGCTTGTGAAGTATTTAAGATTAAATCAGGAGCGCGAAATAAATGGAGCTTCGAATGAAAAACCTGTTTGAAAATGGAAAAATTCATTTTGAAATAAATCCGGGAGTGTGAGATGCTGGAAAAAATTTCACGAAAGATGGCCGAGCTGGGATTTACCAAATACGAAGCCCGCGCGTACGTTTCGCTCCTTCAGCATTATCCCGCGACGCGTTACGAACTCAGCAAAAACAGTGGTGTGCCCCGTTCCGCCATCTACGATGTAATCCGCCGACTGGAAGCCTACGGAGCAGTCAGTGCCCTGTCCACCCAACCGGAAAAATATGTACCGCTTCCCCCGGAGGAATTCCTGAAGATGCTGGAACAGCGGTTTAAACAAAAAGTGGAAGATTTCCGGAAAAGTTTGTCCGAAATCAAAACCGATATTGAGCCGGGACAGTTGTGGAATATTACCGGATACGACAATCTGATTTCCAAAGCCCGGGAGATGATTCAGGACGCCCGGCAGGAAATCTATCTGTCGGTATGGCGAAAGGAATTCAACGAGTTGCAGCGGGAACTGGAAGAAGCCGTCCAGCGCGGGGTGAAGGTGATTCTGTTTTCGTTTACCGAGTTACCCCGGTTGGGACTGGTGTACAGTTACGGGCTGGAGGAAAAAGAACTGGAAAAGGTGTGGGACCACAAAATTATTCTGGTGCGCGACCGGGAAGAGTTGATTATGGGGGAAGCCAATCGGCGCATGCAGTGTAAAACCGCCTGGACCAAGAACAAAGCCATTGTGCAGATTGCCGCCAACCATATTGTACTGGATATCACCCTGTTTGGCATTCGCACGGGCACCGATGTGCGCGATGCGGTGCTGGAGATGCATCCCGGCGAACTGGAATTACTGGGACGCCTGCTGAGAGAGAAATTTCCCGATAATCCCTTGATTAATCTGGATTATTCCCTGAAATTGGCCCGGTTGCATGCGAATGGAACGAAATTGTTGTTGGAAGAAAAGGAGTAGGAACCCATGAAGTTCCGATGGGGTACCATCGTCATGATGATGTTAATGATTGTACTATATTGCGAGCGACGTCACGGAAGCGGGAAGGAATTGGCGGATTACAGTCACCTTTCCGCACCGGTTGCCCCGGAATGGGCCCGCCACGGGGTGCTGTATCAGGTGTTCCCCCGGGTGTTTACTCACCAGGGCACTTTTCGTGCTCTGGAAGAAAAGCTGGACGAAATCCAGAAACTGGATGTGGATATTATCTGGCTATTACCGATTTATCCCATTGGGGAGAAGGGGCGAAAAGGCACGCTGGGGAGTCCGTTTTCGGTAAGGGATTTTCATAAGGTGAACCCTGAGCTGGGCACCGAAGCGGATTTCCGACATCTGGTGCAAGAGATCCACCGCCGTGGGCTGAAAGTCATCATCGGGATGGTACCCAACCACGCTTCCAACGACAACGTGCTGATGAAGGAACATCCCGATTGGTTTATGCGCGATGCGCAGGGGCATTTTACCCGCGAAGTGCCCGAATGGAGCGATATCACCGATTTCAATTATCAAAATCCGCACCTGCGGGAGTATATGATTGAGACGATGATCTACTGGATTCGTGAATTCGATATCGATGGCTACCGCTGCGATGTGGCGGGAATGGTTCCGCTGGATTTCTGGAAAGAAGCAATTCCACGCCTTCGTGCTGTGAAATCCGATTTGTACCTGCTGGCGGAATGGGAAGACCCACAATTATTGGTGGCAGGGTTTAATTCCGATTACGACTGGACGCTATACCATTTGCTGAAGGAGATTCGTGAAGGAAAAAAGGAAGCCCATCACGCGGCTCATCTGATTGCGGAAAAAGATGCCCGCTATCCCCGAAACGCCCTGCCCATGCGATTTCTGGAAAATCACGATGAACAGCGGGCTCTTGCGGTATTTGGTAGCGAGGCCATCCAGGTGTATGCCACCTTTATTTTTACGGTGCCGGGAATTCCGCTGATTTACGCCGGGCAGGAAATAGGGGAACGGCAAAAGCCGGGGCTATTTGACAAATCCGAATTGAATTGGGCGGAACCGGACACTGCCCTGCGCTCCATGTACCGGGAACTGATTCGGCTGCGTAAATCCTACGACTGTTTTACGGAAGGCCGTTTTCATGAACTGCCCACCAACGTTCCCGCCTCACTGTCCGCATTTGCCCGGGTGGGGCAAAATTCCGCTGCCGTGGTGGTGTGCAATTTTGCCAGCCGTACGGTGGTGAATACCCATGTGCGTATTCCCGATTCGGTGCGCCAGAATCTGGCGGATTTTCAAATGGTGCGCATCGATGACCCTGCGGATACTCTAAATGTTCGCACCGGCGAAACGGGCAATTTGTTGCCATTCAGTGCAAAAGTGTATGTGGGCAGACGAAATAGCAAGAGCAGATAAAACTATCATACGACAGGGGAGGGGAATAAAAAACTGAATCCGTACCAGCACAAACCCCTGCAAGGGAAGTGAAACATCAAATAATACGGAAAAAACGTGGTTATTTTCATCGATACAACAATTGATTCAAATTAAACTTGAGGTTTTTTATGAAATTAAGATTTTTTCAATGGTTATTCGTTTTAACTATCGCACTGGTAACGAATACTTTCGCACAAAACGGGAGCTGGTGGGAACCCGCTAATCCTGTTCCGGGTGACACCATCACCATATATTTTGATCCCACCCAGAATCCAGAAATGCCCAATAACGTCAGCACGCTGACCATCCACTGGGGTGTCAACGAGTTGGGAACCGGTAACTGGCAGGCGCCTCCCACTCACCTCTGGCCTCCGGGTACGGTGCTGGCACCGGACGGAATCGCGGCACGTTCCCCCATGAGCATCTATTCCGGAACGGTGTGGTACATTCGTATTCCTACCGATTCCACCATCTACTCACTACATTACGTATTCAATGACGGACCACCCCAATCCTTTGGACCCAACTGGGCACACAACGTGGGTGGGAGCAACTGGAATATCGTCCTGGAACAGGTCGTCCAGCGCCTGTATCCTTATGTGTTTCTGCTGGACAATCGCAGCTATTTCTTGAATTACCTCAACGCACCGGTTACCTCCGGTTTAATTAAAGGCACTTTTAACGGATGGGGGAGTCAGGGGGCGGATACCCTGTTGGCCACCAATCATCCGGACGTGCTGGGACGCCGGCTGGAAATTCCCTACAACACCGTACTGCAGTACAAATATCATGTCAACGGTCTGGGCAACGAGGACTGGATAAACGATCCGGACAATCCGCATATGAATTCCGCTGATCACAACAATTCCATGCTCTATTTTTATCCCGATAGTGCGGGTTATTTTTACGATTTACAGCCGGAGCAGGGTGCGCTATTTAATTCCGGCAACGGCATTTCCTTTCAAGCACGGGTGCAGCCGGGAGTTAGCTTTTCCGGCATCGATCCCGCCACCATTCAGGTGAAACTGGATGGGAGTCCGACCTCCCACCAGTATAACGCCGGAAACGGAATGATTCAGGGCGTGCTTAACGGAGTGAGCGAGGGAAGCCATATACTTACCATTGATGCTACCGATAGCCTGAGCATACCTTTTCGCACCGCAGTGATTCATTTCGGTGTTTATGCGACTGCTCCCGAGGGAATTCTGGTTCTGGATGCCCTGAACGACAACACCGGCACCGGTCGGTATCAGGAACCAGCCTGGGTGACACCGGGTGCTACCGACCTGAGCGAATTCCACTTAACGGTCAATCCCTCCCACGATTCGCTGAAATTTACCATCACCCTGCGACAACTGGACAACGCCAGCCGGGTGGGATTTTATCTGATGGCCAATACTGACGGAATGGCTGTTCCGGCAGAAGCAGGTGTAAATATGCTCATCCGGGATTGGAACGGCTATGGAGTGTATGCCACCCTTGCCAATCCCCACGACCCCAATTTCGACCCTGCTACGGAAAATCGCCTGATGATTCACCGACAGCCTGCTCAGTACGGAAACACCATCTCTCTGAACACGACGGCTCTCAATGCCAACCGATTTCAATTTTCTCTATCGTTAAACGACTTACAGCAGGTGCTGGGTAGTTTTAATCACGACTGGTACCTGTCCGTGTACACTTTTCTGAAAGATGCCAGCGGTACTGTACCGGTTACCCCATCGCTGGGGGGCGATAGCACCGGATGGAATCCCCATGTGTACGACCTGCTTTTTTGCGATTACGTGTTAGATGTTCCCCTGCAGGAGCGCATTCTGGCCAATTTCAACAACGTGCATCTGGCTTTGCCGGATGGCGAAGGTCGCGGCTTCCTGAAGTTTTCTCCCACCGATCTGGATCCCACATGGAGCAATCTGCCACCATTTGTTTCTATACTGACCCGAAACGCCAATACCACTCTGCCCACCAAAACCGTTCGGGGAATCGTAACCGATCCATCGGTATCGCAGGTGGTTGTGCAACGTAACGGAAACGATACCACCGTTGCGGTGAGTAACGGAGCGTGGAGCGTGGAGTTACCCCTGGATGAAGGGGACAATCTCATCCAGGCGCGTGCCACCAACAGCGGTGGAACCGGTTATTCCCAGCCCATTGTGGTCAATCGATGGGTGGATCATGCCCCGCAACCGCAGGTGGTGTTCATAAACGCCTCCGGTACCATGGTACTGGATGCCTCCGGCTCAACCGATCCGGATGGCGATATCACCGATTTCTACTGGGAGATGGACCCCAACAATCCGCAAACAGTGAGCATCTCCGATCCACATCAAAATATCATCAATTTCCCCAAACCCACAGTTCCCGGGGAATATTATTTTAACCTCACCATTACCGATGCGCAGGGGCACCAGGGACTTTTCCGTTCTTTTTTGCGCATTACCGATTCCACCGCGAACATGTTCCAGAGCGACCAGAGCGCAGATTGGTTACACGATGCTATTGTATATGAAATTTACCTGCGCTCCTTTTCGCCGCAGGGGAATTTCCAGGGGGTGATTCAGAAGCTGGATTATCTGGAAGATCTGGGAGTGAATTGTCTCTGGTTCATGCCCATTCACGAAAGTCCCGACGATCACGGTTATTCGGTGGCGGATTACTACTCTATCGAATCCGACTATGGTACGCTGGCAGACTTTCAGCAGCTGGTGAACGAAGCGCATGCCCGCGGAATTCGCGTTATTATTGACCACGTGGTGAACCACTCCAGCATTAACCATCCCTTTGCGCAGGATATGCTGGATTACCGGCAGGATTCTCCCTACTGGAAGTATTACGAAAAGCGCTTGATTGGCGATACCAACGGATTGGGTTACGGACACTATCCCATGGCTCCGCCGTATGTGTACACCTATTATTCCAACTGGTTCACCCTGCCTAATTTGAATCTGGGGTATGCCGATGCACGCAAGTATTTTATCGATATGGCACGCTGGTGGGTGGATTCGCTGAAAATTGACGGCTATCGTTGCGATGTTGCCTGGGGCCCGATCAACCGGAGTTACAATTACTGGGAGGATTGGCGGGCTGCGCTAAAATCGCTGAAGCCGGAAGTGCTGCTCATCGGGGAACTTGGTGCCAGCGATTTCAATTATGCGTTTACCAACCGATTTGATGCAGCATACGACTGGAATCTCTTCCATCAGGGTTACCGCAACATCTGGAATACGCTGGACCTGGGTTACCTGCATACGCTGATTACCAATTACGGTTACTGGTGGCCGGAGTACAAATATTTTTTCCGGTTTATGGAGAACCACGATGAACCACGCTACATTGCCGATTATGGGGTTGCCCGAACCAAATTGATTGCCGCCCTGCACCTGAGCATTCCCGGTATGCCGTTGCTATATGCCGGACAGGAAGTGGGGGAGACCAGCCAGCGCGGACTGATTGATTGGAGCGACCCGGATACGCTATTGCCCTACTACAAAGCCCTGATTCACGCACGGCGTACGTTTCCCGCCCTGAATCGTGGGAATTATAAACAGATTGGCACAATCTCTCTGAGTAAAGTGTATGCCATCTCCCGCCAGTACCAGGACAACATCGTTATTGCACTGTTCAATTTTAAAAATAGCGCCCAAACCGGGCAATTTACCATTACCGCTTCCCAGTACGGACTGAATCCCAATGGAACCTATTATTTGAACGACATCATTACCGGAGAGGCTATTCAAACTACCGGTAGTCAGCTGGGATTTCAAACAGTTAGTCTGGCACCATATCAGGCCAGGGTGTTTGTCCTGGCGGACAGCATCCTGAGCGGTATTGCCGTGCCGGAGCAGCAACCCGGGACGCCCAAAACGTTTGCCCTGTATCGGAATTTCCCCAATCCGTTTAATCCCACCACGACGATTGCATTCGATATCCCCCGCACTGTAAAAGTGAAACTGGAAATTTACAACATTCTGGGGCAACGGGTGGCCACTCTTATGGATAAACCGTTACCGGCCGGGCGGTATCAGGTTCAGTGGAACGGACGCAATCACCAGGGGGTGCCGGTTTCCAGCGGAATCTACATTCTTCATTTTAAAGCAGGGCAGTTTGTGAAAAATCGGAGAATGATTTTACTGAAGTGAGAGAAGGGAAGGGAGGGAGGGGAGATAGGGGGATAAGGGGAATAGGGGAAATAGGGGATATAGGGGATATAAGGGAGGTGGAAATGAAAAATGAAAAATGTAAAATGTAAGATAAAGGATATAGGGGAAATGGGGAGGGTGGTATTTGGGGTTGAAGGTTGATTTTTGGCACGCATCGTGTTTTTCGGAACAACCGTTCTGAAAAACTCCGACTTTTTGGGAAGCCATGCGTGAGCACAGTTGAAAAATGAAAATGGAACAGTCCTTCCACCCATCTGTTTGTTTCGGAACTTGCTGGAATTGGTAACAGCAGGTGTGTTTCTGCCTGTTCCGATGTTGTTTGTGGGATTATTGTTTACTTCACTACAATGAACGAGTGTGTTCGGGAGCGCAGGGTTTGCTTCCCGCGGAACACCATCTGATAAAAATACACTCCCGAAGCCAGCTCCTCCGAATTTACTTTCATTTCTTTTACCCCCGGCGAGGAGTAGGTGGCTTTCTGTTGAGCTACCTGCTGCCCCAGGGGATTAAAAATGCACAATTCCACCTGACCGGCAGCCGGAATGCGAAAGCGGATACGACTTTGCCCGTTAAACGGGTTGGGGTAATTCCCCATCAATTCGAAATTGTTGACCGTGGGGGTACTACCAGTAGCCAATTGAGTGGAGGGAATCAGCTCAAAAAACTCCAGCACCCGTCCCATTAATGCGAATCGTTCGCTATCCGGGTAAATGGTGTGAAACGGAAAACCAAGGTACACCAGCGAACCGGTTGCGTTTCCCCCGGGAAATGTACCTTTAAAATAAATTCCGGCGCCATAACCATTCGCATACCGAAATCCCAGTGAGGAACCACCTTTTGCTGTAATGACATCCGGATAACCCACTTTGTACGTTCCGTGGGTACCGTTGTCGAAGTGCAAAGTGAGGTTCTGAAAAGGAGTTCCGTTTTCTCCTTCTGCGCGGTAGGAATAACCGTTATCTGCCAGATAATTGGCTTTCAGATAATGAGCGTAAAAATCTTTGTCGTAAGAAGTTCCTTTTTCCACCAGGTCCCAGCCGATTTCCGAACCGCTTACGAACAATTTCCCACCATTTTTTAGATAGTTCGCCACCAATTCCTGTTCGTGAATGTCGAACGTGCCGTCGTGGGTGCTTTCGTCGCCCAGAATCCAGAACACCGCCGGATAATGTTCCAGAGATACCTCCCCGCGCAGCAGGGCATCATTATCCACTGTGGAAAAAGGAATGCCGTATGTGTATAGCGCATTCCCTACCGTTGCCGCAAAAGGGTGGTAAATATGAGGCCACTTGCCATAACTCCCGGTGGTGCGGTCGAAACCGTCCACAATTAGCACCTGCGGTTTGTTCCCATTGCGATAGGTTCCGTATGTGTCGGATGGCTTGCTTTCGGGATGTCCTGTTTCGGATGACACGCTAACCAGTTTAAAATAGCGTAATTCTCCATCCGGAAGGGTTAAAGAATAAGCGCGGAAATCATCCGGCAAGCTGGTGAGCAATGTCCAGGTGTGACCATCTGCGGAGGTGTAAATACGGATTTCGTCGGTGTTTTCCGTGCCCCCCATCGCCCAGCGTAATCCGGTTTTGCCGGAAGTTTGCACAAAATCCAGCCGCGGTTGGGGAATGGTGCCTGGAGCTCCCTGTCGATTTACATAGTAGCGCGGAGTATAGGCATAAAGACTGCTGTAATAGTAGCTGTGGTAATTTACCCGCCAGTCCCGTCCGGATGCTTCCACCACCATCAGACTTCCGTTTCCGTTTTGCTGAGTCAGCAACCGTACATGCCCCACTTTATGGACGGCGTCTCCGGGTTCAGCCTCCAGCCAGGAACTGTATGCCACGGTCAGGGAGTCGTCCATCTGGCGGGTGGAGTAATGCAGGGGCAAATTCCAGCAACGGGAGACAAATCCGGAACAATCCACTCCCACCGCGGATGGGGTACCACCGGGTTTGTTGGTGTATTTGTCACCGGCGTACTTCCCGATGCTGATTCCGTAAAGAAACTGCTCCAGATCTTCGAAACCACCCCATTTGTACGGCACCCGCTGGTTCAACCCAATCTGAATCCAATCCGGAGTTTGTACCAGATATCCGTACGGGTCCATAATAATACCATTGGTCAGATTTGCCGGTGTGCAGGTCCACCAAAGTTGCACGTAAGCATCGCCCCGGCTCAGTGCTTCTTCCGGCATAATTTGCGGATAACTATCGAATCCGCCCCGATAACTCTGGTGCTCTTCAGGTAAATCATCCGGCACCGGGGTGATTTCGTTATAATGAATTCCATGGTAGAACCGATCGGGGTATTGCAGTTGCACCGGTTGGGAAGATTGAAACAACCCTTTCAGATTCCAGCGGACGATCTCAATACCTTCCGGGGTGGAAAACATCTGGTACAGGTTACTTTCCGGAGTAATGTACGTGTCCCGAAAGATGGATGTGAAGGTTTTTACCGGAACATCCAGAGTGAGCAACCGCTCCCCGGCGGGGGAGAACACAACGATTTCCCGCCGAATACGCAGAGGCACCTGCCGTACAAAAAATTCGAAACTCAGGAACAACCGATGATTGGAATCCCTGCCCATATAGCGCAAACTGGCTAAATTGTTCTCCGGGAACGATTCCACAAAGGTGGTTCGGTTGAGCCGGATTCTACCACGCGCAGTGCTTTCCCGCACCAGCTGGAGGGTCGTCTGATCAGGAAGCAACCAGTCCGGTTGAGGGGAACGGCTCTGCTGGGTGGCAACGGAATAAATCAGATGGCGGCCATCCGCTAAATTGCATACCAGCTGATCCGCCCCATTAAACCAGAACGTTTCGATAATCCAGGTCGGTTTATCCGGACGGAACAGGCCGGTGATCTGCCCGTTCCGGTAAAAATAGATGGTGTTTTCGCTCAATATCAGGTAGTTGTCCGGTGAGATGAAATAAAAATCGTCGGAAAAACGGGGTACCGCGTAGCGAGCCCGCAATTTCCCCTGTCGGAATTCTTTCAGCCAGCCGTTCTCCGAATCCAGTAGCAAAATCGATGAGCCAACCACAGTAAACGCCCGGGGACCATAAAAAGCATCCGGTGCTTTCTTGAGACCCACTGCCGTATCGTCTGTTCCCCAGGGCAGTCGTAAAACCGTTTCGGGTTGTTGAGCCATTAAAACGGAAGTTAAAAATGTGAGCAAAATCCACCAGTAACGCATTGTTGTCCATCCCTGTTTTTGCTCAAATATAACCAACTGGTGGAGAGAAAAGAAGAGGAAAGAGGAAAAAGAAATCGGTCAAATCTGTCCATAAAAATTTTCGTTGCAAATCCGATTGGTGGGATTCTCAGAAATTTTCCGAATGAATTCGTATTTTGGTTTGTTCCCTTTTTCAGGTTTTTAATGCGCTCACCCGGGAAGCAAAAAATTACTTCTGTCGATGTGGCAGAAAATTCTGCCATCGTGCCCGACGAGCTACTGATGGAATTATGGATGGTGCGAATGAAATATTCGTAAGTTGTGTAATATCATTGTGTTATACCGGCTTGTGAATTTTTTGGCACACAACGTGCATTATATCGGGCGAAGAACAATCGAAAAAAAGAAAGGAGGCAACGATTATGAACCTTGAAAAATTTACCATAAAAGCACAGGAAGCTCTGGCCAATGCTCAGCATCTGGTCACCGAGCGTGGTCAGCAGCAAATTGAACCGGAACACGTGCTTTTTACCATGGTAACCGATACCGAAGGGATTATTCCTCCCATTCTGAAAAAATTGGGGGTAAATCCGGAAGATGTGAAGCGCCAACTGGACCTGGCCATCGACAAATTCCCCAAGGTGTATGGTGCGCCGGGTCAGGTGTACGCTTCCAATAATTTGAATGTGATGATCAACCAGGCCATGAAGGAAGCAAAAAACCTGAAGGATGAGTATGTATCCACCGAACATCTGCTTCTGGCCATGGCCGATCAGAAAGGCACGGAAGCGTACCGAATTCTCAACTCTCTGGGAGTTACCCGTGATGCGATTCTAAAGGCGTTGCAGGAGGTACGCGGAAAGCAGCGGGTTACCGACCAGAATCCGGAAGGCAAGTACATGGCGCTGCAGCGTTATGCACGGGATTTAACCGATCTGGCACGGCAGGGCAAACTGGACCCGGTCATCGGACGGGATGAGGAAATCCGCCGCGTGTTGCAGGTTCTCTCCCGACGAACCAAGAACAATCCCGTACTGGTGGGAGACCCCGGTGTGGGTAAAACCGCCATTGTGGAGGGAATTGCCCAGCGCATCGTGCGCGGCGATGTACCGGATAATCTGAAGGACAAGCGTATTGTGGCGCTGGATATGGGGGCGCTGATTGCCGGTGCTAAATTCCGCGGCGAATTCGAAGAACGCCTCAAAGCGGTTCTGAAAGAGATCCAGGAGTCCGAAGGGCAGATTATCCTGTTCATCGACGAGCTGCATACCTTGGTGGGTGCCGGAGCAGCAGAAGGTGCCATCGATGCGTCCAATATGCTAAAACCGGCGCTGGCACGTGGCGAACTGCGCTGCATCGGTGCCACCACGGTGGATGAGTACCGCAAATACATTGAAAAGGATGCTGCACTGGAACGACGCTTTCAGCCCATTCTGGTGGAAGAACCCTCTGTGGAAGATACGATTTCCATTCTCCGCGGTCTGAAAGAAAAATACGAAGTTCATCATGGAGTGAAAATAACCGATGCGGCAATTGTGGCGGCGGCAACCCTGTCCCACCGCTATATTACCGACCGGTTCCTGCCGGATAAAGCCATTGATCTGATTGACGAAGCAGCGGCGCGATTGCGCATCGAAATCAATTCCATGCCGGAAGAGCTGGATGAGATTGAGCGCCGGATTAAGCAGCTGGAAATTGAAATGGTGGCGCTGAAAAAGGAGAAAGACGAAGCGGCGAAAGAACGACTGAAACGCATCCAGGAGGAACTGGCCAATCTGCGCGAGGAACGCAATAAGTTATTTGCCCACTGGAAACTGGAAAAGGAGATGATTCAGAAGATTCGAGAGATTAAATCGCAAATTGACCAGCTACGCATCGAGATGGAGAAAGCGGAACGGATGGGCGATTTGAATCGGGTGGCGGAGATTAAGTACGGCCAGATTCCGGAAATGGAGCGGCAGCTTCAGGAAGCCACTAAAAAGTTGCAGGAGATTCAGAAAGATCGCAAGATGCTCAAAGAAGAAGTGGATGAAGAGGATATTGCCGAGATTGTCAGCCGCTGGACGGGTATTCCGGTATCCCGAATGCTGGAATCCGAGCGAGAAAAGTTACTGAAGATTGAACAGCGGTTGGCTCAGCGTGTGGTGGGACAGGAGGAAGCCATTCAAGCCGTGGCAAATGCTATTCGGCGTTCCCGGGCTGGTCTGGCGGATAAGAATCGACCCATCGGTTCGTTCATCTTTCTGGGACCCACTGGTGTCGGTAAAACCGAGCTGGCCCGAGCACTGGCTGAATTCCTGTTCGATGACGAAAATGCCATGATTCGGATTGACATGTCCGAGTACATGGAACGCCATTCTGTCTCCCGGTTGATTGGTGCGCCTCCCGGCTATGTGGGGTATGAGGAAGGCGGTCAGTTAACCGAAGCGGTGCGGCGTAAACCGTATTCGGTGGTACTGTTGGACGAAATCGAAAAGGCGCATCCGGAGGTGTTCAACATCCTTTTGCAGGTATTGGACGACGGACGTTTAACGGATAACAAAGGGCATGTGGTGAATTTCAAAAACACCATCATCATCATGACTTCGAACCTGGGTGCGCACCTGATCCTGGAGAAATCCCAGCGCATCGATGAGCACAACCGGGAGGAGATTTTCCGGGAGATTCGTCAGGAAACCATGGCACTGCTGCGGCAATCCCTGAAACCGGAATTCCTGAACCGGGTGGACGAAATCATTGTCTTCCATAGCTTAAGCCGCGAGCATATCAAGAAAATCGTGGACCTGCAGATTGAGCGGATTCGCAAACAGCTGGCTGAACAGGGACTGGATATCACCATTACCGAAGCAGCCAGAGAATACCTGGCCGAACAGGGTTACGATCCGGCTTTCGGTGCCCGACCGCTCAAACGGGTGATTCAGCGCGAAGTGCTGGACAAACTGGCTTACGAAATTCTGGAAGGCAAATTCCACAAAGGACAAACCATTCAGGTGGATTTCGACGGACAGGAAATTCAGTTCCTGGCCATCGAAGAAGTTCCTGCGGAAGAAGTGGAAGAATAACCACAGGCGGGAGTTTCCCCCTCCCGCCTTTTTTATTTTTGACCATAGGTACAAAAGATCTTTTTCCATAACAGGGGAAACTAATTCAAAAAAATAAAGTAAGAAAAACCGTGATTTTAAAATAGAAGGAGATGCGAAGATGGAAAAACGAGAGATGTTTCAGTACGGACTGATTCTTATCGGGATTGGGATTATTATTGGATTGGTGCTCTCGGCGGGATTGAACTGGACCAATCATTCCAGTGCTTCCCCGGAAGCGAATATGGTGAGTGCTTCGCCATCGGAAACTCCCGGTTCCTCCGGAGAAGCGACACCAGGAACGCCGGAAATCTCCAGCTCCCAGGAAGCGTTGAATGCCTTAAGTACCGCTTTTGCCGATGTGGCTGAGAAAGTGAATCCTTCTGTGGTGACCATTTTCACCGAAACCATCATCAAACGGGGCGGACAGCAGGCCATGCCGCCATTCCCGTTCGATGAGTTTTTTGGGGATGATTTCTTTAAACACTTCTTCCAGGTCCCCCCTCAGCCGGAAGGGGATTTGAAGCAAATGGGGCTTGGTTCGGGTGTCATCGTTTCGGAAGATGGAATTATTCTGACTAATAACCATGTGGTAAAAGGGGCGGATAATATTAAAGTCCGTTTAATGGACGGTTCCGAATATGAAGCGGAAGTTAAGGGAACCGATAAGCGGACTGATCTGGCGGTAATCAAAATTAAAGCAAAAGGGCTTAAAGCCATTAAGTTTGGAGATTCGGACAAAGCCCGGGTTGGCGAGTGGGTACTGGCGATTGGTTCACCGCTTTCTCCGGAACTGGCTCATACTGTAACGGCTGGCATTATTAGTGCCAAGGGACGCAGCGGTGTGGGACTGAGCATGTACGAGGATTACATTCAAACCGACGCAGCCATCAATCCGGGAAACTCCGGTGGCGCGCTGGTTAACCTGAAAGGAGAATTGATTGGCATCAACTCAGCCATTGCTACCCGTAACGGTGGTTTTATGGGGATTGGATTTGCCATTCCTTCCAATCTGGCCCGAAAAGTCATGAACGATATTCTCACGAAAGGCCATGTGGTGCGTGGCTGGCTGGGTGTGTACATCCAGAATGTGGATAAAAAGCTGGCTGAGGCGCTGGGTATGGAAAAACCGATGGGTGTGGTGGTTTCTGGCGTGCAAAAAGATAGTCCCGCCGAAAAAGCTGGCCTGAAGGTGGAAGACGTAATTATCAAATTTAACGGCAAGAAGGTGAAAAATACAGTGGAATTAAGCACCTGGGTGGCGGCTGCCGGACCGGATGCTGAAGTGACGTTGACCGTTCTGAGAGATGGGAAGGAAAAAGAAATTAAGGTGAAATTAGGGCAGTATCCGGAAGGCGAAGAGGAAGTGCAAGCGAAGAGTAAAGCCAGTGAAAAGATCGGGCTGGAAGTATCCAACATCACTCCGGAACTGGTGCAAAGGTACGATCTGAAAGTA
Organism: uncultured Calditrichaceae bacterium; assembly: GCA_964495805.1. GTDB lineage: Bacteria > Calditrichota > Calditrichia > RBG-13-44-9 > RBG-13-44-9 > JALXCH01. The sequence continues at coordinate 30,656 of CAZBWV010000059.1, forward strand.
AAGAAAAACGGTGTGGTGATTACCGGTGTGAAACGCGGTAGCGTTGCAGCACAATCCGGTTTACGTCCCGGAGATGTGATTCTGAAAGTCAATCGGAAAGATGTGAAGAATGTGGACGATTACGCCAGGATTGTGGATAAGCTAAAACCGGGCGATACGGTATTGTTCTACATCCAGCGCGGTGACGCTAACATTTTTGTGGCGTTTAGCATTCCCAAAGACTAAACCGGTGCCATAGCAGACCCCCATACATCCGGAACCCCGATGCAGCGATTGCACCGGGGTTCTGCTTTTATTCAGAATCCAATTTTGGGGAACAACGGGATACACTGGATTTTTCCGGAAGTCTGAAGAACCACTCCTGTTCATCCTGAATTTACGTCTCCAAATATCGGGATTTCCATCGGAATGCCCTGACAATGAATCCCCGTCAGGAAACGGAAAAAGAATCAGACTCTTCCCCCAAAACCCATAAAAAACTCCTCCTCCCCGGCCATTCCCCTATACCCCCTATACCCCCTATACCCCCTATCTCCCTTATCTCCCTTATCTCCCTTATTTCCCCTATCTCCCCTATTTCCCCTATACCCCTTATTCCCCTTATTCCCCTTATTCCCCTTATTCCCCCTATCCCCCTTACCTTCAAACAAGGTTTCCATTCCCGGGAAAATTTACTATATTATTCCGATTAAAATTCCGATAATGCAAGCATACGCAACGGAAAGAAAGGAGTGAACGATGGCCAAGAAACGCATTGGAATATTAACCGGTGGCGGAGATTGTCCCGGA
>CAZBWV010000060.1:0-17778 GCA_964495805.1 uncultured Calditrichaceae bacterium
TTCATAGAAATGATTGTGTCCATTAAAACAGATATCCACATCATTCGCCTCAAATAAAGGGACCCAGTAATTCTGCATATCTTCATCCCCAAAATGATGGCCCGAGCCGTATGGCGGATTGTGAAAAACAACAAAGCGCCAATCGTAATTCTGAGCTTGGTTTTCCAGTTGCGACTTTAACCATTCATATTCTGGTCTTCCCGGAGGGATCCAGGAAGAACTTAGACCGCTTTCCAGCACGATGAAATACGCATTCCCGTACGAGAATGCGTACCATAATTCGTAAGCGGGGTTCGTATTGTTCGGTAAAGCAAAAAATTTCTGATAGTTATTTCCATCATCCTCATGATTCCCCCGCGCAGGCATCAAAGGGACATATCCGATCAATCCCTTCTCAATATCAAAGAAGGTATCCCAATACGATAGGGTACTTGCTGCTTTTACCAGGTCTCCAGTGTTCAACAAAAAATCTGGGCTAAATGTTTCTATTGCATTGATAATATCCTGATGAACCGGATCGCCGCCCTGATCATCCCCTATAACAGCAAAACAGAAACTGGTTTTGTAAGCATAGGCGGTGGTAAACTGATAGACTTCGCTGGTCGGACCATTGGTGGAAGAAACCCGATAATAATAAGTCGTATTCGGTGTTAAACCGGTTAACTCCATGTGATGCAGCGTGCAAAGAGAATCTGCCACAATTGATTCAGACAGTGGAAAAGAAGTTCCATATTCCACAATGGAATTTAACGCAACATCCGTCTCCCAACTAATAGTAATAGTGGTATTGGTGTCGTGTTGCCAGCTCAAGTATGGTTCCTTGACTATTTGCTGAGCCAGTAATAAATGGATACACATTAAACCGATGAGAAGAAATTTCACCCTATTATTTCCTGAAAAATTGTGATAAAATATGTTTGAGAACTGTTTTTATATTACTTTAAAAATGTTTATGTAACGTGATTAAAATCAATTATTACTTTAACTAAGTTCATTTTTCTAAATTTTCTTTTGGCTCGCATATTCGTATATTGGAATGGCTAAATAATTGAATAAATTAACTGGCGATGGAAGTCATGAGAATTTTTCCTTTAATTTTAAACCTAATTTTTGCTTTGAGCTTATTTTCCCAGACCCGTTACTGGATTTACTTCAAAGACAAAGGTCACTATCAACAACTTCCCCTTGCCGTTCAGGAACAGATTGTTGATTCCTTGTTGACCGAAAAAGCGAAAGAACGCCGAAGGATACGTGGAAATCCGGGATTTTTACGGAACACCTTATTTCAGGATCTCCCGGTGGAGGAGCGATATCTGGACTCGCTGCGAACAGTCGGGTTCCGCATTCATGGTGTTTCCCGCTGGTTCAATGCGGCAAGTGGAACCGCCAGTGCTCAGCAATTGCAACGCATTCGCACTTTCCATTTTGTGGAGCGAATTGAACCGGTTCGTTCCTGGCACTTCCGAAAAGAAGAAAAGGAGCCGTTTGCCCCAAACGCTACTTTTCACAAAATTTCCGGTGATTCTCTTCCGTACCGATACGGTTTCTCCGAACTGCAAATTACCTTCCATCGAATTCACGAGCTTCATCGCCTGGGATTCACGGGGAAGAATGTGATAATTGCCATGTTCGACACCGGGTTTCGCTATTCTCATCCTGCTTTGCAACATTTGCGCAACCGGATAATCGGAGAATACGATTTTATTCAGCACGATAGCATCACGGCCAATCAGGCGGGAGACGCGAAAAGTCAGGATAGCCACGGTACGCTCACTCTTTCGGTTATTGGCGGCTTTTTACCCGACACCCTGATTGGCCCGGCTTTTGATGCTCAGTTCATTCTGGCGAAAACGGAAAAGGTGGACCAGGAGATTCATCTGGAGGAGGACAACTGGACATTTGCCGCCGAATGGGCGGAACAATTGGGTGTGGATATTGTTTCCAGCTCGCTGGGATATTCCGTTTTTGACGAAGGCGAGGGAAATTACACTTATCGGGATATGGACGGGCAAAGCACCATAGTCACCCGGGCGGCCAATTATCTGGCGCAACACGGCGTGCTGGTAGTAAACGCTGCCGGAAACGAAGGTGCCTCCTTCTGGCGCTATATTACGGCACCGGCGGACGGCTTTTTTGTTCTGGCCGTCGGTGCGGTCAAATCGGATCATGAACTGGCTTACTTTAGCTCCCGGGGGCCCACTTTCGACGGAAGGATTAAGCCGGACGTGGTGGCGTTAGGGGTTGATGTACTGGGAGCGGGAGCGCAAGGTGGGTACTACCGAGCCAACGGAACCTCCCTCAGCACACCGATCGTTGCCGGTATTGCCGCACAGCTGCTTCAGGCTTTTCCTAACCTGACATTAACCGATATGCTAAATATCCTGCGTAAATCGGGGGACAATGCCGAACATCCGGATAACGACCGTGGCTGGGGCGAAGTGGATGCACTGCGTGCGTACAACTTAGCCCAAAACGCCCATTCTCATCCACCGGGCTCTTTCCAAATTCTACCCCCCTGGCCCAATCCTGTATCGGGTAAGGGAAATGTGGTGAATTTTCAGATTGTCCTTCCGGATGCCTATCCTATTCAACTGGAAATTTACAACCTTCTGGGACAGCAAATGACCCGGCTTTCGATTCAGGGGCAGGTGGGCACCAACCTGTTCTGGTGGAATCCGGAACAGAATCACTCTCCCATCGCCAGCGGAATATATTTCTACCGAATTCTCTGTGGACCATGGGAAACCATCGGAAAGCTGGTGATTCTCCGGTAAATGTGATCTTTTCTTTTCACATAATCAATTATTTCCAGTCGGGAATAGACGCCTGCTTTTTCTTCAAATTTCATTGGCATTGCTTTTCGTTTTTTTGTATTTTTCTTACGTCTTTTGTACCAACCTATTATGAGGGTTCCTTAAATATTAAAATTTTTTTTAAAACTTTTTCATTATCAAAACGTTATAGTAAGGTCTTTTATTGAAACAATCATTTAACAAGGAGTTCATATGTCAATTCAAGCCAATCAGGTGGTCACCATTCACTTCCAGGTGAAAGATACGGAAGGGAACGTAGTCGATGCCACAACCGAGGATCAGCCCTACGCCTTCATCAGTGGGCGCGGCCAGATTTTGCCCAAGCTGGAGGAAGCCATCAGCGAGATGCTGATCGGTAGTAAAAAAACTATTGAGCTGGAAGCAGACGAAGCCTACGGACAGTACCAGCAGGAAGCCGTTCAGCAGGTTAAACGCGGGGATTTCCCTCCGGATACCGAACTGGAAGTGGGAATGGGTTTTGTGGCCAATATGGGGGATGGTAAACAGTTGCCCTTCGTCATCAGTCAGATTGACGGAGACGATATTACCATCGACTTCAATCATCCGCTGGCCGGTAAAAAACTGATTTTTGAGGTGGAACTGGTGGATGTGCGTAATGCAACCCCCGAAGAGCTGGCACACGGTCATGTGCACGGCGCGGGTGGTCATACCCACTAATCTCTCCATCCCGGATGTTTAAACCCGCTTTCTTCCCGGTTGCTGAAGTAAGCGGGTTTTTCTGTTTTCGTACCCTTTACATTCGTGTTACCCGAATGAAAAACGTATGAGAACTATGCCATGAATCTGAATTCCATCGTTCATCCCACTCTGCTTATTCACCGGGAACGCGCAATCCGAAACATCCGCCGAATGGCGGAAAAAGCGCGTCGAAATCGGTTACGCTTCCGTCCGCATTTTAAAACCCACCAATCGCTGGCAGTGGCGGAATGGTTCCAGCAGGAGGGCGTGCACCAGATCACCGTCTCTTCCGTGGACATGGCACACTTTTTTGCGGTAAATGGATGGCGGGACATTACCATTGCTTTCCCCGTCAACCTGCGAGCTTACCGGGAGCTGGATGAGCTTGCCTCCCGAATAACACTTCATTTGCTGGTGGAATCCCGCAAAACAGTTGAGCAACTGGCAAAACACCTTCACCATTCGGCGCATTTGTGGATAGAAATTGATGTGGGTTACGGGCGCAGTGGGATTCCCTGGAATCGCGTCGATGAGATCGTGCAGGTGGCCCGGGCGATCAAACAACTTGCCCGACTGGATTTTCGGGGAATTCTTACCCATGCCGGACACAGTTACCACGCCCGTTCCCGACAGCAAATTTTAGAAATCCACCGGGAAACCCTGCAGCGGATGCAAAGCGTGCGGGAAGCCCTTGTCCGCGAAAATTTTCGGCAGGTGGAGATTTCTGTGGGCGATACACCCACCTGCAGTCTGGCCGAACAATTTCCCGGAGTCAATGAAATTCGTCCGGGTAATTTTGTGTTTTACGACCTGATGCAGTGGCAATTGGGTAGTTGTAGCGAGACAGACATTGCCGTAGCCCTGGCAACCCCTGTGGTGGCGGTGTATCCGGAGCGCCAGCAGGTTGTGGTACACGGCGGTGCTGTCCACTTTTCGAAAGAATCGCTTTCCCTGCCCAACCAGCCACCCATTTTTGGATTAGCCACCTTCCCCACCGAAACGGGATGGGGAACACTGCGCCGGGATTTCTACGTGCAATCCCTCTCCCAGGAACATGGGATTGTACACGTTCCCGAAGAACTGTTACCAGAGATTCACATTGGCGACCTGTTGATTATTGTTCCGGTGCACTCCTGCCTGACGGTTAATCTGATGCGCCACCAGCGCGGCGGCCTTTTGATTATCTGAGACCAAAACCGGGTTCCCGCAGTAAAGTGAATTTTTCCCGGCACTATGATATCCCTCAAAAATTCCTTAAATTTGCCCACCATGGAAGAGCTAAAGGAAAAACTGAGCCGATTTTTACAGACGAACGATTTCACCATTACCCCGCTAGCGGGGGGCGCCTCACCCCGAAAATACTATCTGCTGAATTTCAGCAAGGATTCCTACTTCCCCCGCAAAGATGTGATTTTGATGTACATCCCCCACACTCTGCCTCACACAGCCGAGGATTACGTAAATATCAGTTACTATTTGCGCCGTTTCCATATCGCCCACCCCATTATTTACGAGATGAACCTTGCCGAGGGGTGGATTTTTGTGGAACCCGCCCGGGGCGAAACGCTGGATAATTACCTCCGCCAGCATCCCGAAGAAATTCCCCGTATCTATCCCGGACTGATTCACTTCCTGATCGATTTACAGAAACGCGCCACCTTCGAAGCTCACTGCCCCGCTTTTCAGCGCTATTTCGATCGGGAAAAATATTTCTACGAATTCGACCTGCACATTCGGAAATATCTGTTAGAAAGTTACCTGAAGCCAACCATGACAGCCGGGGAAGAGAAACTGTTCCGGGAGCTGCGCGCCCACATGTCCCAATACCTGGAAGAACACCACCCGGTATTTGTGCATCGGGACTTCCAGACCAGCAACATTTTCTACGATGCCCGGGACACTCACCAACCTTTCCAGATAATCGATTTTCAGGACGCACGCAGTGGCACTTACCTGTACGATATTGTTTCCCTGGCGTACGATTCCTATATCGATCTTCCGGAAGACTTTCGCCGGAAAATTCTGGAAGATTTTTACTTGCTTCATCCGGTGGTTTCCCGGCTATATTCCCCGGAGGAATTTCGACAGCGAGTGGACTATACCATTGTGCAGCGCAAATTGCACGATGCCGGTTCCTTTGTGCGCGCGTACAAAAATCTGGGTAACCGGGATTTTCTTCCCTATATCGAAGATGCTTTGCAGATGGCGCTGAAAGTAATGGAACACTATCCACAGCTTAAAACAGCCATGTCCCTCTTCCAGAAGTAACCATTCTACAACCTATCGGGAGGGAATTGACGATGGTTCTCTCCCTGCCATTGAAAATACGGAGATTACCACCCTTCGTGTCCCAGCCGTTTGGTGTGTGTTTCTTTTCTGCCGGTAACCGATTTTCGTTGACTCCCGACTGCTTCGTGCGTAATTTGACCATTGAGCCAATCGATCGGAGAAGCCATGTACAAAACAGTCATCTACAAACTGGAGGGAGTTTTATTAGATGATGCCATCCTGCAATTTAAATATTACGAATTACTGTGGTTTTACCTGCGGCGGCAGGAAGCATATCGGGAATTTGAGAGCGTGCTTCGGGAACGGGAAAAGCTTGCCCGCACGCATAAAGTGAGCAGACCTTACCTGACCATCGCCCGGCAGCATCTCTCCAGGTCCGATTTCGAACGTTACCAGCAGGAAGTCAACATTTTATCCCGACGCTATTACCATTATTTTGTGCGGCTCATTCCGGGCATGAAGGAAGTGGTTCGCGTGTCCGGTTACTATTATCAGAATGTGCTGTTTGCCCAACAGCCTTTTTTTCTGGAGGTGGCACTTCGGCGGTATTCCCTGCGCCTGTATTTTCGCCAGGCACAGGCGGGTTTCCGCACCAGCGATCCTTCCACCCTGGAAGCCATTTTAAACAAAATTTTAGAGAAGACACGTACCCCGGCACGACAGGCAATTCTAATCAGCAACTCTCAGATTCCGGAAATTGCCGTAGCCAATCGGATGGGGCTATTCACCATTCAGACCCGCTTCCGGGCCAGCAGCATGGGCCTTTCGTTTCGGGAATACCGGCAGAAGTTGTACCTGAAATCGCTGGAAAAATTTCCCGAAGGGCTCCCCGCTCCCGGACTGTTTCAACGCCTCAGCGCGCGCCCCGGTGCGGTGGTGCACTCCCCGGAAGAACTGGCGCAGAAGCTACAGGAACTGGCCAGCAAACCGCAAACTGCAGAACCCACCCCAACCCAGCCAGAATCAGAAACAAAAGAACGTCCCAAAACCATCTGGGAACTCATCAAAGAAGCGCTGGAGGAAGAGCTGGCCGACGAAAAGGTATAGCTCCCCGAAATACCGCCGTAAAAAACCGAAATGCTATTTTACATTGCTACCCCGATATTGTTTAATCGCTTTCCAGTTTCCCGCTTTAATCTCCGGTATCAGTCCGCGGATGGGCACACGCTTTTTCAGCAACTTCTCCAGTCGGAAGCCAACTCCGGGTATTCCAAGAGTAATAGCCCCCTGTAAATACACCCCATCGTGGATCAGTTTCAGATACTGCCCTTCTTGCTGATTTAAATAAACCGTGGTGTGCTGCCCCGGTTTGGTCGCATCTTTTTCTCCCAGGGAGGTTAAATCCATTCCCGCCACTTTCAGCACATGGATGGGAAGAGTGCCGGTGTAAATGGTTTCCTTGCCCAGTGCATTCCGTGCAGCCATGGCTCCCTGTTCCACCGCCGCCGGCCAGATGCCGTACACCGTGCCGTGAAACTCCGCCACATCCCCGGCAGCAAAAATATGGGGATGGCTGGTACGCAGATGGTCGTCCACGACAATTCCCCGACTCACTTCCAGCCCCGCCCGGGTGGCCAGCTCCGTGTGGGACCGAATGCCGGTGGAAAACACCACCATATCGGTTGATATGACCTCCCCGGCAGTTGTTTCCACACCCCTAACAGTGCCATCACCCACTACTCTTTCCACCGTAAGATGTGTTCGGAAACGGATTCCCTGCCGTTCCAGCAATTGCCGGAAAAGATTACCTCCCACCTCATCCAGCTGGCGGTGCATGGGATATTCACCCCGTTCCAGCACGGTGACTTCCAGCCCCGCTTGATTCAGGCTAAACGCCACTTCCACCCCCAGAATACCGCCCCCAATCACCACTGCTGTGTGGCAATGTTTCAGGTACTCCCGGATGCGTCGCGCATCGCTCAGGTTGCGCAGGGCAAACACACCGGTTTTTTCCACGCCGGGTAGCGGTGGAATAAACGCCCGGGCTCCGGTGGCAATAATCAACCGATCGTACGTGTGTTCCGCACCAGCGGCATCCCGCACCCGATGGTCTTCCGGAAACACCCGAATAACCGGATTTTCCGGATAAAACAGGATGCGATGTTCCTCCAACCACTCCATGGGATGCACATACAGGCGCTCTTCCGGAAAATCGCCTCCGATGAATTGGGAAAGATGGATGCGGGAGTAAAAGCGGAACGGTTCGTCAGAAAATACCTGAATTTGCACAGTTGGACTCAGTTCCCGCAGTGTGCGCGCAGCTTCCATCCCCGCCGCACCGTTCCCCAGGATGATCACCTTTTGTACCTCCGGGGAATCCAGAGTGACCTCTTCTTCCTCTTCCACCAGCTCAAACTCCTCCGGCCCGACTCCGCAAATGGGGCATTCTTCCGGTGGTTCATCCCCTTCATGAATATATCCGCAGACGATGCAACGCCATTTTTTCATCATTCCCCCTGATTTATCTTCCTGCAGAACTTATGCTCACAACGACCGCTCCACCTGTGCCTTCAGTGTAGCGTCAATCCGTGCGCGAATTTCTTCCAGGTGAGCCACCGTGTACACGTCCGGCTGGTGGTTCTTCAGATACGCATCGATCTTCTGACCCAGGATTTTCATATCCAGCCGGGCTAAGGTTACCGCATCGTGAGGCACCAGAAGCGGTGTTTTGAGCAAAATTTTAGTTAGAATGTACAGATGCATGCGCTGGAGTTCCCGGCGGTAGCTGTTGATGTTGTCGCCGGTATCCAGCTCAGACCAAAGGGCATTCCGCAGTGTGGTAAACATTTCGGCCATGGTAAACTTTTCCGCTCCCGACGGGAAGCGCACTTCGTTATCCTGCAACCGCTGCAGAACCAGCGGATCGTACAACCGGAACAGGGCATTGGCCTGAATCACCTGAACGACGCCATGAATGGGATAATCCACCCGCAGCATGCGCCACACGGTACCCTGCAGGTCCGGGAAGCGTTCCGGTGCCAGTTTGTTGAGCAATTCCGGTGGAAAGCGGAATGCATCGGGAGCAAAAATATTTTGAATCAGATACCGAAGTGCCTGGCGCTGTTTTTCGGCAGGAACCACCTGGAACGGCGGACGCCCATGGGGATCGCCAATGTGGTCCCGGTGCAGATAAATTCCCCCCACAAAACGCGGAACGGTAATGGCACCCAGCGAAATCTCGCCCAACCCCTGAGAGAACACCCGGCGGAACTTCTGATAGCGCTCCCCTTTTATTTCAAATTTGCTGGGGATTTCTTTCCACAGTTCATGAGCCAGCTTTGCACGATGCTCAAAATACCCAAGCGGATCATCTCCTAAATCGAACAGATTGCACAGCGGGTCAATGCCCCGGGTGGAAAATCCAAAAGCATCCTCGTCCGTTCCATACTGTAAATCCGGTTCGGCAACTCGTTGAGCAATTTTCTCCAGCATCTCCTGCTCGCTCATCTTCGAATCCGGGTCCAGAGGCTTGTAGGCATACTCAATTGCCCAATAGTCGTACTTGCCCAGCGTTTTCTGAAAATAAGCGCCGCGTCGGCCATCCCGTTCCCACAGGTTAATGGGGTTGTAATCCATTACCGACGCGGAAATACCATGGGTGTCGGTAAACTCCGGATCGCTTAATTTTTGTAACGAAACCGTTGAGCTGGCTTTAAAATTGTGCCGGAGCCCCAGCGTGTGGCCAACCTCGTGCACTACCAGTTCCACAATGCCATCGTGAACAAACTGCTGCAAATCGTCCGGGTCCACCATTCCCCTGGCCATCAGATAACTCCAGCCAAAAGCCATCTGGTGCATCAGACCGGTGGAATAGGTGCACTGATAGGGTAACCAGGCATCCGGGATGTCGTCCGGCAGATTGGGGTCGATCCACATTTTGCGGGGATTCAGGTTCATCCAGGATAACGGTGTAATGAATTCGCTGAATTCCAGGGAATAGAAACGGACAAAATCGGCGCTGATGCGAATATCGGCATCGTAAATCTGGCCGGTAAAAGGATTGGCCCGGGATGGACCTACTGCGTACCCACCACCCGGTTGTACAATCCAGCGGATGGTGTTATAACGCACATCGGCCGGGTCCCAATCGGCATCGTCGGGCATTTGCTTGACCACAATGGCATCCTTAAACCCGATGCGCTCGAACGCTTTGTTCCACAGCAGAACGCCCTCGCGCACAGCATCGCGATACTCCACCGGAATGGTATTCTCCAGCCAGAAGACAATCGGTTTTTTAGGGGGTGAGAGTCGAAACTTTGGTTCGGACTTCTCCAGTTGCCAGCGGGTGATGTATCGTCGATACGGCGTTTCGTCCACCAGCGATGTGTAATCCAGGAAGAAGGTAATAAAATGCCCCACCCGGTCGTCCGCTATGCGCGGTTGATATCCGGTTTCCGGCAATGTGGACAGGCTATAATGGTAGCGATGAAACATGCTGCGCGAATCGGGTAAGGTAAACACCGGTCGGGGTTTGCCGGATTTGAAGTGCAGTGTCACTTCAATTTCGGTATTCTGTGGAAAGGATTTCAGCTCGGAGAAAAAGCTGTTCTTTTTATCGAAGCTGTAAGCCATTTTTACCAGGCCGGTAATGTAGCCCACGTAGTTGTAATCCTTCAGGAAAATTTCGCTGGCGTCAATCAGGATGGCGCCGCTCTGGGAATCCGGCTGGCTGGCCACTTTTGCGCTTCCCCAGATGGAGTTGGAGATGTCCATCTCCAGCGCCCTCCGGATGGCTGACTCCGCACTGGCACGAAACGCCACATTTTTCCGCACAAACTGCACCTGTTTACCCACCTGCCGGATGAAAAAAGGGAACTGATCCAGCATGGCACCGCTGTCGAACAAATAAGCATCGCCGGACTGACGGGTGATATTGCACAGGTACACCGGACCAAAATGCTCCGGCCTGATCTCCAGATACACCTTCCCTTCCTTCTGGTTGCGATATATGGTAAACAGCCCTTCTATTTTATCGAAACCGTCAATCACATCTTCGAATTTCGGTTCTTTGGGCTTCTTTTTGCTCTTCTTTGTTGTTTTCGGCACGGTTGTTTTCTTCTTCTGGGTGGCGCGTGCAGTGTCGGAAACCGCTGCTTTGCCCGCCTGGTTACTCCCCGAAACGGGAACGGTTGCCCCCAGGAGCACCATCAAAAAAAACAAAAAAAATCGTTTCATGTGCACCTCCGGTTTTTTTCATGGTTCATCCCGGTTAATTCGTATCCAGGAGCTTTACGAATATATTTAGCTTCCGGAGGATTTCCAAGTCGGAACCCAATCCCCGCCGGAGGATTTCCCTTTCCGGCAGGATTTGCTTTTTGCGGAAAAAATGATAAATTAGAACGTATGGCAACAGTGCGAACCATTTAACGGATTTCAGGAGGTCCTATGAGTCTGGTGATGCAAAAACAAACCCTGTCCTGCTTTTTTCTGCAAATGCTGGAACAGTACGGTTCCAATCCGGCGGTCGCCTTTGTGGGGGAAGAACCCATCACTTACCAGGAACTGGGTAAGCGGGTGCTGGCGCTGCGCGATTTTCTGAAAGAGCGGGGAATTCGTAAGGGGGACAAAGTCATCCTGTTAGGGGAGAATTCCATCAACTGGATTATCGCCTTTTTTGGCGTGACCACCATCGGAGCGGTAGCGGTACCGGTGCTTTCGGAGTTCCCCGAAGCGGACATCAACCATATTATTTTGCACTCCGGCGCCATTGCCGCCTTTGTGGACCGAAAGCTTTTTTCCAGCATGGATTTGAAACCGCTGGAAAAAATTGGTGAAGTGTACTCGCTGGACGAATTCCAGTTGCTAAAAAAAAGTGAACCGCGAAAGGAAACTTTTTGGGACAAGCTGCAGGCGATTCCCGGTAAAATTGAAGAGGCACTGAAAGGGGGCAAAAAGGACATCATCCAGCGGGTGAAAGATGAAATTGATGAGGATGACCTGGCCGAAATTCTGTACACTTCCGGCACCACCGGGCGCTCTAAAGGGGTAATGCTCACCCATCGGAACATTACCACCAACGCCAACACCGGTCCGGATGTAATTGGCGGGGTGGATTCCAGCGCCGTGGTACTGAATCTTCTTCCGCTGGCACATGCTTACGGAAGCACCACCACCATGCTGGGTACTTTCTCCCGCGGTGCTTTGTTGTACCTGCTCAAAAAGAAGCCTTCACCTAAAATATTAATGCAGGCGGTGGCACAGGTTCGTCCCACGTTAATTGCCGGTGTTCCCCTGGTTTTCGAAAAAATTTACCACAAGAAGGTGCTCCCGGAAATCAAGAACCGACGACTGCTTCGGTGGATTGCCAGTTTCGGTGCGGGACGCCGGTTCCTGTACCGAAAAGTGGGCGAAAAGTTGCTGGAATCCTTTGGCGGTCGGCTGTACAGCTTTATGATAGGCGGTGCCAGCCTGAACCGGGAGGTGGAAATCTTTCTGCGGGAGGGGAAGGTCCCCTTTTCGGTGGGTTACGGTTTAAGCGAATGTGCACCGTTAGTGGCCGGGGCGTACTATCAGGACTGCCGGCTCGGTTCGGTGGGACGCGCCATCCCCGGCGTGCAAATCCGCATTGCCAAAGATGACCCGGCCGATGAAGTGGGCGAAATCCAGGTGAAGGGTCCCAACGTGATGAAAGGTTACTATAAAAATCCCGAAGATACCAAACAGGTGTTCACCCGGGATGGCTGGTTGCGCACCGGCGACCTGGGCTACCTGGATGAAGAAGGCTTCCTGTTCATTAAAGGACGAAGCAAAAATGTGTATGTGGGACCGTCCGGAGAGAACATCTATCCGGAAAACATTGAGGACAAACTGCGGGAATGTGAGTACGTGGAAGAGGCACTGGTGTATGTGGATGAGGGAAAGATTGTTGCCCGGGTGTACCTGGATTATGAGTACATTCAGGAAGCGCTGGGTTCCCCCCGGCACGTCATTCAATCAAACGAAATCGACCGAATTCTGGAAAAAATCCGGCAGGAGACCAACCAGAAGCTCCCCAAATTCTCTCAAATCCAAAAAATCATTGAACAAACCGAACCCTTCGTAAAAACCCCGACCAACAAAATCAAACGACCGCTTTACGTACCCAATTACGGAAAGCGGTCGGAAGTAAAATAGCTGTTCGGGCGGTCCAACTGGTACCGCCCGTTTTGTTTACTGCTGATTGGATTCCAGATTCACAATAATCTCGATCCGGCGGTTCAATTTACGACCTTCCGGAGTTTCGTTGCTGGCAATGGGGTGAGTTTCACCGTAGCCGATGCTTTCTAACTGATCGGGCGGTAGTCCCATGTTGGCTTCCAGGTATGCGCGTACCGCGGCAGCGCGGTTCTCCGACAGGGTGAGATTGTACGAATCGTTCCCCTGCGAATCGGTATGACCGGCCACGATAATCTTCTTCCCCGGGAATTCCCGCAACGCCCGCATTACCTTGGTGAGCAGCATGAAATGTTCCGGCAGGATGACCGCCGTGCCGGACTGAAAGGTTAACCCGTACAGGCGAATAATTAGCTGGTTCCCGGAGAGCAGTACCTGTGCCTCGTCCCGGGTAAACATTTTTTCGATCTTCTGCAGCTTCGCTTCCCACTCCTTTTTCTTCTGCAACTCGGTTACCACAGTGTTCTCGTACTTTTGAATGGCCTTTTTCAGGGAATCGTTTTCCTGCTGCAGGGAACGAAGCTCTTTTTTCAGCGAACTGTTTTCCGCTTTCAGATTTTGCACCGCCAGAATGATGTCCTTTTCCGTGGCAGCCAGTCCGTTTTCGTAATGGCCGGTAAATCCCAGTTCGCTGGCAATATGGTCCAGCCGGTCTTCAAAATCGCGAATCATCAGTTCCCAGTTCTTATCATCCTTTTGCAGCTTTTCGATTATCTGAGCCAGATACATGGCATGGCGCACCTGATACTCCGCCTGAGTGGCCACCTTTCGGGCATCGCTTTTGGCGTACCGATCGCTGTTTAGCATGTCCAGGGCTTTCTGGTACAGGTTACGTGCTTCCTGCAGGGTGAGGGGGGCATATTTAGCCACATCGCTCTCTTCCGCCTGTTTTAGCAAATCCCGCACATTGCCCACAATGCTCTCTTTGATAGCCACCAGTTCCGCCTGTCGATACGATTTTTCCGCCCGCATGGCCAGATTTCGCGCTCCGTTCAGATCGCCCTTCTCCAGCTTCTTGCTGGCATCCAGGAACAGCTTTTCACTCTCCTGAAATTCTTTTAGAGCAAACTCCGGCGCCTGCGCCACCAGTGCATCTTCCCGCGCTTTGAGTACTTCCTTGAACAGGATTTTTCCCTGTGCGCCAATATCGTTCACCAACCGGATGTACCGGGCGGATTTTTCCAGCTTTTTCAGGATTCCTTTAATGTCTTTTCCCTTTTCGAAATCCCGCCGGGCAGCCGCCAGTTCTTCGTTGGCTTTACGAAAATTGGTCGGCGAAATAATGTCCAGTTTCTCCTGGCGTAACCGGCTCAATTCGTTCTCAATTGCCATCATGCGACTCTCGATGTCGCCCTGTGCCGCCACCCGGGTTACCCATCCCAGCCCAATCCATATTATCAACCATATCCAGAAATACTTTCCGTTCACAGGAACCTCCAGAAATCTATTTTTCATGAAATAATTTACGATTCGCTTATTCAATATGAAATCAATTTACAGTAAAATTTGCCTATTTCAAACGACCTTTTGACTGACCAGTTGCTCGCTTAGGTGGTTCGCCAATGTGTTCAGCGCTTCCCACCCGATGGGTTCGCGGGGTAAAAGCGGTAGCATCAGCTGGGGATATTGACGTAATCGTTCCGTATCCACCGATAAACCGTACCGATCGAATGCCTCCCACCAGTTACTCTTTTCCGGCGCTTTATTGAATACAATTCCCTTCAGGTGCAATCCCAACCGCTGAAAAAAATCCACCTGCGAAAGAGTTTCTTTTGCAGAAACAATGCCAGGATTGCACACAATCAGGAAGCGGGAGTGCTCCTGGGACAGAACGTTGCGGATGGTCTCGAATTTATTCAGCAGCGCTTCCAGCTCGTGCAGAATGGGATCGTCCTTGCGTTTGAGCACCACTGCCTGAAGTTGTGCAATTTTTTCCCGTTGCTGGCGCAGGAACTGAACCCAGCTTTTGAGGGCAAAAAGCAGGGAAAACGTTTTGAAAAAACTGGCAGAAGGTGCCATATCGAACACCAGATAGCGGAAATCGTCCCGCAATATTTCGTCCACGATATATTCCACCAGCACCTCCTCCCGGGTCGCGGGATTCGCCAGCACGGAGTCCAGATAGCCATTCAGATCGAAACCGACGGAAAGATGTAGCCGATCGATGCGCGACTTCAGCGTTTCTTTGAACCGTTCCGCATAGCGAAGGGAATCGATTTCCTTGGCAAACAGATTGCCCTGAACGGGACGTTCGGTTTCAGTTATCGGAGTGTTCAGAATGGTGCTCAGGCTCTGGGTGGGGTCTAACGAAATGAGCAGAGTTCGGCCATGCCGGGCAAGATACACCGCCAGTGCGGAGGAAACGGTGGATTTCCCAACCCCTCCTTTTCCCGTCACAAAAAAACGAATCATGTTGCCACCACAGCTTCCGGAAAATCAATTTTTAAACGGAATTCCTGTAGCACGGTCAGATCGTGCAACTCCGCCATCCTGCCAATGTATCCTGAAAACATATTCTTTCAATTCCCGTTTTTTCCCGAACCCCCATGCTGCTGTTCCGGCGTTTTTCTTCCGGTCAGAACAGGAAAATACAGTTTGCTAAAACTCCCGCGCCAGTTTTTCCATTTCCTTCCAGAATCGGTCATCTTCCCGGGACATGCGCTGCTGCCACTGCTCGAACAGGGGTAGAAAATAGGGCAACAATCGTAATTGCAGGTAACCGGACACCGGAATGCCCAACAAATCGCCAAACAGAATCAGAAAGAAGCTATCCTCCTGAGTGGCCAGTTCTTTGCGGGAGAGGCCGTACAATTGATGGGCAAAGCTTCCTTCCAGAAACTGCCGCATCACTTCAAAAAAACGCAGCAGCGGGGACTTTGCTCCCTCTCCGGGATGATCCCCGGTAGATGGATGGGCATCTTTTGAGCCTTCGCGGGTATTCATAGCACTCTATTTTCCTCTATTTTCGCTCACCGGCAGAGTGGGCAACGGCGTTCTCTTCATACGGATTAAAATGGTTGGTAATGGGGAAGCGGCGGTCTTTGCCAAACGCCCGGTGAGTAATTTTAATTCCCGGTGCTGCCTGACGCCGCTTGTACTCGTTGCCATCCACCAGCCGGATAACCTTTTTAACCACCTCCGGGGCGAACCCTTTGCTCACAATCTCTTCGAAGGAACGATCGCGCTCCACGTACGCCTCCAGAATGGGGTCCAATACCTCGTACGGGGGAAGTGAGTCGGTATCCTTCTGATCCGGTTTTAGCTCAGCGGAAGGTGCTTTTTCCAGAATATTCTGCGGAATCAAATCGAACCCGGCTTTCTGATTACGGTAGCGTGCCAGCTGATACACCATGGTTTTGGGCACATCCTTGATGACCGAAAAGCCGCCCACCATATCGCCATAGAGCGTACAGTAGCCCACACTCACCTCGCTCTTGTTTCCGGTTGCCAGTACCAGCCAGCGAAATTTATTGGACAGGGACATGAGGATGTTACCGCGGATGCGCGCCTGAATGTTCTCCTCGGTAATGTCCGGAGGTCGATCGCCGAAAATCGGCTTCAACTCCTGCAGAAAATCTTCAAACAATTTTTTGATGGGAATTTCGTAGAAGGTGATGCCCAGATTTTCCGCCAGTTGCCGGGCATCGCTTTTGCTGGCCCGACTGGTGTACTGGCTGGGCATGGACACTCCGATGACGTTCTCTTTACCCAGGGCATCCACTGCAATTGTGGTCACCAGCGCGGAGTCGATTCCGCCGGAAACACCCACCACCACTTTCTGAAAACGGTTTTTGTGCACGTAATCCCGTAAGCCGGTTTTCAATGCTTCGTACGCCTCGGCAAT
Source organism: uncultured Calditrichaceae bacterium (assembly GCA_964495805.1). GTDB lineage: Bacteria > Calditrichota > Calditrichia > RBG-13-44-9 > RBG-13-44-9 > JALXCH01. The sequence goes on from CAZBWV010000060.1 coordinate 16,798, forward strand.
GGGATCCAGGAACGGAACAATGCCGCTGTCGGGCACATCCTGTTCCGGCCTACGGGAGATGGGTTCCAGATCGATGCGGCGAATATCTTTCTCCGGCGGAATAAACAGCTTCTCCTTGCGCCGACGCGGGTCGTGCAGTCGCTTATTGAACACATTGTCCGGATGCAGGGTAATGGTTAACAGGCTCTCCTCGAACGATGGGGCTTTGCACAGCAGGCGGCCCTCTTCGGAAACCACCATGCTGTTGCCATCGAACACCAGCTCATCCTGCCCACCCACCATGTTGACGTAGGCAACCAGTACGTCATTGTCCTCCGCCCGCACGGAGAGCATACGGTAGCGGTCCTGTGCCTTCCCAAAATGGTACGGGGAGGAGGAAATGTTGATAATCACTTCCGCACCACCGTACAGGGACTGGTCGCGGGTGGGACCACCAGGATACCAGATGTCCTCGCAAATGTTAATCCCGATTCGCACATCATTCAACACGTAATATTGAATGCCCTGCCCGGCCTGAAAATAACGGTCTTCGTCAAACACGCCGTAATTGGGCAGGAACATTTTATGATACACTCCGGCAATTTTTCCGTTGTGCAACACAGCCGCCGCATTAAATATATCGTCTTCCCGATCCACAAACCCTACAATGGCGGTAATGTTTTCGGTAAAATCCAGCAAGCGGTGCAAATAAGCCAGATTGTCTTCGATGAATTCCGGTTTGAGCAGCAGGTCCTCCGGCGGATAACCGGTGAGAGCCATTTCCGGAAAAGCAATGATGTCCGCTCCTAATTCCCTGGCTCTTTGAATATATTCCGCTATTTTCCGAAAATTGGCATCGAAATCGCCCACAATGGTGTTAATCTGGGCCAGTGCTAATCGCAGCTTTCGCATCGGGAGGTTCTCCCCATTTGTAATTTCGCACTAAATTAAAAATATCTATGTACTTAAACAAGGATGATTTTGCTTTATCGTACCCGCCGG
>CAZBWV010000061.1:0-31933 GCA_964495805.1 uncultured Calditrichaceae bacterium
TGGGGTCGCATTGACCACAATAGCTACAATAAGGACAATGCCACCAACTATTTGAATTTCAGGCACAGCCGGATGAACCGGGAACTGGTGGAGTATTACCGGGGACTTATTGCTTTGCGCCGGCAACATTCCGCATTTCGCAGGGCTCAACCAAACGATTTTCAATTCTATTCACAGGAAAATCCGCTGCACATCGTCTATCGTTTATCTTACGGGGGGAAACAATACCTGGTGCTGATGAATGGCGACCCGCAGCATCGCCTGGAATTTTCGACTCCACCCGGCGCCTGGGGGGTGTTAGTGGACTCCCACCGCGCCAGTGCAAAAGTATGGCGCAGGATTGCGAAGAATGTGGTAACGGTTCCAGCAACAAGTGGAATGGTGCTGGAGAAAGTGGAAAAATAAAAGGCAAAGATTCGCCGGAAGATTTAGAAGCAAAGTAGGCAGAAGCAGCCTGAATAATTCAGTATATTCCCCTATTGCCTTTACTGCCCCTGCTTTTTTCTTCCCTGGTTCGGCCAGAATCGTCCGCGCCAGACAATCTTGCTGATGTAGGTGGAATCCGTGCAGGACATTTCCACCACGCGTTTCAACTCTCTGGTCTCAATGGTCAAAAAGTTCAGCAGAAACCGGTTTTCCTGGCGGTAAATATAAACCAGATTGGTTCCGTACTGGGAGACCGCATATGTATGAATGAGCTTATTTTCTCCCACAATCACGTCCTGATGAAGTGCGGAAATATCGGATAGCACTATACCGCGCATATCATCTTCATGAAAAACCACCTGATTATCAGTAACAAACAGAATACCTGCCCCAAAATTGCCAGGATGGAGTTGCATGGCATTTAAATTAAAAATCATTTTCTCGGCGGATAGATAAGTGTTGGAGGGCGAAAAATCCGTGGCTGCTATTTTCAGAACAGTCAGGTTTTGCAGGGAATATCGTGGCGGCTTCCCAATAAATAATCCGGAATCGGAAGACACCGCAATCATATCTCCGTATCGGGAAAACAAAGGGGAAAAGTAGTGGAAATCCACCACATCGCTGCTGGCCATCACCTGATTGCGCTGATCATCGGGGAAATAAAACACCAGCGCACTCTGATTCTGGTAGGTTCCAACGTAAGCCACCATGGTACCTTTTTCGTTCATGGTAATCGTGTTTCCCTGAATGGGGTAAATTAGCTGAAACTGGCGAGTGGTGCTGCTGGAAATATCCGATACCACCAGAGTGGTTTCATTGGGAGCGTAACAAAACATCTTGCCGTTTCCGGAGATAGCCGCATCAATAAAATTGATAGATGAATCAATCATGGTGTAAAAAGTCTCTCCGTACAGGCTGTAATGAATCAGGCGGGTGGGTTTGCGAGTTACCATGTACAGATACCCTGAAAGCTGATCCGGATTCTCAGGTGGTTTCTGCTCCGGTTCGGTGGATTGGGTTTTGTGACATTGAAGTGTTCCCATGGTCGCCGCAAAAATAAGCAAAACTAAAATGCTTTTTTTGACGAAAACAACCATCCCCATCATTCTGGTCCTTTTATTATCAAAAGATATCTTAATAAAAAATAGACCAAACTACAAGAGGAGAATCAGGAATGAAAAGTGTTAAGGACACATGGGCACAAAGAACACCGGATAGAGTTATTTCAACCTGAAGGAACCGCACACCTTCTTCCACTTTCCATTTTCCTATTTTCTCCTTTCTCTTTCCTTCCAGCCTATCCGTACTTTTTTGCATTGCTTTAATACTCTCCTTTTTGTTACTTTTCGCTTAATTTTTTTGAACGAAAACAGTGAGGCTGACGATGAATCAGAAATCACCGGAGAAGAAAGGGATTAAATCATTCTCCCCCATGTTCTGGGTGGTGATTATGTTCGAATTTTTCGAACGAGGATCCTATTATGGAATGATGAGCATCCTGTCGGTTTATTTTACCGATAAACTCTTTTTCAGCAAGGAAAGCGTGGGTATTATTAAAAGCACCATTCAACCCATTCTCTATTTTCTGCCCATTATTGCCGGTGCTCTGGCGGACCGCTTTGGCTATCGCCGCACCCTTCTGGTAGCGTTTTCGCTGTTAGGTGGCGGGTACTTCCTGACCAGCCAGATGACGTCCTACACGGCGGTATTTCTGGCACTGGTGGTCATGGCACTGGGTGCCGGTACGTTTAAACCAATTATCTCCGGTACCATTGCCCGGGTGACCGATAAAAGCAATAGTACGCTGGGATTTGGCGTGTATTACTGGTCCATAAATTTAGGTGCATTTCTCTTTCCGTTGATTTTAGTGCCTTATTTAAAAAACAATTTCGGCTGGAACACAGTAATTATCGCCTCAGCCATTGGTACGGGCGCCATGATTATTCCCACCTTGCTCTTCTACAAAGAACCTCCCAAACCCAGAGAAGCAACCGATGAAAAGAAAACCAACATTATTCAGACAATCGCCAATGCTTTCGAAATTATTTACAGTCCGTTTGTACTGATTCATCGTCACATTCACGATACAGCTGTCAAAAAGTTGGTCATTTATCTGCTCAGTGCCATCGTGCTTCTGGTTTCCTTTTATCTCTACCTGGCTAAGGGGAATTTCCTGTTTCTGTTCATTTCCCTGCTCTACCTGACCAGTCTGCTTATCCTGCGCCTTCAGGGTCATGCCAGTCGCAACGGCTCCAGCGGTACCTATCAGCTTATTTTTGCAGTGGTTATTTCCGCTTTTATCTGGCTGGTACCGGGACTTTCCACATTTGGTCGCATCGTTACCAATGTGATTTATTTGACGGTACTTTCACTGTTCCTGATTGACATTAGTGAAGAACAGAAATTTAAGGATCACTTCAAATTTCTACTGATGATCTTTATTTACTCAGGATTCTGGATTCTCTACTTCCAGCAGTTCGATTCGGTACTGTGGTATGTAAAAGATTATGTGGATGCCAGTTCACTGAATCATGCGGTGAACGGTTTTCTGGCAAAATTGGGTATTCATCTCAACTGGAAATTCGATGTGGAGCATGTCACGGTGATCAATGCGGGTACCATTATTGCCCTGCAGTTAATCATTTCCAATATCGTCAAACATACTAAAGCACTTCCCACCATGGTTACCGGTATTCTGTTTGGAACCATTGGCATGGGGATCCTGGCGATTTCCATTAATATCTGGGTATTTCTGGCGGGAATTATTATTTTCTCTATCGGAGAAATGACCGCCCATCCCAAGTTCATCAGTTATGTGGGACAAACCGCTCCGCGAAATCGGGTGGCAACGTATATGGGATATATCTTTCTGTATGGAGTCATTGGTTCCAGCATCGGTGGCGTATTGGGTGCCAATCTGTATGTCCATTTTGTGGACAAGCTGCATCAACCGCGCTTGCTCTGGCTCATTTTCAGCAGTATCGGGGTAATTACTATTGTGGCTCTGCTGCTGTACAATAAATTTTTAGCGGTGAAGGAGGAAGTTTAGGAGGAGGGAAGGGATATAGGGATATAGGGGATATAGGGGTTATAGGGGATATAGGGGAAATAGGGGTTATAAGGGTTATAGGGTGATGGGGGTGGATGAGGAATGTTGGTAGGTGAATTGGTGTTGTAAACGGTTTATGCTACCATGAAAGGATTTGTTGGATCGGGAATAGCAACGGAGTCAGGTCCGGAGAAACGGAGAAGCAATTCCGGAAGGTCATGAGTTCCGATGGTGAACAAAGATTGAACCAATCCATTGATTCCTCTCCCGGAATACCGGAACGGAGATTTTTCCTTTTTGAACTTTTTATCGAATTCCCTCAACGAATTTTTAAGCAGGAAAAAACATAGCACCTACGGATGGATGAAATTTGTTTTTTCGGATTTATGCTTTCCGGTCCCGACGGGGGCGAAATATGGCTTTAAACAAGATTTCCAGGTCCAGCAGCAGGGATTGGTTCTTCATATAAAATAAGTGATATTTTTCCGCATCGTCCGGCTGGTAAATTTTATCCCGATTAATCTGTACAAGCCCGGTGAGTCCCGGTTTGTACCAGTAATGCTCCCGGGAGGGCGCCGGTATGTGCTGATCCAGAGGAAATCCTACCAGAGAGAGCTTCCCCCGCAGCACAGCAAGCAATTTGAACCAGAGATTGGCCGGATTGTTTTCGCTTAAATTGCCAAACTGCCAGAAAGCCACTGTGTGTCCCCGGGAGGTGTGATATTCCACCTTCTTTCTGTGTTTCCGACAGAATAGTTCGCAAAAAACCACCCAGGGAGAAAAAACCAGCATCAGGAATAAAGCTACACTTACATCCATCATTCGCTTGGTAAATCGATTAAATCGCTTACCAATGGAGTAATCGATATCCAGCAACGGGTAATCATCCAGTCGCTCAATATGCGATTTTCCGATAATTACCTCCAGATTAGAGGGCACCATCTTAAATTCCACCAGCGGATTATGCACATCGGACATGGTTTTGAGAATCTGTTCGTAACTGACCGAATGAGCGGAAAAGATGACCTGCCGCACATTGTAAAAGCGAATGATCTGTTCCAGATGCTGGAGTGTGCCCAGATGGCGCAGTTCCTCATTCATGCTCTCCGGAACAAATTCATCCAGCGACACCCACCCGACAATCTCGTAGTCGATATCCAGGCGCGCACGAAGCTTCTGGTACACCAGCTTCACGTCCTCCCCATTCCCCACAATGATGGTGGGTTTACTGAACAGATCTTTTCCCAGCGCGGATTGATCGCCCCGATGGTATCGTCGCAAAACCGCCCGCCAGGTGAGCATTACCACCGGACTCAACACAAATGCAAACAGAACCACCATTCGGGAAAAAGCAAATTGTTTCAGGAAAAAAGTTAAAAATCCCAGCAGAATAAAAGTAACCACATTCGCCTTAAAAATGCTCTGCATGGAGAAGCGACGATGCGGATAGATGTCCAGGTAAAACGATATCCCCAGAAACAGCACAGTGGCAATCAGGTTCACCACCCAATAACGGTGGAAAAAATCCGTCCAGCGAAAACCGTGCTTCAGTTCCATGCGAATAATAAAGGCAATCAGAATCATCAGGTTCAACAAGGTTACATCTAACAGCAACGGAAAATGGTTCTTCAAAAAATTGCGTAAATAGATTACCACTCCGCGCAGGAAAATGCCCAGAGTAATGAGCCAGCGAAAAAGGAAGATGGAGCGCGCCGCATAGTATTTCTGAAAAAACTGGTACAGCGCTTTATTGAACGTGATGACATAGTCCAGATTATCTTTCCGGGTGCTCTCCCCTTTGTAATGGATGATGCGGGTCGTGGGCACATAAAAAATCTTGAATCCTTCCTGATTGATTCGGTGACACAGATCGATATCTTCGCAGTACATAAAAAAGCGTTCGTCGAACAGACCGACCTTATCCAGCACTTCCTTGCGAATCATCATAAAAGAGCCGGAAATGCCGGGGACGGTGTAAATTTGATCGGGGTCCAGATATGTGAGATTGTATTGCCCGAAAATACGACTTTTAGGGAACAATCGGCTCAAACCGGTGACCTTCCAGAAGGCGATGGAGGGAGTGGGAATGCTATGGCGGCAATCCACCGAAAAGCTACCATCGGGATTGATGATTTTACATGTTGCGGCACTGGCGTCGGGATGTTCATCGAAAAACTGCAGCAGGGTGGTAAAGGTGTCCTCCTGCACCACGGTGTCAGGATTGATGATAACCACAAATTTACCGCGTACCCGACGCAACGCCTGGTTGTTTGCCCGGGCAAATCCGACATTCTCCCGATTGACAATCAGTTGAACTTCCGGAAAATGTTTACGCAGATAAGCGACGCTGCCATCCACAGAGGCATTATCCACCACATAAATTTCGTGGGGAATTTTAGCCAGCGCTTTTCGTAAAGAAAGCAGCGCCTGCGCCAGATAATCCCGCACGTTGTAATTCACAATAACCACGGAGATCATCGGTGGGGAAGTATCCTGCACATTTTTTCTGGTTTCCCGGCGATTGTTCATTCCCTTGTTCCCTTTGAGTGATTTTCCTTTTGAATCCAGCTGTTTTCACCTCCCGGACGCTGAAAAATCATGAACAGTGAGCGCAGGAGAATCCGAATATCCAGACGGAGCGAAAGATGATCGATATAGAAAATATCATAGCGAATCCGTTGCTGCAGAACCTCCAGCGAAAGTTCGTAACGATATTTCACCTGCGCCAGACCGGTTACACCCGGACGCACCATCACCCTGCGATGGACCAATTGAAGCGCCTCAGCAAACTGGGAATACCATTCCGGCGGCTCGGGCCGCGGTCCCACCAGGCTCATATCCCCCAACAGCACGTTAATCAGCTGTGGCAGTTTGTACAATCGATATCGATAGAGAAAGCGTAAAAACGGCTCCATGTGTTCCGTATGGGAAGAAGCTCCCAAATAAATGGGATTCTTGTGGTAATCATAATTTTCCCGGGTTAAACGAAACAGGTACAGATTGAAAGGGATGCCATTGCGTCCCACCACCGGCACCCGTACCAGAATGCTTTTGCGAAATTTTAATGAAATATAGACGGTGGTAAAAAGCCAGAAGGGGAGAGTCAGTAAAATCATGGAACTGGCTAAAAGCACATCCATGAGCCGTTTAACCAGCCACTGCCAGAGGACCATGTTTTCGGGGAAAACACGCAGGTAAGCGTGTCCCACCAGACTGGCATCTTTAGTGGAAAAGAAATCCGGATGCCCCGGTGGAATTTTGATGATTACCTGCTGGGGCTCACACAATCCCACAATCCGGATGAAATCCTCCGACGACTCTTCCGCCAGCGCAACAATTACTTCTTCCACTTTGTACTGATGAATTAATGCGGGAAGATCGTTGTAAGCACCCAGCACAGGCAAACCGGCACAGGACTCTTCTTTTCCTTCCCGGGTTACCACACCTACCAGTTCAAAAATCAAATGGGGATTCCGGCGAATATCGCGTACCACCTGTTCGCTCCGTGCGTTACAGCCGATAAGCAGGGTCTTCTTGGGGGCATATTCAAACAGGTGGAACCACTTTTCGATTTCGATGATAATGAGTCGCCCCAGATTGACCAGAAAGACCATGAAAAACCAGTAGGCAAACAGAGAATAGATTTGAACACGGTTAACTGGCTGGCGGGTATCGGCGGTAAAGAGCCAGAGCAGCAGAACGCCAAAAGTAATGACCCGGGACACCCGCAGCACTTTATCGAAGCGGGAGACATCCCAGGGCATCTGATACAGATTGTTTAACCAGAAGAGCAACAACCAGCCAAGTGTGAGTAACAGGAAAACCGGAGTGGAGAAATATTCACTAACCGGACGTATTTCGGTCACCGGTACCAGACCGGAATGAAATTTGAACCAGTATGTGGCGTAAAGCGCCAGATTGATCATAATCAGATCAGAAATCAGAATCAGCACACGGTGCCAGATGCGGCTGAAATGCAGCGGTGCCCGCCGGTGAATCTGATCGGAAATTCCTTTCTGAAATATCTGGTGTAGATACGAAAAACGTGTCTCCACATATCCCAATCGCCAGATCAGGAACAGGATGGTTACCAGCGACAGGATAAACAGTAAAAAGCTCATCACACCGGTGTAATACACCATCGCCACCGCCAGCGCCGTGTACAACACGGTGAACAGATGAATCATCCACACCGTTTCCAGATGAGAAAGTCCCAGATTGAGCAATCGGTGGTGAATGTGTTGTTTATCGGCCAGGAAGGGACTTCTCCCCGCCCCCAGTCGGCGGACGAACGCAACAATTGAGTCCGATAACGGAATACTCAACACCACCAGGGAAACCAGAAAATAAACCTGATGGCTTCCGGAAACCCGAAGCGCTTCGATGGAAAAAAAAGCCAGCACATAACCTAATTGTAAACTTCCGGTATCGCCCATAAAGATGGAAGCAGGATGATAATTGTAACGCAGAAAACCCAGAATTCCTCCCATGAGTCCCAGGCTGAGAATCGTCACAAACGGGTTACCCATGCGATAAGCAATAAGTACAAATCCCGCGGAAATAATGAATCCGATTCCCGCAGCCAGCCCGTCCAATCCATCCATTAAGTTAATGGCATTGATAATCAAAAGAATCCACAGAAAGGTAAAGGGAATGGAGAAAATGCCCAGGGAGAACACCCCACCGAAGGGACCTACGAAGGATTGGATGGAACAGCCTCCCCAGATCAGCAGTGCGGCTGCCAGGGCTTCGCCTATAAATTTCACCCGGGAACTAAGGGATTTGATGTCGTCCAGCAATCCAGTCACCAAAATAATTCCCAGTCCCATCCAGAAATGGCGATATGTCCACCAAACCGATTCCGGAAAAAGTCGGAACCAGGAACCCAACAGGGCGGTGATTACCATTCCCGCGGTAAAACCCAGACCTCCTAAGAGCGGTTTAAACTCCGTGTGAATCTTCCGTGGTGAGGGGAGCGAACCAATCCCCAAACGTGTAGCCAGACGACGCACGAAAAACACGGTTCCCCACGAGAAGGCAAAACTTACCAAAAAGAGCACAGTGAGCTTCCACATATCGCAAGCAATATACAAAATTTAATTGAAAAATTAAACAAATGGGGAAAAATGGGAGATAAGGGAGATAAGGGATATAGGGGAGATAAGGGAGATAGGGGGGATAAGGGATATAGGGGATATAGGGGATATAGGGGATGATGGGATTCCCGATTCGAAAATTTCTATTTCCATCTTTCAAAAAATGTCAATTTTCCATATATTTATTGCTTGATTGATAGCATGAACCAATTCACTGGAGTGTGCGCTATGAAAACGGACATGTTAAAAAAGTTAGCTGCCGAAGAAGCGGTCAAACAGGTTCGGAGCGGAATGGTTCTGGGATTAGGAACGGGCAGCACCACACGTTTTGCTTTAGAGGAAATTGCGCGCAAATTGAATAAGGGAGAGCTGGAAAATATTGTGGGAATTCCCAGCTCCATTGCCACAGCACAAATCGCTCAGAAGCTAAACATTCCCTTATCGACCCTGGATCAGCATCCCATTATTGATCTGACCATCGACGGTGCTGATGAGGTGGACCCACAGCTCAATTTAATCAAAGGGGGTGGCGGTGCGCTTTTACGGGAGAAAGTGCTGGCACAGGCCAGTCAGCGAGTGGTGATTATTGTGGATGAATCGAAGCTTTCACCACGCCTGGGAACGAACTTTTACGTTCCGGTGGAAGTGCTCCCCTTTGCCTGGCGAACGGAATATCTGTACCTGGAATCGTTAGGTGCCGAAGTCATCCGCCGGGAAACACCCGACGGTGGCTTTTTTAAGACGGATCAGGGAAATGTGGTGCTGGATTGCCAGTTTGGTCCCATCGATTCTCCGGAAATGCTTGCTTTAAAGCTGTGCCAGCGCGCAGGAATTATGGAACATGGGCTGTTCATCGGGTTGGCCAGCGAGGTGATTGTTGCCAGTGAGGAAGGCGTCCGACATCTGACCCGATAACCACACGGCGATTTCAAACGCTACCTGAGCGCAGGATCCCCTTTTCGGAAAGGACGTTTCCGGGGAATTTTTTGAATAGGAACGGGGTTCAGAAGGATAAATTGCCTCTGGTTCATCCCGCCGATGGCACGATCGGGAAAAAACATCAACGCTTACAATGTTTCCGGAGAAATCAATCGGTTCTTTTTATATACGCACAAACATTTTAAACGACTGACACGAAACTGAAATAAGGAGTCATCATGTTCGGATGGAATTGGACAATTCAAAATCAGGATTTTTACGAAAAGACGCTTAAACGAGTTCGCGAAAAGAAGATTATTTTGCCCACGTTTACTCAACTCAAACATCCCGATACAATTCCCGATGTAATTGTGGAAAAGCTGAAAAAGGTGGATATGCAGGCGTTGCATCCGCTTAATCTTTTCCGCATTAACTGGCGAAACGATCCTGAAACGGGTGGCATCGACGGAATTAACTATCTGGAGATTCCCCCGGAAGTTACCGGCGTCCGGGCACGCATCGTAGGCCTGGTAGGCAAGTTCTTTCCCACCGGCGCACATAAAGTTGGTGCGACGTACGGATGTCTGGTTCCTTACCTGGTTACGGGACGGTTTAATCCGGAGTACCACAAAGCGGTGTGGCCTTCCACAGGAAACTACTGCCGCGGTGGGGTATTTAACTCCGCTCTTTTGGGTGTACACGCTGTGGCGATTTTACCGGAGGAGATGAGTCAGGAACGGTTCGACTGGTTACGGGAACGGGGCGCCGAAGTGTACGCCACACCCGGCTGCGAAAGCAACGTCAAGGAAATTTACGACAAATGCCATGAGCTGGAAGCCCAGAGCGATGAATATCTCATCTTCAATCAGTTCGACCAGTTTGGCAATGCCATCTGGCACTATGAGATTACCGGTTCCACCATTGAAGAATTGTTCCAACAAATCAGGACGGATGAACAGCGGTTGAGTGCATTTGTGAGCGCTACCGGTTCAGCAGGTACCATTGCTGCGGGAGATTACCTGCGTACCCGTTTCCCTGCACTGAAAGTGCTGGCTTCCGAAGCATTGCAATGCCCCACCCTGCTGATGAACGGTTTTGGTGGCCATCGCATCGAGGGGATTGGAGACAAACATGTGCCCTGGATTCACAATGTACGCAATTTAGATGCCGTGACGGCTATCGACGATCAGGATACGCTGCGCATCCTGCGGTTGTTTAACGAATCGGCCGGGCAGAACTGGCTGGTGAAACAGGGTGTGTCGGAAGAAACGGTAAAACGGCTGCCATGGCTGGGCATTTCTTCCATCGCAAATCTGTTAAGCTCCATAAAACTGGCAAAATATTTTGAACTCACCGAGAAAGACATCATCTTTACCATTTTCACAGATTCGGTGGAGCTGTACTATTCCCGGCTCAAAGAAATGAACGAAAGCTACGGTCCTTATTCCGATCGACAGGCAGAAATTGACTGGCGAAGCGTGATTGAAAAGCAAACCATTGACTATTTTAAAGAACTTTCTTATTACGACAAAAAAACAATCCACAACCTGAAATACTTTACCTGGGTGGAACAGCAGGGCAAAGATGTGGCAGAGCTAAATGCCCAGTGGTACAGCGAAGAATACTGGAAAGAACGTTTTGGCGTGGTGAAAGAATGGGATCGATTGATTGACCAGTTCAACCGGGAGGCAGGCGTCTCTCCGGAAGAGATGTAACATCACAAACCATCTCAACAGGTGGGGAACATGAAAGTTCTGAAAAATGTGCTTATCAATATAAAAGGGAATCGGCTGCAGCTGGCGGATGTTTACTTCTCCCGGCACATCGAAAAGATCAAGTTTCGATTGAATTATCCTATTTTATGGGAAGAGATTAACACCAGGGAATTGCACCGAAAGTTTGCCCGGCAATTTAGCAAAAGCAATTCATCTGCCCGACCCGGGGAAATAGACGGGGCGTTTCTGTTGCTCATTCCCGGAGCCATCGATCCCCACGTACATTTCGATACACCGGGATTTGAATTCCGCGAAGATTTTGAGCATGCTTCCCTTGCCGCCGCCTACGGTGGGGTCACCACAATCATCGATATGCCATGCACCAGTGTACCGCCGGTAACCAGTGTGGCTAATATGGAGCAAAAGCTGAAAGCCTTAAAAGGGCGAAGCAGCATCGATTACGCCTTCTGGGGCGGAGTTTCCGGAACGGATTTTCAACATCCGAAACAACTGCATCGCCAGATAAAGGAGTTAGCGGAAGCAGGTGTAGCTGGTTTTAAAGCTTATTTCATTTCCGGAATGGAGGAGTTCACCGATTTGACTCCGGCACAATTGTGGCAGGCGGCAAAATGGATTGGTGAAACCGGAAAAGTGATGGCGGTTCATGCTGAGGAAAAAAGTCTGATATTAACCCGCCAGGAGCAACTGCAGGCTCAGGGCCGTCGGGATTGGCAGGCGTATTGTGCCAGTCGGGATGTCCTGGCAGAAGCGGCAGCCGTGGCTACTGCCATTGAAATTGCCCGGGACACCAGAACGTCCCTTCACGTGGTGCATCTGAGCAGTGCCCGGGGACTGGAACTGATTCGGGCGGCAAAAGCTCAGGGAATCCCCATTACCACGGAAACATGTCCGCACTATCTTTTCTTTACTCAGGAAGATTTTCAAGATACGGCAATTCGGAATTTCCTGAAAACAGCGCCCCCGGTCAAGTTCGATCCGGATCGTCGGGAACTGTGGAATGGGCTGGCAGACCACTCCATCGAATTTGTCACAACCGACCACGCAGGGTGTATTCCGGAACAGGAAAAATCATCGGACGATTTCTGGCAGGTGTACGGTGGCATTCCCGGAGTGGAACACCGGGTACCGTTTTTGTTCAGCGAAGGCTTTTTACTGGGCCGCCTTTCCCTGGAGCGAACCATTGAACTGCTCAGTTCCGCTCCTGCCCGGTTTTTTGGATTAAATCACCGTAAAGGCAGTTTATCCGAAGGTTTCGACGCCGATTTTGCCCTGATCAATCTCTGGACCCGGTTTCCTGTCCACGCCTCGGAAATGCACAGCAAGGGGAAATATACCCCGTTTGAAGGTGTGGTCTTCCACGCCCGGGTGGAAGAGACGTTCGTCCGCGGAAACCACATTATCAGTCGAAGAGAGAAAAAACCGGAAAAAGAGATAAAAATCGGGGAATTTGTCAGGAGTGAAACCAATCTTTCACTCACGCATCCCCGGTATCACCTAATAAAAGGAGATGATTAAATGAAACTCATCATCCGGAACGCCTGGATCTGTCCTTATCAAAATGGGACGATACAGCCATTCTTTGGCTCCCTGACCATCGAAAACGGAAAAATTGTGGCATTCCAGAAGAACGATTTCAACCAATTTACTCTGCAGACCCAGGCGCCCCACTCCGGCGATTCCGGCACAGCAATTATTGATGCTCAGGGGAAAGTAGTGACGGTACCGCTGATTAATTTTCATGACCACTTTTACTCCCGTCTGGCAAAAGGTTTACCCATTGCGGGACCCATGGACAATTTTGTGAACATCCTGAAAACTCTGTGGTGGAAATTAGATCGGCTGCTGGATACGGAGATGGTCAAAGCCTGTGCCCGGGTAGGTGCCATGGATTCCATCAAACAGGGAGTTACTTACATCTTCGACCATCACGCTTCGCCGGAAGCCACTCCGGGCAGCCTTCCGGCGATTGCCGAAGTTTTGCGTGAATTCAACCTTCGGGGAACCGTGTGCTTCGAAACATCCGACCGCAATGGGGAAGTCCTGCGCAATCAGGCTCTGCAGGAAAACCTGAACTTCCTGAGCCACTACAGCGATAACCATATTAAGGGAATGATCGGGTTGCACGCTCCGTTTACCCTGCATGACGAAACTTTGCGACAGGCAGCGGATATTCAGCAAAAAACCGGTGCAGGTATCCACATCCATGTTGCAGAAGATGCCTATGATGTTCAGGACAGTCTGGAAAACTACGGATTTCCTCCCGTGGAACGACTCCGGCAATTCGGGCTTCTTTCTCCCAACAGCATTCTGGTACACGGTGTCCATCTTACCGAAAAAGACTATTCCGTGCTCCGGCAATCCGGTGCCGCACTGGCTTATAATCCCGACTCTAATCTGAACAATGCTGTGGGAATTCCATCGTATCGCCACGTACCGGATTCCATTCCCGTGCTGGTAGGCACTGACGGGATGCATGCGAATATCGCACGTTCCCATAAACAGCTGTTCTTGTTGTACCGCCATCAGGGGAATTCATTCGACGAAGCATTTAACTGGTTCGTTAAAATATACCGGGATGAACAAACGTTTGTGCGCCAGTACTTCCCGGATTTTCCTGCTCTGCAGGTAGGCGACCGGGCTGACCTGGTCATCTGGGATTATGTCCCCCCTACTCCATTCCATAGCGATAATTTCTGGGGGCACTACATCTACGGAATTTTAGAATCGCCTGCTCACACGGTGATTCAGGAAGGACGAATTTTGCTTCAGAGTGGTAAATTGTTGGTGGAATACTACCCGAATGTGCTGGAGAGCATCCGGGAACAGGGCTACCGGCTCTATCAAAAATTCGCCACAACGGAATAAATTGAAACCCAATTAAGATATTTTTGGTTTGTAATTGCTTTTTCTATCCCTTATATTTGGTGGCTTAAATGCAAGTTAAACATTAATGGGGAGTTTTCTGACATGTATGCGATTGTGGAAATTGCCGGAAAACAATTTCGGGTAGAAAAGAACAGCATCGTAAAAGTACCCTATTTGCGCAAAGAAGAAGGTGAAGAGGTGGAGTTTGAACGGGTTTTATTGCTGGATGACGGCCAGGAAGTCAAAGTGGGTCATCCGGTCGTTGAGGGCGTTAAGGTCACCGGTAAAGTCGTGGAAAACGGTCGGGATAAAAAAGTTATCATCTTCAAGAAGAAACGCCGCAAAGGATATCAGAAAAAACAGGGACACCGTCAGTATTTCAGTAAAGTTCAAATCGAAAATATTGCGTAAGATAGAAACACCGGAGGATTATCATGGCTCATAAAAAAGGTGTGGGAAGTTCCCGAAACGGGCGCGAGAGCGAAAGCAAACGGTTGGGGGTGAAAAAATATGGTGGCGAATTTGTGAAGGCTGGCAGCATCATCGTTCGGCAGCGCGGCACCAAATTCCATCCCGGTAACAATGTAAAACGGGGCGGCGACGATACCTTGTTCGCTCTGATAGACGGGTATGTGAAATTCGAACGAAAAGACAAACGCCGAACGAAAGTTAGCGTTTATCCGGTCGCTCAAGCGTAATTCCCATTCAAAGCAGACACTTTCAGGGGAAATCGATAACGATTTCCCCTTTTTTGTTTGGAACCAACCTCCCGAGCTATCGCATCAGAAGCATCTTTTGCACGGAGGTCAAATGCCCCGCCTGCAATCGGTAAAAATACACACCTGTTGGCTGTATCTGGCCGTACTCATTTGTACCGTCCCACACGATCCGATAACTTCCGGCAGCCAGCTCCCCCGAATACAACGTCCGAACCCGCTCCCCGATGGGATTATAAATTTCCAGCGTGACCGGATAAATCCGGTTTTCCGTAAACGGTAAATCAAATTGAATTGTTGTGCTGGGATTGAACGGATTGGGATAGTTAGGATAGAGCAGAAAACTACCCGGAATATTTTCCGAAACCCGGAGCACCCGGTTTCTTGCCTCCGGAACCAGCACCGAAATTTCCCGATGAAATGTTCGTTGACCATCACTGCTTACATCTGCCAGTTTGTACCAGTAGGTTTTTCCTGGCAAAACGGTCCCATCCGCATAGGAATATTCTCTGGGCTGGGGGCTGTTTCCCGCCCCCTGAAGAGAGGTATTGTTCCGATAAGAAGAAATTAACCGGTAAATCGTTTCCTTCCCGGTAGCACGGTAAATCTCAAACCCGGCATTATCCATTTCGGAAGCAGTAACCCAGTGTAAAAGAACCCGACCGGATTCATACCTTCCGTTAAAAGAAATCAATTCAATGGGTAAAGACGAATCATCCTGCCCGGGATTAACGGCTCCCGGAGTATGACTTTGCGATGCCACCCAGTTTCCGGCATCATCATTATCGAAACTGCTTCCGTTGCTAAAATAGGCTTCGTTTCCGTTGGTTCCTTTGCTACCGGTAATGGCGGTGTTCCAGGTTACCCCGGCAGGGGGAAGAATGAACACGCCATACGAAATATGATCCACACCAATGGAATTATCTTCGTCCCAGATGCCATCGTCATCGTACCATAAGGTAATATTATCAGCCGCATCATCTAAATCGAACACCCCTGACTGATGAACCAGCATGGAATTGGAAGTATAAAACTTCAAGTTCCCGTCGCTCCAATCGGTATCATCGGTTCCACTCCCGACTTCCACCACAATGTAAGTTCCCTGGGGAACATTCTGGAATAACGGATCATCGGCAAAGGAATAGACCCCCTCACCAACCGGACTGGACATATGGTCAGGGTCTTCATCGGTGAGAATCCAGTTTCGTAAATCGACACCTCCGCTTTTGACCACTAACAACTCTACCCATTCCCCTCCTTTAGCCACATCCCCGTCATATTCATTAATGATGACTTCATTCCCGGAAGCACCATAAATGGTCCCATTCTGAAACACACGCTGAGCATAGACGTCGTCATCGCTGGTATTTCGATTATCCTCCCATGCCACCACAGCCCCGCCAGCGAAATCGGTCACCACATCACCCGTGTATTCCTGAATATTGGTTCCCACATTGACCGCAACAGAGGTGCTTCCCCATACCAACGTTCCGGATGCATTCAACTTTTGCACGTAGATATCAGTGCCGGATCCCGGGAAGGCATTGTACATAACAATTGCACCATTATTTAAATCGCTGACCATTCTGGCATAATCGGCATCCATTCCATTGTTAGAAATTCGTATGCCATCCGTTTGCCATTGTTGAACACCGGTGGAGTTTACGCGCTGACCGTAGATATAAGTATGACTTAACTCCCGGCTATCCGTCCAGCAAATGTAGGCACCCTGGTTTCCGTCCCCGGTAATACAGACGCGCTGTTGCGATTCACCATTTGTACAAACCGCAACTCCCTGAGCAGTCCACTGAGCCAGTCCAGTGGCATCTAACTTTTGGGCATATATGTCTGAATTTCCATTCCGATTATCGACCCAGGTTACGATTATCCCACCCGTACCATCACCGGTTAATTTCGGGAGCTCCTGAGCATCGGTGGCGGTACACACTGCTACACCGTTCGTTGTCCATTCCGCAGTACCACTGGAATTGATATGCTGGGCATAAATATCGGTATCGGTGGTACCCGTGTTTCGTTCATCTTCCCACACGACAAAAACACCTCCGTTGCCGTCGGCTATCACATCGAAGTTCCGCTGGTTACCGGTGGCAGCACACACCGCTACCCCTCCGGAGGTCCACTGCGTTGCACCAGTGGAGTTTACACGCTGTGCATAGATATCATAGGCGTACGTCGCCGAATTCTGTTCCCACCACACAATAATTGCACCACCGGCTCCGTCACTTACAATACGGGGTACGGCCAGATTATTATTTTTTACCGCAACAGGAACCCCGTTTGTCGTCCATTGAACGGTTCCATCCTTTGCCACGCGTTGTGCATAAATATCCGCATTCAAATTGTTCCGGGTATCCGCCCACACAATAATTGCCCCATCGGCACCATCTCCGGTAATATCCGGCCAATAAGTATCACCCGAACCCGTGCAAATAGCAATTCCATTTGCAGTCCACTGGATGTTTCCTTGCGCATCCACGCTCTGGGCGTAAATATCCCAGCTACTTCCACTGCGAAAGTCCTTCCAGGCAATGACATAGCGGGAACCGTTATCGGAAGCAACAACCACCGAATTCTGATCCGATGTGGCTGTGGAAATAGGCACATTTACCGAAGGGTTCGATGGCCAGGTAGCCCATAAAACATGTACAATCAAAATACTAATAATCCATACTGCGATAACCAAACCAGTTCCGTTCGGAATCAATCTGTGGGTTTTCATTGGAGTGTTCCTCCTTTTCCTGAAATGGTTGATGTTTTTTCATTCCCTGTAACATTTCGGATCAAAATATCACCATGCGATATCCACACTGATATGCTTGAATACAGGGATACCATCAAAAAACCGGAAGAAAGCTCTTTGCGAATTATGCTGGAACGATGAATGATGATTAAAGCTCTTAGAAATGGGGGTAAAACTAAAAAACAATTTAAAATAGCCCTGAATTTGTTTTTTGCATTGATAAATATCACAGTGAAAAGAAGAATCTGTCTGCTAAAGAATTTTAGAATTTATTTGAAAAAGATATCACAAATTTGTTACCTTAATTTTTAGCTAAACGTAACCAAGAGGGGAATATGGAAAAAATTCTGGTGACAGGTGCGTGTGGACAGATTGGAAGCGAACTGGTTCTGGCACTGGCCGAAAGATTTGGTGCAGCCAATATTATCGCCTCGGATATTAAAAAGCCACCGGCAATTTTCCCGGAAAACGTCTCATTTTATTATCTGGACGTAACCAACATGAACCACTTCAACACGCTGGTGGTAGAACAACAGGTAACCACCATTTTTCACATGGCAGCCATTCTCTCGGCGGTTGGTGAACAAAATCCCCAGCTGGCTTATCGGGTAAACATGTATGGTCTGATCAACGCACTGGAAGCGGCACGGATTCACAAACTTTCGCGGGTAGTGGTACCCAGTTCCATTGCTGCCTTTGGGCCGGATGCTCCCAAGAAAAACACACCCGATGACACGGCACTGAATCCCACAACCATGTATGGTGTCACCAAAGTAGCGGGTGAAAAGCTGATTCAGTACTACCATCTGAAATACGGTGTAGATGGACGTTCGCTGCGATATCCGGGAATCATCAGCAGTGAGACCCTGCCCGGCGGTGGAACCACCGATTACGCTGTGGACCTGTACATCAACGCCGTAAAAGGGGAACCTTACCGGTGTTACATCAGCGAAAACACCCCTCTGCCCTTCATGTACATGCCCGATGCCATCAAAGCCATTATTGAGCTGGCTTTTGCCGATGGGGATCGCCTTACCCGCAGAGTGTACAACGTGCATGCCATGAGTCTGACACCTGGCGATATCGTTGCTTCCATCCGTAAATATTACCCCGATTTTCAGGTTACCTATCAACCGGATTATCGTCAACAGATTGCAGAATCCTGGCCCCATTCCATCGACGATAGCAATGCCCGCAGGGACTGGCACTGGCAACCGAACTTCAATCTGGACGATATGACCAGAGATATGCTGAACAAGCTAAAATCGCGATTTGGTGGATAAGAATAAGTACACGAATGCGTAAACTTTTCCTGAGCGACTCCCGTTGAGTCGCTTTTTTTGGTTTGTGCGAAGAATTTTACCTTTCAACACAACTTCTTTTTTATTGACTCCCCTATTCACGACTATTAAATTCTACTGAAATGATTGGAGGATTTGATTTGTCAGAGCGGTACCAAAAAACGTTTATTTCGATTCGGGAGTTTGTGGAGAGCTGGGATAAAGAGTTATACGAACTGAATCATCTGGATTTTTTCATATATCTGTTCATCAACCATCTGGGAAATCAACTGGAACGTCAATTTTTCCATCCCGGTGTACGCCATTCGGATTTTCACCTGGAGTTCGATCACATTGGTACTCTTTCGTTCAACATCGGCGATGCGTTCGAATTTTTCTTGAAAGAGAACTGTCTGAATTCCTGTCCGCTGGGGTGTCCACTTAATCTGGATGGTTATGTTCATCCGGAAGATGAAGAGCTGCACGAACAAATGCTCCGCAAAATTCGCTTTTTACAAAGCTATCCCTCCGAACCGGTGCAAAAAGAGCAATGCTTTCGTCTGGACCTGATGAATCATGTTGTTATCGACACGATTATTCAATTTTATTCCGAGGAATTCCACACCGAACTGGCTGAAGATGATCCCTTTTTAATTGAATTGGCTGAATTTATCGAAGACGTAACTGTGGAATTTATCCGAACCGAAGGTCAAACCTGGTTGCACAAACCGTTTGAAAGCGCCTTAAAATATTTCGAAGATTTGCTACAAAGCGAAGAAGAAGAATCGCAACCGTCCGAATGGTCGAATCCGGATATTCAATCCTGGGATGAGAGCAGTTCAGCCAGCGAATGGCAGGTCACTCAGCCCAACATCCACGATGTTTTCACACGGTTTACCTCCGACCTGTTCTACAATCCCGGTGGTAATACTGCACTGGCGCACGACATTAGTTTCTTCCATCGCTATTTGCACGAATTTGCCGGATTAGAAGGGATTGATGATATTGAGCCCACGCATCTGGCAGAATTTTTCAGTGTGTGGCTGGTGCGGGAATTTGTTATGGCTGACGAGCGGGAAATCAGTCACATTTTTCGCGCTACAGCGCGTTTCATTACTTTCCTGTATCATCATTACCAGATTAATCTGAAACGAGATTTTCTGGAGTACTACGAAAAAATCAAAACGGACCTACCACGGGTTGTGCAGGCTAATAATCTTTACATATCGGATTTCGACATTTTCTCTGCACTGTATGTGGCCGAAAATCACGATTATGAGTATATCGACGGTTATTTCGAAATTCTGGATACCATCGATCGGAAAAATCGATTAATAAATGTGGAAGAGATTACACTGGGACATCGTTTATCATACTTAAAATTTGATTCGGCAGCCTATTCAAAAATTCAACGTGGAGACATCCTTCACGCTACACTGATCCGGAAGCAGAGCAACTGGGAAGTGATGGATGTACAATATATCTATCCCGGACTGGCTCGACAGTTTCTTTTGAACAAATTTTAATATTCGGCAAATTTTTTCTTGCATTTTTGAGTCAAGCAGTTTAAATTATGATCGGCAATGGGGCTCTCTCCTCAGAGAAACCTCCCTCCCAAATTAAAAAAATTTAATTTGGCCCCATTGCCAGCGAAAGGGCATCGGAAAGATGCCCTTTTGTATTATTAGAAAGGATGGCTTACCGTGTCGTAAAACGCTTTCTTATTCTGTACTGAATTCTCTCTGTGTTTCACATTTTTATCGTCAACACTCTCCGTGGAATGGTTTTCCGGGTTAAGGCAGCTTTTTTTCGTGAGAAGCTATTGGAGGATCATCTCTGAACAAAAAATAAGGGGTGACGAAAAAGTAAGAGAATCGCAGCTATTCTCATGATTAAGCAAATTCCCAACCATATTCATTCTGGTGGGAATAATCATACCTTCTCTTTTTGCTTTTTAGTCACCCCTAATCGGTTGCGGAGGGCGAGGGACTCGAACCCCCAAGGGCTTTCGCCCAGCGGTTTTCAAGACCGCCGCCTTACCAATTAGGACTAGCCCTCCGGAATGCTGTTTCATGAAACAAAAAGTGAGAAGAAAAAGTTTCCGGGAACTATTTGCTTCTCACTTTGTGTGCGGAGAGGGAGGGATTCGAACCCTCGGTTCCCCTTCCGGGGAACACACGATTTCCAGTCGTGCCCGTTCGACCGCTCCGGCACCTCTCCAGCATGAATTTGTAAGTTAATTGGTCTCACGCAATTTTCGAAAAAAATCAGATAATATGAGCGAACACTTGTTCTCCAGAATCCCACGAATCACCTGCACCCGGTGATTCAATCGCACATCCTGCACAATGTTATAGAGCGTACCACATGCTCCCGCTTTCGGATCGCTGGCACCGAAAACCAGCAACGGAATTCGCGCCAGAACAATGGCGCCAGCACACATGGAACATGGCTCCAGTGTGACATAAAGCGCAGTGTCCAACAATCTTCGCGAACCAAGATATTCAGCTGCCGCAGTGATGGCAATCATCTCCGCATGGGCAGTGGGATCCTGCAAAGTTTCGGTTAAATTGTGCCCGCGCCCAATTATCCGATTTTCATAGACCACAACCGCGCCGATGGGAACTTCTCCTTTCTCGTACGCTTTCTCCGCCTCGCGAAAAGCCATCTCCATCCAGTATTCGTGATCCAGCGCTGCCGTCCAATCTTCTTTCAATGGACTTTGTTCCCACCCTTCGTTCAAAACAGCGCAAAAATAACATATCTTTTCCTGTAAATCAACAGATAAAGAATATTGCTACCGCAAGAATCATTGAACCGGTAAATGCTCCGAAAATTTTGAAGGAGTTGAGAAAAGATTACAGTGTAAAAAGAGTTAAGTGATCATGGGAACGGGAATGTAAAATTAAGGGGAATAGGGAGTTGGGGGATAGGGTTATAAAGATTTGGTCATGGAATAAACCGGGGAATACCATTGCTGTTTTTTCCATGCTCCCTGGTTGGGTGTTAAAAAGTCCGTTTTTCTATCCCCCAACCTTTCCCCTACTCCACCACCTGAAGGATTTCGATGCGTTCGGAATTGACTAATTGGTGGTATTTTTCCGCCAGCATTTTGCTTTCGGGACTTTTACCCCAGCGTTTCCAAGCTTGCTCAAATTCACTGAGGCTGGGAAAATCGGCTTCCACCTCACAGCGATTCTCCTGACACCCGATGAACCCCCGATAAATCCGTAAAGGAGGCCACTGCAATTTTTCTTCCAGATGATTAACAATTTTCTTCAGCGCCACCAGCCCGCTACCCATATGGCCAGGCTGAAATTCCACCACAATTCTCCAACGAATCATGGTTATTCTCCTTTTTTCGGGAAAATAATACCTGATTGGCCAGGAACAAAGAAAAATATTCACATGACAAGAGATTTTGAAATCCAGAGAAGGATAAAATTCCCTACCCAGCCATCCGAATCAAATGCTACACAAAAACGGTCAATCATTCGTGAATTTCCAATTCGGCAACCAGAAGTTGGTAAACAAACGGGAGGATCGAATAAATCGGATATCAAATGATTTGTACAAATTTCATTTTTGCTTGACAGGTTGGGCAATTTTGTCTATATTTGTGCCGCTTTTTTGGGTTGGGCCCGTAGCTCAGTCGGTAGAGCAGCGGCCTTTTAAGCCGTTGGTCGAAGGTTCGAATCCTTCCGGGCTCACAAGAATCCGACTTCTGTGGAAGTCGGATTTTTTATTTCATTCAACGCACTAAAATGGAAGTCCCGGATATTTTGCTTTTTGCATGTGTGAGCTTTCTTCCCTATTTCCCTTCGATTCCGTCCGATGTACTCAAAACGTGTTAATAATCCGAAAATGAATCATCCCGTCCCGGAAGCTGTTGCCACGGGCCAGACCGTAATCCACCTGCATGATGCCCAGCGGTCCGGGAATACGAATACCCAGACCGAATCCCATTGGTTCACCATGGACTTCTTCGGGATATTTACGTGAGTAGGAAGCCCAATCCCAGAATAGAAAAAAGCGTGAACGCGGTGCCAGCAAAAACCAGTATTCCAGATTGCTCCAGACCACCCGATCGCCCACGAATTGATTCTCCCGATACCCTCGAACGGAGCTGGCCCCACCAAACCAGAACATATCCGGCATGCGTACCGGCTGGCCGGTGTTTCCCACAAATCCCGCCTGAACATTCAGTGCCAGCACCTGCCGATTCCAGATTTTTCGAAAAACCGACAACCGTGCTCTCATGCGTGTTACGTCCGTTTTACGTGCCAGACTATCTTCCACCAGAAGGTAGGCAGGTCCCAGGTTCTGCTGCTGACCGTAATCCACGCTGAGCTGCAACACCATTCCACGGGTGGGATTAAACGGTTCATCCCGGTTATCGAAACGAAAGCCCAACTCACTGCGCAGCGCATGGGTGCGCGGTAAACGCTGCACCGCACTGGCCAGCGAATCCGGGTACACATCCCGGGTAAACACCCGAAAAATAGCTGTCACATTTTCGTGCAGGGGAATTTCCCCATTTAACGCGTATTCCCACTCAATATAGGTCGTATCCCGAATGATGCGGTGTAATTCCACACCGGCATGGAAGGGAAGCCCCAGGAAAAACGGTTCCCGATACCGCAGATGAAATTCTTCGGAAAAGCGGTCGGGTTTTTTCCAGGCAATATTAAGCAGACGTCCCGTACCGAACAGGTTGCGCAATTCCACCCGAAACATTCCGGTAAAATAACCATGCTGCTCCGGTTGATTGGCTGGTGGCGGCACATAACCGACAATTCCGTCCAGTGCAGTAACTGGCGCCAGCTTAAACGGAAGGTACAGATAGTACAGGCTGTCGTTCGTCAGCACCAGTTGCGGCTCGTCTGCTGCTTCCACAAACTCCTGTTTAACCAGAATTTGCCGAAAACGCTGCACCTGTTCTTCCCGATAAAGCTGATGCTTCCGAAAATGGAAAATTCGCTCCAGATAGTGCAGGTCCACCTGATCCGAATAGGGAATGCGCAAACCGGCAATGGACACGCGTGGACCAGGCACAATCTTCAGATGCAGGTTGATCCGCACTTCTTGCGGTTGTACCGTGTCTGCCAGCATTTTCTCCGTTTCGATGCGCGCCAGGGGATAGCCGTTGTTTTCTAACTTCTTGATCAGTGCACCGAACAACCCTTTCTCCCAGCTCCTGGTAAACGGCTGATTAACGAAGTCCTGCCGAAGCAGTTCCAGCTCATCCTGCATATCCCGTTCCAGCGAATCAGAAAAATTAAGCTGAATGGCACCAACCACAAACTTCTTGCCCGGATTAACATATAACGTAAGTCGGGCACGGGAAGTGTCCGCCAGCCGCTGCACGCGGAACGAATCCAACCGGACAAGATAGTAACCGTACTGGTGTAACTGGTCGGCAATCTCCTGCTGAATCCGACGAATCAACGACGGTTTGACCGGATGCAATCGATAGCGACCGGCAGAGATGCGAACTTTTTCTTTGATTTTCGGTTGAATCTGCACATCCAGCCGTTCCAGCACCGGCGGCATCCGGATAAGCGAATCGACCATCGCCAATTGTACGGGAGCTGCTGGCAATGCACCAATTCCCACCCACAGCATTATGTACAAAATGAACCGTTTCATCCTATTCGCTTAACTTTCCGATAACCCGGAAATGTGTTTTGTCTCCAATTCCATACTATCTGCCAGGTAATTTATTCACCGACCCGTTCATTAAAAAAATGCCCGCACCTCCGCTTTACCCAGGTGCATCACCCGGGCCATTCCGGCATCTCGCCGACCGGTATAAGTGGCCGTTACGGAAATGTTGGTACTGACGAAATACTCGAACCGTAAATTCCACAGCAGAGACGTGCCGCTCTTTTTCCCTTTCCCCATTTCAAAGGGAATGGGACGGTTCAAGGGATTCGCGACCTCTTTCACCCGGAGATAATTCAAGTTTACGGTTCCACGAATTTTGCTTTTCATGGAATATTGAATTTCTGGCTTTATCTCGTAATAATGTACTTTAAGCGGATTTTCCACGCTACGGTCATCCTGCCAGCCACCTTCCATTCCCAGTCTCAATTGCCATGCATACACCGGCCGGTAATTCCATTTCAACATCAGGGAATGTCCGTAAATACGGTGGTTGCGTATTGGCTGAGCAGATACCGACCGGAAGTTGGTGCTGTATTTGTACTCCAATTCCTGAGAGAGTTTATTGCGCCACAATTTCTGCCGCCAGATGAAAATGCCATCCCACAACCGTCTGCTTTCGTTGTAATTGGCATCCACAAACTGATTGGCCAGATTATCCCGGAATCGGCTGCGCAGGGTGAATCCGTACACCGGATTACGCTCGAACAAATAAATATCCTGATTAAATACCAGGCTGCCCTGGAGTGTATTGCGATTATTGTGAATTTCGGAGGGATTCAACAGATAGAGTCGCCACACATTGGAGGAAGCATTCCGGTCGTCCACCCGAATGAAAGTAAAGGTGGAGAAGATGTTCAACAGCTTTTTGAATCCTTTTTGCTTGCGGGAGGCGGTGCGCGGACGGAAGCGCAACTGCCAGCTGGCCTGAATATTGGTCACTGGCAAAAACTCTCCGGTGGGAACCACAATCAGGATGTAATCGCCCTGCGGGTCGGGCACATATTCCTGCAACGTTTCGTCCCAGCGGTAATTCCCCCGATTCTCCCCTACCCGCAGATATACCTTCTCCTGGCGGGCCTGCAGCTCACTGGCCACTTTGTAATTCCATCGGCTGTCCACCGTGCGCAGGCGATTCCGGTACTGCAATTCCATGTTGGCCAGCTGGCTTCGTCGGTCGATCCAGGTCGTATCCTGAAATTGCGGGTCCACCTGGTACTGTGCTTTTTCCTCTGCGGTGAGATGGGTAAACAGGGAATCGTATTGTTTCTCGCGATACACAAAGGAAACCCGTCCCTGCCAGTTGCGGGACTGTAAAATGCGCATCTGGAATTCGTGAGTGTAAGAGGTGGCAAGTTTTTGCCGTTCTCCGCGGTGGTTCGGATTGTACAGAAAATCCTCCCGGATTTTGCTGTCCAGCTTCCATGCAGTACCCCAAATCGGTTGAAGGCGCAAACCGGCACTTTTTTCGGTAAAGTAGAATCCCGTGAGGGTGTCCTGCCCGTGCAGATTGCCCCGGTCTTCTGCCCGGTAACCGATATAGGGATACAGTCTGCCGAACTGATGTCCCAGTGCCCCACCCAGGCGATACCAGTCGCTATGCGCACCGGGATTGGTACTGCGTACCGCTTCTGCGAAAATTCGGCCATTGACTATGGTGGAATCCATCAACACGATTTCTCCCTTACCACGCCGGGAGTCAATCTCCTCACCGCGACGGATCAGTCCACCATTCAGGGTAAATTTGATTTTTGGGGAAGGCTGGAACAGCAGTAACGATTCCAGTGTGCGCTCGTCCTGTCGCAGAGCGCTCTGTTCCAGATTCCATTTGTAGTTGTATTCCGGTTGATATTCCCGATCCAGCGGTGCGAATTGCACCTGCCGTTGCCGGGCATCCAGCTTCCAGCTAACGATCCCTAATTTTCTCCCGAACAAATGAAGAGACGGATTGGTGTACGCAATATCCAGATTTAATGCATGGCCGGGATTGTCTTCATCATCTAACGGGGAAAAAACGTTCTGATCCCAGTAGGAAAACGCTCCTTCTCCCCGAATGGTCAGGAAATTGCCAGCCCGGTAAAACACCCCTACATCGGTCAAATATTTCTCTCCCGCCAGCGGGATCAGCTTGATTGGCAGATAATCCCCCAGCCCCGGTCCCACAAACTGGTACACTCCCAACCGCTTTTTGATGTAACTACCCTGACCGGGTCCCACCCCTTTAAAGGAAACGGAATAATTCCCCTGCCCCACTCCCACATAGTGGAAGTAATGGTACGTCGTGCCAGCAATCACAGTATCCCGCTTAACGTAAGTGCCATTTCCGTCTCCCACGTAACGGGCACCGGATGTACTGGCAGCCAGGGCGCTATCGCCCGCCTGGGCAAGAATTCTTTTCTCCTCATCGCTCAACGGAGCACTATCTTCCAGCAGATGTTGAGTGTCGTCCCATTCGCGAAAGAAACGCACATCGTACCCCAGTCCACTCCCCGGGGGCTGCTTCACCGCCGAAAATCCCAGCAAATTTTTTCCGTAACGCTGGAAGGTGTCCGCATATTCAAAATCCACTTCGATGCGATCTTCACTGGTAATCAACCGTTTGTTGGTAAAATAAATCTGCGCCAGCCCGTAATCGATGATGTAATCGAAATTCTCTCCCCGCTTTTGCAGAATTCCGTTCACGTACACCCGTTCAGTTCCCGCCAGAACAATGATTTCCCGCTGTCCGTTCTTCCCGCGCAACTGGTACGGTCCCTGATTCCCCTCCTGTCCCATGAATTTGTTACTGTGGAAAGTTCCCCGGGAGGTAGCGTAAGTAATCTGCTGGTGGTACTGACGGTATTTTCCGTAAGCGGTAATTCCCTGTAATTTGCGCTTTAGATTACCGAACTGGCTGTTGCCGTAAATCAGATTGAAATCGCCCAGGGTGCCACCCAGGTACGGGCTTTTTATTTTAACAAACACCCGATCCACTTCACGCAGCGTCTGGGTGTTTCCCTCCGGCTGGATGGGAGTGCTTTGATCAGTCAAAGCGGCAATAAGTTGCACATTGGGGGTAATGTAACCGGAAAGTTGCAGGTTTAACCCGGAGTTCAGGGTTAGATCCGAATTGGAACCAATCTCCACCCCGCGTACAATGCTTCCGCTGCGCTGAAGATTGCTGCTGTATTGGTCGATGTCTTCCCACAGCCGGGATGTTCTGACCCGCTTCACCTGCTCCTGTCCGGTGGTGTCCTGCTCCACTTTTTCCACAATCTGGCGATGGCTATACTCCGGAATCAGAGGAAGGGGGTTTTTACGATAGATAACGGTGACACTGTCCGGTGCATGTAAAGGCGGATTGAACAGCAGATATCCCTTCCGCGGGAAGAGACGGTAGTGGATGCCCCGTAGCAATTTGAAACGATTACGGTACACTCGTTCGCTGCCGGGAATGATAAAATGATGGGGAAGTTGCAGGGAGTCCAGAGTGGAATCCACACGCAGTACAAACGTATCCGGCACAACGTCCAGAAACAGGCGGTCGGTGCGATTATCCTGCGCCTTCAGGGACAACTGCCAGAAAAAAAGCCAACCGATGGTGACTACCAACAAGTAGAATGTAGTTTTATTGGACACGCGACTTCGCTAATATTTTTTCGGTAGCAGTTGTCTCTCCATGTCCCTCCTGTGTTTTGGGAATTAGATGGGCGTTTCCTCTTTTGGGTCTCTTTGCATCAGGTCACGTACGGCATCGTGGGGATTTTTCTGGTGGAACAGCACCTGATACACCTGCTGGGAGATGGGCATTTCTACCGGATACTTTTGCAACAATTGATGCACCGATCGGGTGGTTTTCACTCCTTCCGCCACCATCACCATACCGCTCAATACCTCCTGCAGCGTTTTTCCTTGACCAATCTGTTCCCCCACATAACGGTTACGGCTATGGCGACTCATGCAGGTCACAATCAGGTCTCCCATACCAGAAAGCCCGGAGAAAGTATGTAGCTGTGCTCCCATGGCAACTCCCAGCCGGGTCATTTCCACCAGCGCACGGGTCATCAGAGCCGCTTTGGTATTGTCGCCGAATCCGGCGCCATCGGCAATTCCCGCAGCAATTGCAATCACGTTCTTTAGCGAACCGCCTAATTCCACCCCAATAATATCGGTACTGGAGTACACCCGGAAGTAAGGAGCCCGGAACAGGTCCCGCACCTGACGGGCAGTTTCCAGACTGCTGCTGGCAGCCACCACAGCAGTGGCAATATGTCGGCTGACTTCCTCGGCATGGCTGGGACCGGATAGGGTGGCAATCTGTTCCTCTGGCACACCGGTTACCTGCTGAATTACCTGGGACATGCGGAGCAAGGTATCGTTTTCAATCCCTTTGGCAACATTAATGAAATACTTTTCCCGGAACAGCTCAGTGCTTCCCTGCTGCAACACGCTTCGCATCACATGGGAAGGAACCGCCATGACCAGGAAAGGAGCAAAGCGAAAGGCTTCTTCCAGTTCGTCGGTTAGCTTCAGGGATTCAGCCAGTGGAACGCCGGGCAGATATTTTTCGTTCCGACGCTCTTTTAACATCAACTGGTACTGATCCTTCTCATACACGTACAGCAGGGTATCGTGGCCATTTTCTGCCAACACATTGGCAAGGGTGGTTCCCCAGCTACCTGCACCGATTACCGAAATTTTTATTGACATACGTTCACCGTGTTCTTGTTATATTCAGAATTTTCTGTCATCATGGTAATTTTAATCGTTGTTTAAAATGTCTTCCACCGTGCGACCGGTTAAAATTTTCAGAATTTCCTGATACTTTCGGGAGGTGTTCGCAACTACCTCTTCCGGCAACGGTGGCGGTGGTGGTGTTTTGTCCCAGTCCAGCGTCTCCAGATAGTCCCGCAAATATTGCTTATCCAGGCTTGGCTGGCTTTGTCCGGGCTGGTACAACTCCGCTGGCCAGAAACGGGAAGAATCCGGCGTCATGGCTTCGTCGATGAGTAAAATCTCTCCGTCGATCATGCCAAATTCAAACTTGGTGTCTGCGATAATAATTCCTTTCAACCGTGCGACTTCCGCCCCGTACTGGTACAGAGCCAGGCTTTTTTCCTTGAGCACCTCACCATACTTTTCTCCCACAATTTCCACCATCCGCTGATACGAAATATTTTCGTCGTGTCCGGTTTCTGCTTTGGTGCTGGGAGTAAACAGCGGCTCGGGTAACTGAGAGGAATTCACCAATCCTTCGGGAAGGGAAATTCCGTGCACCGTTCCCGATTTGCGGTATTCCTTCCAGCCCGAACCGGCCAGATAGCCCCGCACGATGCATTCCACCGGAAACGGATTGGCTTTTTTTACCAGCATAGCTCTGCCTTTTAGCAGCTCTTCGTAACGATTGAATGGTTCCGGAAAATCAGCCACGCGATCGGTGACAAAATGATTTGGTACAATGTGGCGGGTTTTCTCGAACCAGAAACGGGAAATCTGTGTCAGTACAATCCCCTTGTAAGGAATGGGTTCATTCATTACCACATCGAAGGCGGAGATGCGGTCTGTGGTAACGATGAGCAAATATTCGCCCGCATCGTAAATATCGCGTACTTTACCGCGACTGAGCAGGCGGGCTTCCGGAATTTCGGTCTGTTGAACAGGCTGTACCATATGGTTTCTCTCTACTTTTTCTTGAATTCAATTCGGTTTTCTGTCCCCTGAAGGAGTCGTTGAATATTGCTACGATGGGTGTACAGGATAAGCACCGGCACCAGCATACCCAGTATCAAAATGGGTGTTTGCACTGGCTGGTGAAAAGCATATTTTTGCAGGAAAAGAAAAACAGGGATGGTGAGTGAGGCGGTGATGGAACCCAGGGAAACATATCGGGTGGTAGCAAATACGATGATAAATACAATCAGACCTGCCAGTACCGCCTGGGGCACCAGCCCGACGATCATTCCCGCACCGGTTCCCACTCCTTTGCCCCCTTTGAAACCAGCAAACACCGTCCAGATGTGGCCGAACACGGCACTCATTCCGGCAATGATTTGAAGCACCACCGGTTGCACAGCAACAGCTCCAACCGCCAATTTGTACACCAGAACGGTGGCAACGAATCCTTTAGCCATATCCACCAGCAGAACAAACAAACCAGCCTTCCAGCCCAGCACCCGAAAAACATTGGTGGCTCCGGCGTTTCCGCTGCCATGCTGCCGCACATCGATACCCCGTAGCAGTTTACCCGTTACAATGGCGGTGGGAAAAGAACCTAACAGGTAGCTCAGCAAAATCATAAGAAACAATTGGAACATAATCTGTCCTCATAAAGGTTCAATTTCACCACGGGAGCAAAAACGTTGGAAAAAAATCTGAATCTCCTGTTTTTGACTCCCGAATTGCACAAAAATAATAAAAAGATATGATGGTTTCAACTGCAATCCCCATCCGTTCGCTCGAATATTCACCCTCAGCCCCTCAACTTTTGATGAACACCGTGCCTAAAGCCCGATGTTACTGTTTACAAAAGTAATAGGATGATGTTCTTTATAGATTTCTCCATTCGCTTCTCTCTCCGTTCGTCGCTTCAGTCGGAATGACAGCGTGCTGCCCTGTCACCCCGAGCGGAGCGCCAGCGGAGTCGAGGGGTCTCATTCAATCCGGATAGTCCTTAAAAAAAGAATTTTCGGACAGGATATACAGGATGGAACAGGATTAAAATATTGAAAATAAATCAAACGTTAAAATCTTTTAATCATCCTGAAAATCCTGTCAATCCTTTCTAAAAAAAAACAAGCTGTATGAACAGGTCGATGTGTTCCAGAGATTCCTCCGTTCCGCTCCTCACTTCGTTCGTCGCTCCAGTCGGAATGACAGCAAGCTCTCCTGTCACCCCGAGCGGAGCGTTAGCGGAGTCGAGGGGTCTCATCCCCATCCGGCTTGCTCTGAATAAATAATTTTTTGACAGGATGAACAGGATGGAACAGGATTTAGGATGGATGATTTGAACATTTTATACGCCCCCATCCTGTATGTTAAACAACCATTGATTAACACCGCGGCTTTAGCCCGGTGATTGGAAAGCGAAGTGCCGTCAGAAAACCGTTTCAACGGTTTTCGCTGAGAACATGGTGGGTGGATATTCCCAAAACCGCTAAAGCGGTTTTTTAATTGGGCGATTGGTTCGTTGCACCGGGCTGAAGCCCGGTGTTAATGGATGATTTTGGGTCTGGGGGACGTTCCCCGTTTCCCCCCAATGAATTAGTTCACCCCATCCCTGACGGGATGGTTTTTTTCAATCCGGAGAATCCGGTTCATCCTGTCCAAAAACCCCCGCATCCCGGAGGGAGGCGCTGAGCTTAGGGGGCTGTCCAAAAAGTAATATCCTTAGGGATCAATATTAGATGTTATAATCTAAAAATTTTATTATATTTATCAGAGAAA
>CAZBWV010000062.1:0-27417 GCA_964495805.1 uncultured Calditrichaceae bacterium
GCACTTCACGATCGGTGTGACGGAGATTGTTGAGTGAATTGCGTGAATGATCACAAAAAAGATTGAAAAATAGCTACCGATTAGCACAAGCCGGAATTATTACTATGATCGATGTTTAATCCCCATCTCATTTGTATTGTACGCGAAGAAGTTCGCCATGTGGGGAATTCCCATTTCTTCCCTTTACATCACCGTGGGGGAAATTTATATTTCTTTGTAACGATTTGGAAAGTTGAGCCATGCAAGTGCAGGAAACCGCAGCCAAATATTTAACCCGCAAAAGGAAGTACACTGACCAGGATTACCGGTCACTTCCGCCGGATGATTTCCGTTACCAATTAATTGATAGGGAACTGGTGAGGACACCCGCACCTTCCGTGGTTCATCAGGAAATTGTACGAAATCTGGCAATGCGGTTGATTCGTTTTGTTGAAGAGGGCAAGGTGGGAAAAGTGTATTTTGCCCCATGCGATGTGAAGCCGGGCAAACACAATGTGGTGCAGCCGGATATTTTTTACATTTCCCGCGAAAATCAACAGATAGTCCATCCGGAAGCCATACCTGGTGCACCGGATCTGGTGATGGAAGTGCTATCTTCCTCAACAGGCTATCTGGATATGGTGGATAAGAAGAAGCTGTACGCCCGTGCCGGGGTGAAAGAATACTGGATTGTGAACCCCCAAATGGCAGTGGGTGGAAATCTATTGGCGGGAAGGGGAACGGTTCCGCCTGCATCAGCGGGTGGAAAAAGATGAAACGGCCAGTTCCCTGCTGCTGAAAGGGTTTCAGGTACAACTGAAAAATATTTTCCCCCGGGAACCAATTGGTGGAAAAAAAAAGACAGCGAAAAATAACGTTTCCGGGGAGCTTGTTTGTGGAGTTGATGAAGATCAGTGGTTTGCGGGAAAATTTGAGGTGTCCATGACGGAGTTGAAATCAGCTGGTGCTACGGATTCCGGTTCTCAGAATGTAACCGGTGTGGTATTCGATTTGAAAAAATACGCTGTGCACGATGGTCCGGGCATCCGAACAACGGTGTTTTTAAAGGGATGTCCCCTGCGTTGCTGGTGGTGCCAGAATCCCGAGAGCCAGAAACCGGGAGTGGAGGAAATCCGAACCATTCACCGCCGCAAGACGATGAATCTTTCCTATGCAGAAACCCGGGAAGTGATTGGTCGGGAAGTGACCGCCGAAGAAATTGTGCGGGAGATTTTAAAAGATTCGCTGTTTTACGACGAGTCCGGGGGTGGTGTGACCATTTCCGGTGGCGAGCCATTGATGCAACCCGCATTTTTACAGGAGTTACTGAAACAGCTTAAGCTGCATGAATTACCGGTGGCGCTGGATACCACCGGATATGCTCCCTGGTCAGTGCTGGAATCCATTCTCCCTCTGGTGGATCTGTTCCTCTACGACCTGAAGTTTATTGATGACGAATTGCATCGTCGCTATACCGGGGTACCGGTGGAACGAATTCTAAAAAATTTACAACAACTGATTTACCGCGGAGCATCTGTGCGCGTGCGGATTCCCATCATTCCCGGAATCACCGATACGGAGGAGAATATTCATGCGCTGATGGAATTTATTGAAAACTTGAAAACGATTGCGCGTATCGATTTGCTTCCGTATAATTTTATGGCTGCGGAAAAATACAGTCGGTTAGGTAAGCCCTATGCGTTGAAACACATTGAACCACCGGACCGACGCCGGATGGAAGAGCTTCAAAAAATATTTGAGAAGACAGGTTGTGAAGTGACCATTGGAGGGTAAAAATGACCGAACGTATCGAAAAACTGAGAGAACAAAGTCTGAACACGCATCCCTATATTTCACCGGAACGAGCGATTCTGGTAACGGAATTTTACCGGAGCGGGCAGGCAGAGCGTTTATCCGTTCCAGTAGCGCGTGCCCGGGCTTTTGAATACATCTTGCTGAATAAAGAGATCGACATTGGGGAAGGGGAACTGATTGTGGGCGAGCGTGGTCCGGCACCTCGTGCAACCCCCACTTATCCGGAAATTTGTGCTCATACTCTGGATGATCTGGACGTGCTGGATACCCGGGAAAAGATTTCTTTTAAAGTGGATGATGAAACCCGCAAGGTGTATCGGGAGGAAATCATCCCTTTCTGGCGGGGACGTTCGCTGCGCGACCGCATTTTCGAAGAAGTGGATGAAAACTGGAAGGCAGCCTACCAGGCAGGTGTGTTTACTGAGTTCCTGGAGCAGCGTTCGCCGGGGCATACTGTGTTGGACGACAAAATTTACCGGATGGGAATGCGCGATTTTCAGCACCGAATTGAACAACGCATTCAGGAGCTGGACTTCTTCGCCGATGCGGAAGCGCTGGACAAACGCGAGGAACTCCGCGCCATGCATATTGCCGCCGGAGCGTTGATTCAATTTGCCGAACGGTATGCCCAAAAGGCAGGAGAGCTGGCTGCGCAGGAAAAGAACGCCCGGCGTCGCCAGGAATTGCAACGCATTGCCGAGATCTGTCGTCGCGTTCCGGCACATCCGCCACGGGACTTCTGGGAAGCGCTGCAGTATTACTGGTTTGTGCATCTGGGGGTGATTACCGAGCTGAATCCCTGGGATTCGTTCAATCCGGGACGGCTGGATCAGCATCTCTATCCTTTCTTTCAGAAAGGATTGAAAGATGGAACGCTAAGTGAAGCATGGGCGCGGGAATTGCTCCAGGCTTTCTGGGTAAAGTTTAATAACCAACCGGCTCCTCCCAAAGTGGGTGTTACGGCGCAGGAGAGTAGTACTTACACGGATTTTGCCCTGATTAATCTGGGAGGTGTGAAGCCGGATGGTTCCGATGCGGTGAATGAGCTCTCCTACCTGATCCTGGATGTGATTGAGGAAATGCGCATACTGCAACCCAGCTCCATGGTTCAGATTAGTAAAAAGAATCCCGACCGATTTTTGAAACGGGCGTTAAAAATAGTACGTACCGGTTTCGGACAACCCTCCATTTTTAATACCGATGCTATTGTGCAGGAACTGGTACGTCAGGGGAAGAACATTATTGATGCGCGGAATGGGGGAGCCAGCGGTTGTGTGGAAGCAGGAGCCTTCGGAAAGGAAGCCTACATTCTAACCGGTTATTTTAACATTCCCAAAGTCCTGGAAATTACTCTGAACAACGGGGTGGACCCACGTACGGGTAAAAAGATTGGGCTGGAAACGGGAGAACCAACTTCGTTTAAAAATTTCGACCAGCTCATGGATGCCTTTCGCAAACAGATGAATCATTTTATCGATATCAAGATCAAAGGAAATCGGATTATCGAGCGGTTGTGGGCAAAATACCTTCCTGCACCGTTCCTATCCATCCTGATAGATGACTGTATCGAAAAAGGGAAGGATTATCATGCCGGTGGCGCCCGGTACAATTCCTCTTACATTCAGGGTGTGGGGATGGGCACCATCACCGATTCGCTGGCTGCACTGAAATATCATGTGTACGACGGAAAAACCATTAGTATGAAGGAATTTTTGCGCACACTGCGGGAGAATTTTGAGGGATTCGAGAGTTTTCGGCAGGCGCTGATTAACGACACGCCCAGGTACGGTAACGATAACGATTATGCAGATGATCTGCTTCGGGAAGTGTTTGAAATTTATTTCCATGCCATCGATGGGCGTCCCACCGCGCGCGGCGGGCAGTTTCGGGTAAATTTATTACCGACCACCGTGCATGTTTACTTTGGTAGTGTGATGGGGGCAACCCCGGACGGTCGTCGGGCAGGGGAACCGCTCTCCGAGGGAATTTCGCCGGTGCAGGGCGCCGACCGGAACGGACCTACCGCTGTGCTGAAATCCGCAGCAAAAATCGATCACCTGCGCACCGGTGGTACACTGTTGAATATGAAATTTACCCCCCAGCTTCTATCGGATGATATCGGAATCACCCGGCTGGCGCAACTGATACGCACCTATTTCCGGATGGATGGGCATCATATTCAGTTTAATGTGGTAACCGCGGAAACATTGCGGGAAGCCCAGCGTGAGCCGGAAAAATATAAAGACCTGATTGTGCGAGTAGCTGGCTACAGCGACTATTTTGTGGATTTGAGTCCCGGTCTGCAGGAGGAAATTATCCGGCGTACCGAACATGAGTCGTTTTGATAATGAAGCATCGGGACGTAAAGGGCATAAAGGAAGGACACACTGAACCCGGATATTACCGGAAGGATATGAAGATGGTCCTGATTTCTGCTTTTTGGGAACAGGATTTCCAGTACAAAAAAGATATTCCCTGATCTCCCAAATATGGTGCAATCCAAATCTAACCACTGGAGGTTCGCATGTTTGACAAATCCGTTTACCGTAAGCGTCGCGAAGAATTGAAACGCAACATGAGCAGCGGGTTGCTGATTTTTCTGGGCAACGACGAAAGTCCCATGAATTACCCGGGAAATCCCTACCCGTTTCGTCAGGATAGTACTTTTCTGTACTATTTCGGTCTGCAGGATCCCGGTCTGGAAGCTATTATCGATTTAGACAGCGGGGAGGAAATGCTGTTTGGGTACGACTACACGGTGGACGACATCGTTTGGATGGGTCCTCAGCCTACGCTTCAGGAACGGGCGGAAAGGGTCGGAGTGGCACGTGGTTTACCGGACGAGGAAATGGGTGATGTGGTGTGGGAAGCCATCCGAAAAGGGCGAAAAGTGCATGTGTTACCTACATATCGACCGGAGCACGAAATCAAATTGGTGAAGTTGCTGGGCGTTACACCGGATTACCAGTCGCTATATGTTTCGGAGGAGTTCATTCGTGCAGTGGTCGCTCAGCGGTCGGTAAAAGGGCCGGAGGAAATTGACGAGATTGAGCAAGCGTTGAAGATCACACGAGAGGTGCACCTGTTTGCCATGCACCAGACGCGTCCGGGACGATACGAGCGGGAGATTGCCGGAGCCATTGAGGGGATTGCCCGGGCTCGTGGTGGTCGATTGTCCTTCCCCATAATCTTTTCCATACACGGCGAAACGCTGCACAACCACCATCATCATAATTTGATGAAAGAAGGAGATATGGTGGTGAACGATTGTGGTGGAGAAACAGCGGAAGGATATGCGGGAGATATTACCCGAACGCTCCCGGTCAGCGGCCGATTTACCACCCGCCAGCGGGAGATTTACGAGATTGTATTGCGCTCCCAGCTGGCAGCCATCGATGCAATTCGTCCGGGGATAAAGTATCGGGATGTTCACCTGCTCACCGCCCGGGTAATTGCCGATGGCCTGAAGGAACTGGGCTTGATGAAAGGCGATATGGCCGAAGCGGTTACGCAGGGCGCCCATGCACTGTTTTTCCCCCACGGGCTGGGACACATGATGGGATTGGATGTGCACGATATGGAAAATCTGGGGGAAGATTATGTGGGCTACGATGCGGAGACCAAACGCAGTGAGCAGTTTGGACTGGCTTATTTACGTCTGGCCAAAGCACTGCAACCCGGTTATGTGCTGACGGTGGAACCGGGCATCTATTTCATTCCCGAGCTGATTGATCAGTGGAAGTCCGCGAAAAAGTTTGCTGACTTTATTAATTATGATAAGGTAGAAGAATACCGCAACTTTGGTGGCATTCGGATTGAAGATGATGTGCTGGTTACCGAAACCGGTCACCGGGTGCTGGGAGAGCCGATTCCTAAAACGGTGGAAGAGGTGGAAAGGGAAATGGAGAAGGGGAGATAAAGGGGTATAGGGGATGTAAGGGATATAGGGGTAATAGGGGTATAGGGGATATAGTGGATATAGGGGATATTAGGGATATAAGGGGAATAAGGGGTGTATGGGGTGTAAAGATTTTGGGAAATAATAGGGAGAGGATAAATCGGAGTGGATTTTCGGGAGCTTCGTATGGTCTGTGCGGATAAATTTAAACAGCCGGGATTTTTTACAAATAGACCATGAGAGAGTAATTTGAAAGAGAGGGAATAAAGCGGAATTTTAACTCTTCCACATTGCTCCCGGTAAAAAGGTTGTGGATAACCTTTGGAGAACCGGAGCCAATTCCGTATGAAAACGCGCACCCTGAAATCGGACCTGCTTTTACTCACCACTTCTGCCATCTGGGGATTTGCTTTTGTAGCACAGCGAGTGGGAATGGAGTACATCGGACCATTTCTGTTTAATACCCTGCGCTTTGCTCTGGGAACGCTGGTTCTGGTTCCTGTTTATTTCTATCGAAAAAGTCTCCATCTTAACAGAAGGACTGCCTTAAATATTCCGGGAGAATTCCGCTGGTATGCGGCTTTTCTGGCCGGATTTATTCTGTTTGCCGGTGCCGGTTTACAGCAAACCGGCATGATTTACACCACGGCTGGCAAAGGCGGATT
This sequence comes from uncultured Calditrichaceae bacterium, assembly GCA_964495805.1. Taxonomy (GTDB): domain Bacteria; phylum Calditrichota; class Calditrichia; order RBG-13-44-9; family RBG-13-44-9; genus JALXCH01. The sequence continues at coordinate 6,358 of CAZBWV010000062.1, forward strand.
CATCACCGGACTGTATGTGCTGCTGGTACCGGTGCTGGGGCTTTTGCAGGGAAAACGTTCGCGGCAGGTAACCTGGCTGGGTGCGATACTGGCGGTGGTGGGACTCTATCTGCTCAGCGTAACCGAATCCTGGAGCATGCAAAAAGGCGATTTACTGGTGCTGGGCAGTGCTTTTTTCTGGGCAATGCATGTCCAGCTTATCGATGGTCTGGTGGATCGTATGGATGCGATCGAACTGGCGGTGAAGCAGTTTGCTGTCTGTGCCGGACTTAGCCTGATTGTGGCGTTACTCACTGAACCTATTCTCTATCAGCCGATTCAGGGAGCAGCCATTCCTCTCTTTTACGCCGGTGCGCTCTCTGTAGGTATTGCGTACACCTTGCAGATTGTGGGTCAGCGGGAGGCACATCCTTCCCATGCAGCCATCATCATGAGTCTGGAAGCAGTATTTGCGGTGATGGGTGGGGCATTGTTATTGGGCGAACGGCTCACCTTGCGGGAGTGGTTGGGAGCTACCCTTATGCTCAGTGGAATGGTGGCCTCTCAATTGGGACAGATGAGAAAATCTCACCAACCCTGAAGTTCAATTTAAATTGGCCGTACGCAAATTATTTAAGAACCACTTTTCGCCCTGGTGATGCTATCCACCTTGTCTCACTCTCACCCATCCGTGTTCATTTATCGGGCGATTCGGGTGTGCAGTTGCATTTCCGATTAATCCTTCGATTTCTCCACCGAATCTCCCCAAACCCGTTTCAAAAACCCTTCCCGTCCCGAACCCACTTTATAACTGCGGTACCGGAACGGATTTTTGCGGTAAAATTCCTGATGGTATTCTTCGGCGGGGTAGAACTCCTTTGCCGGAAGAATCCGGGTTACAATCGGTTTATCGAATTTACCCGATGCCTCCAGTTGCCGTTTCGATTCCTCCGCCAGGCGACGCTGCTCTTCGTCATGGTAAAAAATAACAGTACGGTACTGGGAACCGTAATCGGAAAACTGTCCCAGCGGATTGGTCGGGTCGATGTTTCGCCAGAAAACCTCCAGAAGTTCCTGGTAACTAATCTTTTCCGGATCAAACACAATTTGCACCGCCTCCACATGGCCTGTTTCTCCGGTAGAAACTTCCTGGTAAGTGGGATCTGGCAAATCGCCACCGGTGTAGCCAACTGTGGTGGAAATAACACCCGGTAAGTCGTCGTAGGGCGGTTCCATACACCAGAAACATCCCCCGGCAAACGTTGCTACCTGGTACGATTGATGGTGCGATTTTTCCTTCATATCCTGCCCTCGCATCTGTATGGTGATGAACAAAGCAATTCCAAACAAAATAATAAACCAGAAGTGTTTCATAAACAACCTCCTTGGTTGGGATGCAAAATCGTAATCCTTTATATCGAAGCCAATCATAAAATGTTCCCGAGCGGAAAGGGTTGAATCCAACAATTGGTCTTCAAGAAACATCTTTTAATTTTTGACAAGATGTATTAATTTTAAACGATTGTTTTTTCTGGACAAAATTCAAACTCATTCCACGTATAGGAGACACTCGCCATGGCTCATCAGGTTGTGACCATTATTCTGGCTGGTGGGCAGGGAAAACGATTGTACCCGCTCACCAAAATGCGCAGCAAACCGGCTGTTCCCATTGCCGGGAAGTTTCGCCTGATCGATATCCCTTTGAGTAATTGCATCCATTCCAACCTACGCCGAATCTTTGTTTCCACGCAGTATAGTACCGAGTCGTTGCATCGGCACATCTCCACCACCTATCGGTTCGATCCGTTTAGCAAAGGGTATGTCACCATATTATCTGCCCAGCAAACGGCGGAGAGTACCAGCTGGTATCAGGGAACAGCCGACGCAGTGCGGCAAAATCTCCGGTTCCTGCGCAAAGAAGGGGATCTGGTGCTCATCCTTTCCGGAGACCATCTTTATCGTATGGATTATCGTAAATTCATCAACTTTCATCTCAAAAAGAAAGCAGACATAAGCATTTCGGTGTACCCCGTGCCATACGATCAGGCACCGGAGTTTGGGGTCATGAAAGTGGATCGGGAAGGGCGCATTGTGCAGTTTATGGAAAAACCCACCCGGGAGGAAGACCTTCGGGAAATGATGGTTCCCCGAGAAGTTTTTGAGCAGTTCCATCTGGAACCGGGCAATCGCACCCATCTGGCCTCCATGGGAATTTACATTTTTAACTGGGAAGTGCTGGTGGAACTGTTAGAAAACACCCATGCCACCGATTTCGGTAAAGAAGTGATTCCCGATGCCATCTTTCGGAAAAATGTGTATGGTTACTTTTTTGATGGCTATTGGGAGGATATCGGAACCATCCGGAGCTTTTTCGAAGCACACATGGATTTAACCAAACCGCTTCCTAAGTTTAATTTTTATGACGAAGAACACCCTATTTTTACTCACGCCCGGTTTTTACCCGCCTCCAAAGTGCTGGAATCGAGAGTAAAGGAATCCATCATGGCGGAAGGGAGCATAATTAACAAGTCGGAAATCACCTCTTCCATTATCGGGGTTCGTTCTCGAATCGAAGCGAATTCTGTACTGGAAAATGTGGTGATGATGGGAGCTGATTTTTTTGAAACGGCTGAGGAGTTACGTCAAAACAAGCGAGCAGGAATTCCCAATGTGGGAATTGGAGAAGGTTGTGAACTGCGCAATGTGATTTTAGATAAAAATGTGCGCATCGGGAAACATGTGAGATTGGTTAACAAAAATAATATTCAGGAATTCGATAACGAGATGTACTCCATCCGTGATGGGATTATTGTGGTTCCGAAAAACACTATTATTCCAGATGGAACCGAAATCTGATGGGTGAATGCTGAATCGAAGCGATGGAAAAGAACAATCCGTTGGCGGTTGAATGGCAGAAAGGAAATTTTCGGAAATTGCCCCGGGAATATTATATGGGCGATACGGTGCGGATTGCCCGTGATTTGCTGGGGAAGATTCTGGTGCGGCCTTATGCAGGGGAGTGGTTAGCTGGCATGATTGTGGAAACGGAAGCATACCTGGGAGAACGCGATCCGGCCAGTCATGCTTACCGGGGACGCACTCCCCGCACCGAACTGATGTACGGGCCACCCGGATTTTCTTATGTTTATTTGATTTACGGGATGTATTACTGTTTAAATTTTGTGACCGAACCGGCGGGAAAAGCCGCCGCAGTCCTCATCCGGGCATTGGAACCTGTGGCTGGCCTCTCTACCATGCAACGGTTACGCCGTACCAATCGCGTGGAACAGCTCACCAGCGGTCCGGGGAAATTATGCCAGGCAATGGCCATCGATTTTCGATTAAACGGGGTGGACCTGACCGGAGATCAGTTGTTCGTGGTGGAAGGGGAATATTTTACCGATGATCAGATTATTCAAACCACCCGAATCGGGATTCGCAGTGCCACTGACAAACCCTGGCGGTTCTATATCAAGGGAAACCCGTTCGTTTCAGTGCGGAAGTAATGGTTCTCTGAATACACCGGAAGAATTTCATATTGGGGTTGAGCAGTCCGGGAGCAAAAATTAATTTACTGTGGGTGATGTTTTTAGTGTTGAGGTGGTGCCATTGGAAAATTCCGGGTTCTGGAACCGTCAGCGGTTTCGTTTATACGATTGGTTAACCATCGCTTATCTGGCTATCTGGGTGGTTCTGATCGCAATGTTTTATCGCCGAATTCCTCATGCAGCTATATTCCTTCTCGCTCACCTGTGTTCCCTGTGTTTTGCGCTATTCATGGCTGGCCTGCAACCTCACAACTGGTTATTGCGCATTGTCCAGCGCTGGTACCCGGTGTTCTACCTGCCCCTGTTTTTCAATGTGCTTCATTACATGATTCCTGCCATTCATCCGGTGAATCTGGACCTGACCCTCATATCCATTGACCGATGGTTAACCGGGGGGTATCCCACTCTCTGGTTCGAGCATATTTACCATCCTTTATTGTCCGATATCTTTCAGCTCAGCTATTCGCTGTTCTATTTTTTACCCCTTTTCATTTTAATCCCTCTTCAGATTCAGAGAAGATATGCGCAATTTGACCGCGCTGGAGCGATGTTTTTATTGATTTTTTATATTTCTTATCTGGGATATGTTCTTTTCCCCGCACTGGGACCCCGCTATTTTCTGGCTCATTTGCACACCAAAATGATCCCCGGTCACTTCATTTATCATACCATTCATCACACGTTAAATAATCTGGAAACCATTCAATGGGATGCGTTTCCCAGTGGTCATGTTGCGGTGGCACTGGCTTTTTCCTATTTTGCTTTTATCTATTATCGAAAACTTTTCTGGGCAGGGCTTCCGGTAATCGTTTCACTCATTCTGGCTACCATTTATTTCCGTTATCACTATCTGGTGGATATTCTGGCGGGCACTATATTATTTCTGTTTGCCTTGTTTATCGATCGGTTGTGGTTTGTTCCCCTGAACAAAAAATAAATTTCTGATATTGACATTTTCTTCACAAAATTGTAGTTTTTGGTATGGATGAACATTGGGAGAGTTTATTGTATTTTCTTATAAAAACATAATAATTCGCTTGAGGAAGGATATTAAAAAAATTTTCAGAAGATTTGTTAAAATTTTCTCAATACGGCGAAGCGTATGGGGTGATGTCCATAATGGAAAATTCATAAGACCTCTGTAATGTGAATGTGCTCAATAAAATGCCGGACGGAAGTTGAAAACGAAAGGGAGAACCATGCGTGGATTGAGTATGTTGGTATTGTTGATTTTTTTCTTTACCGTACCTTTGTTTGCTCAGAGTAACGAAGATTGTATGGCCTGCCACAGCGACCCGGAGTTAACCGGGATTGATGCCAGTGGCACAGAAATTTCCATGTACGTGGATGCCAAACAGTTCACCCATTCGGTGCATGGAGAGTTGAGTTGTGTGGATTGCCATGTGGATTTACAGGGAGTGGAAGATTTTCCCCATGCAGAAGAATTGCAACCGGTTCATTGCGGAAACTGCCATGATGATGTGGATGCGGAATATTCCCGAAGTATGCACGGGCTGAAATTTGTCCATCTGGAACATCTTGCTCCGAAGTGCTGGGATTGCCACGGAAAGCACGATATTTTACCCCCGGACGATCCCAATTCCCGGGTGTATTTCCAGAATTTGCCCAACACCTGTTGTGGATGTCACGAACGGCTGAGCACCACCAGGGGCGACACCATTCATCCCGCCTGTGTTCGCAAGGATTATTTGGTGAGCATCCACGGAAAAGCTGTGCTGGAGGGAAACGACGCTGCTCCTACCTGCAACACCTGCCATCCTGCGCATCAAATTCGCAAACGAATCGATCCCCAATCTACAATTTACAAGCTGAACATTCCTTCCACCTGCGGGCAATGCCATGTGGATGAACTGGCAGACTACAGTGAATCCATTCACTATTCTGCTCTGAAGCACGGTGTGCTGGAGTCGGCAACCTGTACCGATTGTCATGGCGAGCACAAAATTCTCAGTCCCGATTCAGCTTTCATTTACACCAATCACGATGCCTGCATTGCCTGCCATAACGATACCAAAGTGATTTCCAAATATGGCCTGTCTCGTACGGTGGTTTCCACGTACGAGGATTCCTACCATGGTCTGTCCGTACGGTTGGGACAGAAGAAAGCAGCTACCTGTGCCAGTTGCCACGGTTACCACGATATTCATTCCCCGGACAATCCCTTCTCCAAAGTCAATCCTAAGAATCTGGTGCAAACCTGTTCTCAGTGTCACGAAAATGTAACCCCGGAATTCGCTCACAGTTACACTCACGAATCCATGCTCATTCATTCCAATCCGGTTAATTATTACATTACGCTGATTTACACCATTCTTATTATTGGCGTTATTGGCGGAATGTTGCTGCACAATCTGATCATTTATTTGAAGTATCTGAAATACAAACGGAAAGAAGAGGAGCGGTATTACATCATTCGCTTCAAAACCGGTGAACGGATTCAGCATCTGATTTTGATGTTATCCTTTACTGTGCTGGCCATTTCTGGTTTTGCTCTGCGTTTCCCGGATGCCTGGTGGGTGCAGTTGTTCGAGAAGGCGGGGATTCTGGAAGCCCAGCGCCGGATTATTCACCGGGTTGCGGCGGTGACGATGGTACTGGTTTCGCTGTATCATCTTTATTTCATCATCTTCACCAAAAGAGGACGTCATCTGTTCCGGCAAATCATGTTCCGCCTTTCCGATATCACGGAAGTGATTCAGTCGGTCAAATATTATCTGGGGTTGAGCAAGTCCAAACCGCGCTACGATGAGTTCGATTACACAGAAAAGATCGAATACTGGGCACTGGTGTGGGGAAATGTGGTAATGGGATTAACCGGTTTCATCCTGTGGTTCCCCACCATGATTACCGGCTTTGCACCGCCCTGGGTGGTTCGCGCAGCTGAATTAATCCATTTCTACGAAGCGATTCTGGCTACCCTGGCCATTGTGGTCTTCCATCTCTTTTTTGTCATTGCCCATCCGGAACAGTATCCCATGAATCTGGCCTGGTTGAGCGGAAAGATGTCCCTGCGCGCAGCAATTCGTAAGCATCCCCGCTGGGTGGAGCGCATCCTGAAGGAACGTAAAGACCTGGACCTACTTCCTGAAGTGATTGCCCGGAATTGCCACTCCCTGGTGGATGTGGATAATTATCTGAAATTTGGTGAATTATACGATGAGATGAAAAAAGGAAAATTGTATTAAAAGTAAGGGGAGCGGGATGAGCACCCGCTCCTTCTAATTTTTAAGCACTTCTTTGAGTTTTTTCGATATACTTTCTATGGTGAAAGGTTTGGGAAGTACACCCTTTACCCCTTCGCGTAGCAGTTCCTGAATGCCTTCCCGTTCGGAATATCCGCTACATACTAAAACATTTACTCCGGGTTTAATCTGTTGCAATTTGCGGAAAATTTCCCGTCCGTCGGAATCCGGAAGCATGTAATCCAGTAATACCAGATCAATCTCCTGATGATGTTTTTTGAAAATTTCTATTCCCTCTTTCCCGTCCTTAGCCATAAATACCTGATATCCCAGATATTTCAGAATCGAATCCAGTATCACTCGTAAGTCCTGTTCGTCATCAATGGCCAGAATTGTTCCGCCACCCTTCGTGGGAGTTTCTTCTTCGTGGGTTGTAGGAGCTACCAGGGATTTTTGAGAAGCCGGGAAGAATAGCTGAAATTCGGTACCTTTCCCGGGTTCACTTTTTAATAAAATAATTCCGTTGTGACTTTTGGTAATCCCATAAACCATACTCAATCCCAAACCGGTGCCTTTTCCGCGTTTCTTTGTAGTGAAGAAAGGATCAAAAATTTTATCGCGGATTTCCGCAGGAATTCCCACACCTGTGTCCCGAACGGAAAATAAAACATAATTGCCTTCGTTAAAGGATGAATCCAATTGTTTGTAGCTATTGTCGGCATACACGTTCTGGGTTTTGATAACCAGTTCACCCCCATCTGGCATTGCATCATTGGCATTAACCACCAGATTCATAATAATTTGTATAAACTGGTTTGGATCTCCTTCGATATTGTATAATTGCTCATCCAATTCCAGCTTAAGTTTTATCCGAACATGGATGGACTTTTCGATAAGAGAGAGACTATCCTGAATAATTTTATTGATATTGAATGGAACAACTTCACTTTTTTCATTTCTGGTAAAAGCCAGCAACTGACTGGTTAGTTGTCCGGCACGTTGTGCCATATTATAAATAATTTCAGCTCTTTTTGCCGTCTGGGGATGGGCAGGATCCATCATAATTAATTGGGCACTGGGGGCAATGGTTCCGATAATATTGTTGAAATCGTGTGCAATGCCTGCGGTTAACGTACCGATTGTTTCTAATTTCTGCGCTTGCATAAGCTGTTTTTCTAACGATTTAATATGGGTGATGTCTGAGATTTCGCCTAACACAGCAGGTCGATCGTTATAAATGATCCGGGAAAAATATCCAATACACCGAATAATTTCGCCCGATTTTTTAACCGCCCGGAATTCATAAACCGATGGTACGTCCTCGCCCACCAGCCGCTTATACGCACGGTTTACCATCATAGGCTTGTCTTCCGGATGGACTAACTCCCAGATGGACACATTTTTAATTTCATCCGGAGAATATCCCGAAAGTTCAAAAAATGTGGGATTAGCCAGGACAAACCGGTTATCCTGATGAATAAAAGTGGGAACAGGTGAATTTTCGAAAAGAATTCGATAGTTGCTTTCTGAGATTTGAAGTTGTTCAATTAATTTATAGTTTCTTAGAACCAGAAAGACAACCTGAAGATAGATGTTAAATAAATATTTATCATCTTCGCTGAATGATTTTTTAGGTGAGAGAATATCCAGATTTAATAACAGGTGAGGAACGGAATCTTTATAAATAATTCCGGAAAGAGTTCGGCGAATTTCATTCAGTTTACCGTGTTCGCGAAGAACAGACAGGTCTTTGGGACAGAATATTTTCTCGGCTTCTTTGTGGATATCACGAATTTCCTGAATATTAATGTTTTCCCGAATCATCCGGGCTTGACTGGAAATTTTTATATATTTCTGAATATTCCCTTTGAATAATATAACGCGTTTTAATTCATCCGCATCATATCCATAGGAAGCTTTAAAATGTAGTCCGTCCGGTTCAACCTGTAAGATACTTCCTGCATCTGCAACGGAAATGAGTTTTATTGCGTTTTCGAGAATTTTGTTGTATAAATTGTTTGAATCCGCTTCAAGTGTCAATTCTTTCTGGATAGAGATCAATAAATCCAATCGTTGTTTTAACCGTTCATCAAGAATTCCGGATTGCCAGCCAACAAACAGATATTGGAGATCGTTGTTGGGTGTTTTGAGTACGCCCATCCGGGTCTGGAAGCGAATCCGCTCTGCAAATCGAAAGCGCAATGACACTTCCTTTTTTTCTGATTTTTGATACCGTTTGATCAGCTGACGGAAGGATGTTGGCCGTGTTTGTTCTCCGGGATAAAACCAATCGGTTATTGCCGAACCAAGAAACCGATCGGGCGATATCCCTAACTCTTTTAATAAAGATGGGTTAAAGTTGATGATTTTGCCCTGAGAATCGCACATAATAATTAAATGGGCAGAAAGCTGGCGGAGAAGTTGATATTTCTTTTGTTCTAAAATTAAACGCTCTTTTAGTTTTTGAATTAACGACAAAGACTGAATGGTTCCATTTATAGTTAATGGTGCTCCCCCAGCGGTATAATAAATTACGCCTTCTTCCAATACTTGTTTGGTTGTTTCCCCCACTTTTAAACTGTATTGAATTCGGTAATGCCGGGTGCGCAAGCTGTATAATTCTGTGAAAAATTTTTTTAGGCGGTTCTTCTCTTTTGCACTTAAATGCTTATGCCAGAAAGATTTTGTAATGGGCTCATTTTTGTTCCAACCCAAAAAATCCTGCAAATAGACATTTGGATAAAACCGACCGGAAAATCGATCACCCTCAATATAAAAAATGCCGATAGGTACCTGATCGGCGACAGAGTGTAAATTTAAAGGATTTTCATCCTTGCTGATTTGCATTTGCAGCAGGACCGAACGTTGAACAAAGGTGATTACTTCATCAAATTTTTGCAAAATTCGATTGAGAATCTGGGGAGATAAAACATTTTTTTCCAGGAATTTATTCAGAATAATCTCGCGCAATTGAGACAGTACCAGAAAAGTATCTTGCTCCGATATCTGGTATTTTCGGAATAGTGGAATAAAACTATCCAACAATTGAAAATGAAGGAAAGAGTCTTCTCCATGAATCACTCGCATCAATGAAGAATAAAATCGGTAAATCTTTTGTTGATTAAACGGTCCCCGATATTCGATGATAGAAATAATTTGCTGAATTTTTTCCAGCCATCTTTCGAAAATTTCATGTTGTTCCTGCTCAGAGAGTATCGTATGTACTTTTTGCATGGTCTCGTTCATTGTGTCCATAATTAAAAAACCAGATTTTTTCCCCCAATATCATTTAATGATAATCGTATGATAACATATGAACTTAATGTTAATTCTTGAACAAATTTCCAATCGGTAAAATGCACGTAACATCCCCGACCATTATACCTGATCGCAATAAGGTGTTAGTCCTTAACCAGGTTATTACGGAACGTTCAATTAAATCAGATCGATAAAAATGTTGTTCTAAATCAGATTATATGTTACCTGGAGCGCATGCTGTGGAAACTGGCCAATAGCAGTTTCATCCGAAAGCACAATACCCGATACGCCTTGTTTCCGAATATAGTGAAAATGAACAACTTCACTGCGCGTTGGTTGGGGATAATTAGTCATGTGTTGAAATACCTGTCCGGCAATAAAAACGGGTTTTTGTTGTTGCCTGGCAATCTGAATGGTTTTCTCCTGCCAGGGTCCCAACTCCTTCCACGGGAGGAATTCTCCCAGATCGCCCCGGCAGTACCAGACTTCGTCTGCCACGCTTATAATGGAAGACAACCGTTGAAGTGCTTCGGGCCGTTCTATCTTGGCAATAAATTTGGGTGAATATTCGATTTTCTCACAAAACTCCCGTAAGGTATTCATCTCTTCGGCCGATTGGATGAAGGAAAGAGCCAGGTGAGTTATTCCGGATTTTGCGGCAATTTGTATCTGTACTTTTTGATTGTATGGAATATTGCGTTGGAAAAAAGAAAGGCCCCGAAAATAAATACCTGCTCGGCTTCTTAGAGTGCCACCTTGAATAACCTCCGCCGTGGCCTCATGAGGCGACCATTGCACAATTCGTAATCGAATCGTGCCATCCTGTAACAATACCTCTAATGAAGAACGTAATTGAGCAAAAACCTCCCCGGGTAAATGGAGTACAGCTTCAGAACCGCTATCCCTGGAAGCAAGTGTAATCATCTGGTGCTCCCGAAGCATCAGCGGTTGTGCTAACTCCCCAATCCGAATTTTACTCCCCTGTAAATCCAGATAAAATTGGATGGATTTTCCCGGAAGTGTTCTTTTGACAAATTTTATATATTCATATAATGTTGTTTCGTTCAGGTGTGAACCGTTTAACCGAAAGTATAATTGGTGATACTTGTCGCAAAGTTCCAGAAATTCTGTGTTTAAACTGGCTGGTCCTAATGTGCTTATAATTTGAAACAACCGAATTTATCCTCTACGTAAAGGTATTATATTACCAACTTGGTCTAATTTAGCAAATTTTTTACCTCAAGACAACACCTATACAAAAAAGTTTAAAATAATGCAGTGGTTGCAGATTTTACGATAGAACTTTACATTTGAGACATGATGAAGCGGTTAATGAAAAAGCTGGAATTTTGGGGAAAGCGGTTTCTGGAGAATTTGATCGGTTTGTTCTTATCGTCAAATCAAATTGGTTTGCCCCCGGAGCAAATCCATCGAGTTCTGGTTTATCGTCTGGATCAGCGGATTGGCAACGGTATTCTGCTGCTTCCTTTGCTGAATGCCATTCGGCGTACCCGTCCCGATATTGAACTGCATCTGTTTATCCATCAGCCGGTGGCGGAATTGTACCGGGAGTTTGCTCCGGATTTGGTGCACCACCTCTGGCCCTACCGTCAGCGTTATTTGCTGAGTTTGCCCTGGCGACTGGTGCAGTTGCTCTTCCGGTTACGTCGTCAGCGTTACGATCTGATCATCAGCAGTCATAATCCGGATAGTTTTTCCCTTTCCCAGGCACTGATGGGCCGCTTTCTGAAACCCCGGGCACTGGTCGGTTTTCGGTGGAAAAACAGCGAGAAATTTTACCATATTGCGATTCCCTCTTCCGCTGAGAAACATTACGCGGCGGCTCAACTGGATTTATGGCGCCATTTTTATCCCCAAGCGCCATTGGAATGGGGGGGATTCCATGTACCGGAGCAAACCATCCGGGAAGCCTTCGCTCAGTGGGGGATATCCCTTCCGCACAAATCGGCTTTGCTCTGGTTGGGAGCAACGGGAGATAAAGTGTTACCCATTTCGCTGATAAGCTTTCTGTATGAACAGATCCGCAAACAAACCGGTCTGGAGGTCATTCCTGCACTGGGTCCTGCGGATGAAGCCATTTACCAGCAACTTCCTGATGGATTACGGGAGAAAACGCTGGTGTGGTCTCGTCCCCTTCGGGAAACTGCCATTTTCTTTGCTCTTTTCTCTCTGTTTATTTCCGCAGACACCGGTCCCATGCATCTGGCAGTGGCATTGGGACTCTCCACACTGACCATCTTTCGCCATTCCAATCCCGTGCAGTACGGGTATCAGGAGCCGAATCGCCATATTTCCCTGATGTATCGGGGAAGAGCAGCTGACCGGGAAGCAATTGTACAGGCGTTAAGTCAATTGGGGAATGCGTTAAATGCTCATTGATCAAAAAGCGATCGGAAAAATTCTGGTAATTCAGCTGCGCGCCATAGGTGATGTGGTGTTGACCACGGCCGTGTTACCGGTGCTGCGTCATCATTTTCCCGAAGCGCGCATCGATTTTCTTACCTCTTCTTTGATGGCTCCTCTACTGGATGGCCTGCCTGAACTGAACACGGTGCTCCCGGTAAATTCCCCTGAAGGGGTATCCACCGTTCCCCGATTGTTCCCCCGGTTGCGGCGACAGCACTACGATCTGGTGATTGATTATCAAGGAACACCGGGAACAGCTTATCTCACATACCTTTCCGGAGCCAGGTACCGTCTGGGCTGGAAGATGAAGCGTCGCCAGTGGGCGTACAATCTGATTTCGGATGCCAATCAACGGCGGGAGTATGTTGCCATCCAGAAATGCCGGGCGCTGGAGGTGCTGGGAATCCGTGAAGTAAATAGCACGACCCGAATTGTGGTGAATCCCGCCGACCTGAAACGAGTGCAACACGATTTGCGTCAGATGGGTGTTCCGGAAAATACGTTTCTGATGAACATGACCCCCAAAGGAAAACGCCAGGCGCGCCAGTGGATTCCCGAACGTTTTGCTCGACTGAGCGATATGCTCAGAGAAAAGTATGGCATCACCGTGTTGTACAATTGGGCAAGGGGAGAAAGGGAATGGGTGGAGCGGGTAGCGCAACTTTCTCAAACACCCGTGTATGTATTACCGGGATGGCCGCTACAGGTGTTTGCTGCTTACCTTTCGCTGGTGCAATTTCATTTTTCTTACGATAACGGGCCCAAGCATCTGGCAGTAGCGGTGGGAACTCCCACACTCAGCCTGTTTGCCACCGATCCCCCGGAGCTGTGGACACCCCCGGATAATCCTAACCATGCGGTGCTGGTACCGGAAGTCTCCTGTCGGTTCTGCGGTTTACGCCAGTGCGCTTCGATGGTTTGCATGGAGGAAATCACACCGGAGATGGTGATGAGTGCCATGGAAGCCATGCCTGCATTTCGACAGAACCTGTCGCGTTTCGCGGAAAAATAAATTTCTCTGCAATTGTTCGGAGGAATGTGTATATTTTAATTTGTCCGATACAAAAAAGGAGTGAACTGGAACCGGTTCCTCCGTTGAAAATTGAAAAAACAGGTTTTTTGTGTAAAACTTCTGCAGAAAGGAAAAACCGGTGAACAATTCTCCGGAAGCGCAGGAAATTTTGGAATCATTGAGTGAGAACAGGTATGAAAGAGACAGTGACAGTGGAAAGTATTGTTCGAGGAATTGAACAGGGCGATCGTCGCATGCTGGCACGCGCCATTAGTTTTACCGAAGATGAACACCCGATTGCGGAGGAGATTGCCCGAAAAATTTACCAGCAGGTGGGCCATGCTTATCGCATTGGCATTACCGGCCCTCCCGGTGCGGGAAAAAGTACGCTAACTTCCGGAATTGCCCGGGAACTGCGCAAACAAAATCGCACCGTCGGTATTGTGGCTGTGGATCCGACCAGTCCCTTTAGTGGTGGTGCGGTATTGGGAGACCGGATTCGCATGAGCGAGCTAACTACCGATCCGGGTGTTTTCATCCGCAGCATGGCCACACGGGGGAGTCTGGGCGGACTGGCTAAAACCGCTCAGGAGGTGGCAGACCTGATGGATGCTGCAGGGATGGATTATGTTATTTTCGAAACCGTTGGAGTGGGGCAGGGCGAATTGGACGTGGCTCGTGCCACCGATACGACCATTGTGGTCCTGGTTCCCGAATCCGGCGACAGCATTCAGGCGATGAAAGCAGGTCTCATGGAAATTGCCGATATCTTTGTTATTAACAAGGCCGACCGTGAAGGCGCTACCAAAATGAAAATCGAGCTGGAGATGATGCTGAAACTGCGCAGTACCCATACACGGATTAACTGGTTGCCTCCCATTCTGGAAACGGTGGCCAATCGCGGTATTGGAGTGGATAAGTTAGTGGAAACAGTTTCGCGGCACCGCACTTTTTTACTGGAACAGGGGGAGCTGGAACAAAAACGCTCCCTGCGCCTGCAGGAAAAAGTGCGTCAGCTGATTCAGAGTGAGTTGAGTAAAAATTTCTGGAATCCACGGCGCAAAGAGCTGTTCCAGGCAAAAATAAAAAGTGTTCTGGAACACCGGCTTTCACCATACCAGCTGGTGGAAGAACTGTTTGGAATTGAAGAGTAACGGCAGGGAAAAACCTGTCTTCAGAATATGCCGCACCAGGAAGATGGAGGAACGGTCATGTTGATGCAACCCTACAATCATATTCAAAACATTGGATTTGTCTCCACACGAATTGCCGGAACGGATGGCGTTTCGCTGGAAATTCAAAAATGGGACGATGTACTGACCCGGAACGGTTACCGGTGTTACTACTTTGCCGGTTTGCTGGACAGACCGGAAGAACGAAGTTTTCTGCAGGAGGAAGCATTCTTTGAGCATCCGTTAATTCAGGAAATCAATTCGGACTTGTTTGGCAAGCGCACCCGGCGGATCGAAACCACCCGGAAAATTCAGCAGGTGAAGGACAGACTGAAGGAAGCGCTGTATCGGTTTAAAGAAAAATTCGAGCTGGATTTAATCATTCCGGAAAATGCGCTGGCCATTCCCATGAACATCCCTCTGGGGCTGGCCATTACCGAATTTATTGCCGAAACGGGTATTCCCACCATTGCGCATCATCATGACTTTACCTGGGAGCGGAGCCGATTTCTGATTAATTCCTGCCGGGATTACTTGAACGCTGCGTTCCCGCCGCATTTACCCAGTATCGAGCATGTGGTCATCAATACGCTGGCTTCCGAGGAGCTAAGTTACCGGCGGGGTATCTCCAATCATGTGATTCCCAACGTGCTGAACTATGCGCAGGAACCCCCGGAACCGGACCATTACTGCGATGATTTACGCGAGAAAGTGGGATTGGCAGAAGACGATCCGTTTATTCTGCAACCCACCCGGGTGGTGCCGCGCAAGTGGATTGAGCGCTCCATCGAAATTGTCCATCGTCTGGAACTGCGAAATCCCCGGTTGATTATTTCACATGCTACCGGCGACGAAGGGGACGATTATTATGAACGCATTCTTGATTATGCCCGTCATCTGGGAGTCGAGATCGTACCGGTGGATCATCTGATTGCTCCCACCCGCGGAATCAACGAAAAAGGGGAAAAGCTCTACACCATTGCCGATATGTACAACTGTGCCGATCTGGTGACCTATCCCAGCGGTTACGAAGGGTTTGGCAACGCTTTTCTGGAAGCCATTTACTACCGCAAACCCATTGTGGTCAATCGCTATTCCATTTACATTGCCGATATTGAACCGAAAGGATTTGATGTCATTGTCATGAACGGATTTGTTTCCGCTTCGGTAACCGAGCAAATTAAAGAAGTGTTAGGCAATCCGGAGCGGCGACAGCGAATGGTGGAATGGAATTACCAGCAGGCGCGCAAATTTTTCTCCTACGAAGTGTTAGAAAAACGCTTGCTTCATCTCATTGACAAATTTACCACGGTTTAGGAGGCTCCATGAGTCGGGAAAACATTGCCCTGTTGCACTATTCCTGTCCGCCCGTGGTGGGTGGTGTGGAGGAGGTCGTTCGTCAGCAGGCTTCCCTGTTTTTTCGTAACCATCATCTGGTAAAAATCATTGCCGGTACCGGTGGTCAATTCGATAATCGTTTCGAGATTGAATTAAATCCCCTTCTGGGTTCTCGCTACCGCGAAATTATGCATCTCCATTCCCGTCTGGAGGAAAAACAGGAACAGTTCTTTCACTACGTGGAACGGATTCATCAGTATCTGGAACAGGCGCTGGTAGATTTTGACCTGCTGATTGCCCATAACGTCCTGACCATGCACTACAATTTACCGCTTACCTATGCATTGCATCGTCTGGCAGATTCTGGAAAAATTCCGGTAATTAGCTGGAACCACGATTCCCCGTATTTTTACCAGAATTATCCGAAGTTTCTGGATGGGGAGATGTGGCAGATTCTGCGACGGTTTAATCCGAATATTCATTACATTGCAATTTCCGAAAGTCGTAAGCAGCAGTTTCGGGAGTTGTACGGGCAGCACGCCTCCCTACAGGTTATTCCCAACGGAATAGACCCTATCCGGTTTTTCCGGCTGGACAACACCACAGTACGGGTGATTCAGGAGAGTCGTCTGTTCGAAGCCGAGTTGTTGCTGGTGCAGCCTTCCCGTCTGCATCCACGCAAGAACATTGAACTTTCCATCCGGGTGATTCGAGCTTTGCAGGATCGGGGAGTAGCTGCCCGATTGCTGTTAACCGGCGCCTACGATCCCCACGAAGCCAAAACGGTGGATTACTATCGTCGCTTAAAACGGTTAGCCCGGGAATTGCGGGTGGAACAGGATATTCTTATCATGGCGGAATATTACTTCCGCAGCGGGGAAAAACTTAGCGCCGATCGCATCATTATCCGCGATCTGTACCTGATTGCCGACCTGCTGTTTATGCCCAGCCTTCAAGAGGGATTCGGCATCCCCTTGTTAGAAGCCGGTATGATTAAGCTACCCATTGTCTGTTCGGATATTGCTCCGTTTCAGGAGATCGGCGATGGAGATGTGGTGTACTTTGGCCTTTCCGATACTCCGGAGACCATCGCAAAAAAAATTATGGATTTTCTGAGAAATTTACCGCCCCATCGCATGTATCGGAATGTGATTCGGAATTACGTGTGGGATAACATATATCTTCGGGAATTGAAGCCGTTTATTGACCAGGTAGCATCTTCCCGTTAAGTTCGGAAAACCGCACCCATTGAGCTGTGCTTTTGGGGAAGGGGAGGAAAGTTTTGCCGTTTGGAGAAATAAGTTCTGAGTTTTTCGCTTACCACTTGCCCCTTCAAATTGTTGTCCGTCACTGTCTTCGGGAAACTTTATGGGTAATTTTTCGTTGTAGTAAGTCGATTATTGTAGAAAAAAAAGAAGGTTTTTGGATGAGATTTCAGAAGATTTTATGGGGACTGGTTATTTTTCTGATCCTGGTAATGGGCGTGTACGGAAATATTTCCCACCAGAAGGCCAATGTGTTTGTGGAAGGTGAGGAATTGGTGTATAAAGTCAAATGGACGTTTATTCGGGTAGGAACCATTCGTCTGGTAAACGAAGGATTGGTGGAAACCCACGGAGGGAAGTATTATAAACTGAGAATATACATCGACTCTGCTCCTGGAATTCCCTTCATTACACTGCACGATATTTACGAGAGTTACGTGGATACCAATGCGGTACCGGTGGCATTTTACGCCTGGGAGAAAAAAAGCGGATATGTGTTAAAAACCGATTATCTTTTTAATCATGATCAGAAACAGGTTCGGGTGGTGGTGAAAAAGATTTATCCCGACCGCATCGAACCGGTTTCGGATGACGTGCAACCCATGGATAAAACCTATCGGGATGTTCTGTCGCTGCTATTTTTTGCCCGAAAGTTGTCCGGAGAAAATATGCACAACGTGGCAGTTCCCACTTTTGTGCTAAACGGAAAAGAAAATTGCTATTTCAAAGATGTGGGTGAAGTCCAGCAGGTGAAATATAATGGGATGAAAAGTTCAGCATATTATGTTACCGGAAAAGTGCGTTTTATCGGAATTGCCGGGATTCGGGATGATTTTGAAGGATGGTTCTCCCGGGATAGTCGTCGAATACCGTTAAAAGCAAAAATGAAAGCGTTTTTTGGATCGGTAACGCTGGAATTAGAGAGCGACCGGAATACTTTTTCGGCCAATGAATAATATGTTTAAAGCGGTTTAACGAATTTACTTCCCTTTAATTGTTGTGAGGAACCGGGTACCGGAGGTGGTTACTCGGTTTTTTTTGTTAGATCTGGTCAAAACAGCAATGGCTCACCGGAGCTGAGAGGTGCCATTCTTCGCTTGTTTGTTGACATTCGGAGATGCGAGAGACCTTATTGGTATGCATCCGAAAGGGAAAGCGATTCCGGGATTCGGCAAAAATAGATAGATTTTTTATCGAAAATAATATATATTGCCGGACAACGGATTAGGTAAGCGCACATGCAATCGAAATTAGAAAAACAGAAGCAAATTTTTCAGCTGTTAAATCAACAATTCTCCAATCTTCTGGAAGATTTATCCGGGAATTCTACCGATGCCAGTAACTTACCAATTGAACAGAAAGAAGCCGTCTCCGAACAATTTCAACTTCTGGACAAAGTTTATAATTTTTACAAGTGCATCATCCAGAATATTAATAGTGGGTTATTAACTCTGGATCTGGATGGGGAAATTACCTTTGCCAACCGCATGGCTGCAGACATGCTGGGTTATAACGTGAAAGAATTGCTGGGACGTTATGTGACCGAATTATTTCCCGAGGATGTGGAAACCCGCAAATTTCTGAAATCCATTTTTATCCCCGGCAAAAAAGTGGACGAAAAAGAGATTGTTTTTCGCAAAAAAGACGGTTCCAATATAATTGTTGGGGTAAGTGCTTCGCCTATTCACGACAAGAATAATAAATTCGACGGAGTGATCCTGCTATTTCGGGATTTAACCGAAATCCGACAATTAAAAATGCAGGTGGAACGGATGGAACGGCTGGCTTTGCTGGGAGAACTTTCTGCGGGAATTGCTCACGAAATTCGCAATCCCTTAGCTGGTATTAAAGCTGCCGCTCAGGTTCTGGAAGAAAGTTTCGGTGCGGATGATTTTCGCAACCAGATCATTACTCGCATCGTGCGGGAAGTGGACAAAGCCAACCGTCTGCTGCAGGAATTTTTCAAATTTGCCCGCCCCACCAAACCCAAATTGAATTTTCACGATATCGAAATGATTATTGACGGCGTGTACCTGCTGCTGGCACCCAAAATGCAAAAGCGGAATATTCAATTCCAGGCCGATTTCGGCAGCAATGTACCCCAGGTATTTGTCGATGAAACCCAGATTGAACAGGTCATCCTGAATCTCTTTTTGAACGCTATCGATGCCATGCCCGATGGAGGAACCCTTCGGGTGGCAACCTACAAAAAAAAGCTACGGCTATTAGAAGAAGAAAGAGATAAACTAAAGGTCAATCGATCTCAATTCGAATATGTGATGGTGGAAATTTCGGACACCGGAACGGGAATTCCCGAAAAAGAACTGGACAAGATTTTTAATCCTTTTTACACCACCAAAGCAGAAGGTGTTGGATTGGGACTCTCCATTTGCAGCCGACTGATATCAGAAAACGGGGGAAAAATTGATGTTACCAGCAAAGTTAACGAAGGAACCACATTCATTCTGGCATTACCAGCTTTTTTGCACCATTAGGGTTCATAATTGTTGGAGGGGATATGGACAGAAATAATTTAAAACGGTTATTGATTGTGGATGACGAAGAAACACTCACATTTAGTCTATATCAAACTTTCATCAATTCGCCGATTGAGTGCGAGGTGGTCACCGCTTCGTCGGGGAACGAAGCACTGGAGAAAATTGAGGAAGGGCCGTTTGATGTGGTGATTACGGACATTGCCATGCCCGGCATTAACGGTCTGGATTTGCTGGCTATGATCAAGGCGAAACATCCGGACACTAAAGTGATCGTGATTACCGCTTACGGATCGGACGAGCGGGAGGAGCAGGCCTATCAGCGCGGTGCGGAACGGTATGTGGAAAAACCGTTCGACCTTCGGGAAATCCGCGATATGGTGACTAAAATGATAAGTTAATTGTATGGTATTAGTCGGAAATTTAAAAGATTTAAAATTAGCCAATATTATTCAGATTAATTGCATCGAACGCAATGTGGCCCGGGTTATTGTGACCACTCCGGATCGTAAGGGGTACATTTACTTTGCCGAAGGGAAAATTGTGCATGCGGAATTTCACCCGTTTGTGGGGGAAAAGGCAGTGTACGAGATGCTGGCGCTCACCGATGGGCAGTTTAAAGTGGAAGCGGGAATTCAAGCGCCATCTCAGACTATCACCCGTCCATGGAATTCGGTGGTGCTGGAAGGACTGCGAATTATTGATGAAAAGAATCAGCAAGTTTCACCCATTCCGGTCCAATGGTTTCAGATCATCTCCAGCTATCAGGGGGTATTAGGGGTAGCGGTGGTGGACTTTAACGGACGGTTGATCGAAGGAAAACTGCATAACGAAAAGAAACCTCTTATCTTTACTTTTATCTGGTACAAAATTAAAAAAATGCTCACCCTGTTCTATTCGGAAGATTTTCAGTATGCCTACATTCGCATGGGGGATCACTATCTGTTTATTTTCGAGGTTAAACCTAATCTGGTACTGGTGGAAACCGAGCTGGATATCGACATCCATTTGTTTGTTTTACAGGTTAAAAAATTATTGAAACGGGTGACACGATAAGAAGGAGTTTGCAGTGCTTTTACCTCCGGGAACGATTCTGCACAAAGATTTGAATACTTCGTTTACCAATTTCGAAGAGCTGTTGCTGAATCTTAAGGAAAATCGTTTTAGTGGCTATCTTCATCTGAACTTCTGGGGATATGAAGGAATTCTGGTGCTGGACAACGGTAAGATTATTCAAGGTTCCAGTGTAGAAGAACGATCGTTGCAGTTGGGCGAGCAGGGAATACAAAAAATTTTACAGAAAGCCAGAGAAAAAGATGGCACAATCGATGTCCACCAGCTGAGCAATGAAGTGGCGATTGGA
>CAZBWV010000063.1:0-9649 GCA_964495805.1 uncultured Calditrichaceae bacterium
CAAATATTTGGGTGGTGGGATGTTCCCTGGTTACCCCCAATGAATTGGGGGTCTAAGTTCATCCCATCCCTGACGGGATGGTTTTTTTCAATCCGGAAAATCCTGTTCATCCTGTCTAAAAACCAAAAACCACCGCATTCCGGAGGGATGCACTGAGATTAGCCTACCATTTCAATGATGGGGAACCTGTTTATCCTGTCAGAAAAACATTTTTCCTGATCAAAAAAGATTCGGGTGGGTGGACTCGGTTTAAGAGGAAAATTGCTCACGGAATTGCTGGCTCCATTCCAGAAAACGATTCTGGACAATGGCGTGACGTGCCTGACGGACCAAATGAAGGTAAAAATGGATGTTGTGAATGGTCGCCAGTCGAAGTCCCAGCACTTCATTCACATTAAACAAATGTCGAATATAGGCACGGGAAAAATTCTGACAGGTATAGCACTGACATTCGCGATCCAGCGGAGAGAAATCCGCTTTGTAGCGTGCATTGCGAATCACCAGCTTGCCGGTGGAGGTAAACACTGTGCCGTTACGGGCATTTCGGGTGGGAATGACACAGTCGAACATATCCACACCCCGCTCGATGGCATCCAGAATATCGATCGGTGTTCCCACGCCCATCAGATAACGCGGTTTATTTGCCGGTAAAATTTCCGTGCACACTTCGGTTATCCGATTTCGTTCCTCCAGACTCTCCCCCACCGCCAATCCGCCGATGGCATAACCTTCAAAATCCATGTGAATTAACTCCCGGGCACTTTCCCGGCGCAATTCCGGATAAATGCCTCCCTGTACAATCCCAAACTGGTGTTGTCGGAATCCGTATAGCGGCTGAGTATTCAAAAAACGCTTACGCGACCGTTCCGCCCAGCGCAGGGTGAGCAAATGCGCTTCCCGGGCAGTAGCCCGATCGCTGGGATTGGCAATGCATTGATCCAGCACCATCATGATGTCCGAACCAATGACTCGTTGAATATCCACCACCTTCTCCGGCGAAAAGAAATGAGTGGAACCATCCCAGTGGGATTTAAACTTCACCCCCTCTTCGCTCAATTTACGTAACTCGTCCAGACTGTACACCTGAAAACCACCGCTATCGGTTAAAATAGGTCCATCCCATGCATTGAAGCGATGTAATCCACCCGCAGCACGCAGAATCTCCAGTCCCGGTTTCAGATACAGATGGTAAGTGTTTCCCAGAATAATCCGGGCTCCATTCTCCCGCAGGTCATGTGGACTCAGCGTTTTTACCGTGCCAATGGTTCCCACCGGCATAAAAATGGGTGTTTCCACTGCACCGTGGTCAGTAATAAAAATACCCGCACGGGCTGCGCTGCGGGTATCCTGATGTTCTATTCGAAATTCCATATCTCAATCAAATAAAATCCCATCCCCCTTTCTCAGAAGGGGTTAATCGAATTCCACTGTTTTCGGTGTGAATTAGACCATCTCGATATCGATGACGATATCTTTTTCCACGTCGAACGTTTTTTCCAGCTTCTTTTCCAGTTCTATTTTATTAATTTTTTCGATCTGGAGCTTAAACCGACGGCCATCTTCTTCCTTTTCCAGCAGTTTGCCTTCCGCATTCACTGTTCCCTGATTTTTAGCATCGTAATACGCCACCAGCACGGTGTCCCCCACATCCAGTGCGGTGACGATCTCCCGCAGGGAATCCACATTGCGCTCCTGTTCCAGTAACTCCTGGTCTTTGGAAATATTGATTTCTTTGATATCGCCGTCATCATAATGGAAGTCGATGATGCCACCACCTTTTTTGGCATAAACCAATTTTTCCGTGGCACTTTCGATAATCTCTCGCTCCAGATTGACAATTTTACCGGTAAATCCATCGTTGGTAATGAGAAGAATTTCCACAATGAGTGGCATATCATCAATTTCCCCGTCAAAACCCACCCGAATAATCTCCACCTGCTTGCCCACACCAATTTCTTCAATGCGCTTTTTGACCTGTTCCGGGGTCATGGCGCCAGGGCGAATCTGGGTGGCTTTTTTCCCTTTCCGTTTGAACAACCACCAGAAATGCCGGCGAAATGGTGCATCATCCCTCATGCGATGGTAAGAGCCCGGTTCTTCCAGCCGATGGTATCTTGGATTCATGGATACCTCAGTTTTAGTTAGCTAATTAATTTTCATAAAGTTAGGGAATTTTCAAGAATAATGCAAATAAATTTTCTCGGGTGGATATTTTTTTGCTCAACGGGCATTCCAGATTTCGGAGCGTCCGAAATGCCCGTTGAGACTGAAAGATTACTGTTCAGCGGTCAATTTTTTCTGAAAATATTCCACGGTTAACCGAATTCCTTCATCCAGTTGCACGGTGGGTTTCCAGCCCAATTCCTGAAAAATGCGCTCGCTGGTGAGTACACTGCGCTTTTGTTCTCCGGGCTTGGCGGGTCCGTGCTTCTCCTCCACCTGGCGACCGGTGTATTGAACAATTTTCGCAAATAGCTCATTCACATTGGTTTCCACTCCGGTGCCAATATTGTAAATGCGGTTGTCACCCCGTGTAAGCACCAACTCGTTGGCTTTCACCACATCCCCCACAAATACATAATCGCGGGTTTGTAATCCATCCCCATTAATGATGGGCTGTTGTCCGTGGAGAATCTTTTCGGTAAAAATAGCGACCACACCGGCTTCTCCGTGAGGATTCTGCCGCGGTCCGTACACATTGGCGTAACGCAGAACGGTATAGGTCAGCCCGTAAGTCTGGTTGTAAAAATAAAGATATTTCTCGGTAGTAAGCTTGGTAATGCCGTAAGGGGAAAGCGGACGCAACGGATGCTCCTCATCGGCGGGGAAATAATCCTGTTCCCCGTAAATTGCTCCGCCAGTGGAGGCAAAAATGAACTTTTTGACTCCGGTACGAATGCAATTTTGCAGCACGTTCAATCCGCCCAATACGTTTACTGTGGCATCGTAGATAGGATCATCCACGGATTTACGTACATCCATCTGGGCTGCGTGGTGATTCACAATATCCGGTTTTTCCCGGTCGAACACCTGTTTCAGGTTGTCATCGCAAATGTCCATTTCGTAAAATGTTGCCTGTGCGGGAATATTTTCTCGGCGTCCGGTTACCAGATTATCCACAATCACCACTTCGTGTCCCAGTTCCAGATAGCGATCCGCAATGTTGGAACCAATAAATCCTGCACCGCCCGTAATTAAAATTTTCATACCTGCTCCTTGTGATTAAGTGAACCGGTTTATTTTTAGCATGAATGCGAAATGATCTTTCTGAACCAACAAACAGATTATCGGAATCCAGTGGTCGATTTTAACCCGATATTTTCTTTTAGGAACCTGACCGCCCGGTACGGTTTTCAGGTGATGAGCTTCCAGCCGCGCCTGGCGATATCCCGGCGGTAGTGCATTCCGTCGAAATGAATCTTTTCTATATTCCGATACGCTTTGTCCACCGCCGCCTTCAGATTTACATCCAGCGCCGTAACGCCCAAAACCCGTCCACCGCTGGTCACAATCCGTTCCCCTTCCCGCCGGGTTCCAGCGTGAAATACCAGAACATCCGCTTCCAACTCATCCAGTCCGTGAATTTCTTTCCCTTTCTGGTAGGAACCGGGATAACCGCCCGAAGCGGAGATCACACACACCGCATATTCTTCCCGGATTTGTAACCGGAATTGCCCGAGGCGTCCTTCCACCGTGGCCTGCATCAGTTCCAGCAGATCGCTGTTCAACAGCGGCAACACGACCTGCGTTTCCGGATCGCCAAAGCGGCAGTTAAACTCCACCACTTTCGGTCCCTTGTTGGTAACCATCAATCCGCAATACAATACACCGCGATACTCAATACCTTCTTTCTGTAAGGCATTGAGCGTGGGTTCCACGATTTCGCGGATAGCGCGCTCTTGCATCGTTCGGGTGAGTACCGGTGTGGGAGCATAACTCCCCATTCCGCCGGTGTTGGGTCCCTGATCTCCATCGAAAACACGTTTGTAATCCTGTGCCGACGGAAGCACCAGGTAATCCGTTCCGTCGGTCACGACAAACAGGCTGGCTTCGTGACCAATCATAAACTCTTCAATCACCACCCGTTTTCCCGCTTCGGCAAAAGCACCTTCCACCATCATCTGGCGAAGTGCCTGCTGAGCCTGTGCTTTATTCTGGCACACCACACTCCCTTTGCCAGCAGCCAGTCCATCCGCTTTTACCACCACCGGTCCATCTTCCAGTCCGTCCAGATACGCCAGTGCATCCGGGTAGGCGTCGAACGTACCAAACTCAGCAGTGGGAATACCGTATTTCTGCATCAGCCGTTTGGCAAAAATTTTACTGCCTTCCATTTGCGCCGCCTGACGATTAGGACCGAACACCGCATGTCCCCGCTCCTGCAAAAAATCCACAATACCCGCTACCAGCGGCTGCTCCGGACCCACCACAGTGAAGTCCACTCCCTTTTCGCGAATGAACTGTTCAATAGCGGGAAAGTCCGACAGAGAAATCGCAAAACATTCTGCATCCTGAGCAATACCGGCATTTCCGGGAATCGCATAAATTCTGTCCACCTCCGGCGATTGCTTTAGCTTCCACACCAATGCATGTTCCCGTCCGCCGCTTCCCAGTACCAAAACGTTCATAACAGCTCCTAAAATTTTTAAGACTTTTGATGCTTATGCACAATAAACAATTCCCGTTCGATCATGAATCGGGTGTATTCTTCATCCGAAACGCGTGCTTTTTCCAGCATGCTCTCGGCCAGTTCCCATTTTTTCAGGAAACGCAGTACCCGCGCATAGCGAATATAAATCCACGCCCGCTGGAATTCATCGGGAATCCGGGAAATTTGAGGCAATATTTCCCGATAAATTTGCGCTGCCTGTTCAAACCGGGCTTGCTTAAAATAAAACCGGGCATGCACATCCCGAACCAGCAAAGAAAACGTGAGTGTGGCAGGTTGCCACTTCCCCTGCTCTATCATCCGATCCATTATCTCCAATTCCTGGCGCGCCCGCTCCAGATTTCCGGTAAAAATATCGTTTTCCGCTACGGTGTAGTAGTACAACAGCGAATCGGACGGAACGGCTAAATAAAATCGGGAGGCGTGGTACCAGTATCCGGTATGTTTGTTCAGTGGGATTCCGGTAAAATACTTCCTTGCCAGCGGTTCATTCATGCGCATTTTCGCCAGCACCCCTTTGTAGTAGGTAATGGCCGATAGGTAAAAAGGCGATTTGCGTAATCCCGGCTTCAGGAGCAATTCCAGTGTTTTTTCCGCTTCGGTAAATTGGTTCTGTAAAAAATAACAAACCGCCAGATTGTAGTATTTAATCACATAGATTTCCGGCAACCGTTCCTTGTATTTGTCGCTGACGCGTTGAAACTGCCGGATAGCCGGGAGTATCTCCCCGTACCGCCGATAATGATAGCCTAAAACCAGCTTTACGCCCGGATTCTCCGGGTACTCTTTGTCCAGTTTTTCGAAATGGGTTAATGCGTCCCACACTTCTCCTTCCATGAAATAGCGCAAGCTGGCGTACACAAATTCTGCTTCTACCCGGAAATACGTACCCCGGGTCATGGTGCGGGAGATTTCCGCCAATCCTTTTGTCCGATCGCCTTCAAACCCCAGTACCGCAGCAAAAATTTTCAGAATCCCCGGCATCAGATCCACATAGTAGTGGAAAATTCCCAGACCCAGCAATGCATCCACATAGTTGCTATCCATTTCCACGGTTCGGGCCAGATAATTTTTCCCTTTCCGACCGTAGTAATATGCCTTTAGATAACTGCGATTAATCACGTAATAGATACCCTTTAGCCCGTGCGCCAATCCCAGATAAAAATACGGTTCGGGTTGTTCCGGATGTTGCTCCCGAAAGGCTTCTCCCACATCCACCGCCTGATCCAACAAATTCATCAGGTGTGTGGCCAGGGTGTCGTTGGTTTCATCCTGAGAATAGTACACCATCAGCACATAGGCCTGGTAAAAATACCCGTGGGGCAACTGTGGATATTGTTCCTGCAACCGGTGGAATATTTTACGGGATTCCTGTAAACGGAAGTGGTACAGTGCTTCTTTTCCCTGAATCAGTGCCCGATGAACCGGTTCAGGTATATCATTCGCACCGGCCTTTCCGGTAAATATAAGGATTAGCAGAAGTAACCATCCGGTGACTCGCCGCATCAGTTTCGTTTTCCTTTCAGGCGTTTGATTTCGTCGCGTAATTGAGCAGCACGTTCAAATTCCAGATTTTCCGCCGCTTCCTTCATTTCCTGCTCCAGCCGGGCAATCAGCTCCTGACCGGCTAATTTATCCAGATAATCGAATTCGCGGGTTTTCCGTTTGGTTTTATACCGTTCACGCACATCAGCCACCGATGTGGTTTGCATAATCTCTTCCACTGTTTTGTACACCGTTTGGGGAGTGATTCCGTGTTCCCGGTTGTAAGCCATCTGTTTTTGACGGCGGCGATTGGTCTCTTCAATTGTTCGGCGCATGGATTGAGTAATGGTGTCGGCATAAAAAATCACCTTGCCACGAGCATTTCGTGCCGCCCGTCCGGCAATTTGTAGCAGCGCCACTTCCGAACGCAGAAAGCCTTCCCTGTCGGCATCCAGGATGGCAACCAGTGATACTTCGGGCAGGTCTAATCCCTCCCGCAGCAAATTTATGCCCACCAGAACGTCGAACTCCGCCAGGCGCAGGTCACGCAAAATATCCACCCGCTCCAGCGAATCAATCTCCGAATGCAAATATCTGACGCGAATGTTCAGATTTTGCAGATAATCGGTCAAATCTTCCGCCATGCGTTTGGTCAGGGTAAGCACCAGAGTCCGTTCTCCCCGCTGAATTCGCTCACGAATTTCCCCTAACAGGTCTTCGATTTGTCCGCGGGTGGGACGCACTTCAATTTCCGGATCAAGCAATCCGGTGGGACGAATCACCTGTTCCACCACCACTCCCCCGCTCAATTCTATCTCAAACTCCGATGGAGTGGCGGAAACAAAGATAACCTGATTCATTTTCTCCATAAATTCGTCAAACTTCAGCGGCCGATTATCCAGGGCACTGGGTAAACGAAAGCCGTAATCCACCAGCGTTTTTTTGCGGGAATAGTCCCCGTTGTACATGGAACGTAGCTGGGGAATGGTCTGATGCGATTCATCGATGATGCACAGAAAATCATCGGGAAAGAAATCGATTAACGTGTAGGGCGGCTGACCCGGTTTACGGCCGGATAGATGCCGGGAATAATTTTCGATACCAGTGCAATAGCCAATTTCCTGAATCATCTCCAGATCGAAATTCGTCCGCTGTTCCAGGCGTTGCGCTTCCAGGAGTTTTCCCTGCGCGCGCAGTTCTTTCAGGCGTTCATTCAGTTCCTGACGAATGGAAATCAGTGCACGCTCCAGCTTTTCCTTTTTGGTGACAAAATGACTGGCCGGGTAAATTACCGCCTGTTCCACCTCTTCAATAATCTCTCCGCTGGTGGGATCAAAAAAGACAATCTCTTCTACCTCATCGCCAAACGTATCGATGCGAATGGCAAATTTTTCGTAAGCAGGGTAGATTTCGATGACATCGCCACGCGCCCGGAAACTGCCACGTTCGGGGCTCAAATCGTTACGGGTATAGTGAATGTCAACCAGCCTTCCGAACAGTTCGTAGCGGTCAATCCAATCCCCTTTGCGCACCAGCACGACCATATCCCGGTAATCTTCCGGAGAACCGATGCCGTAAATGCAGGACACGCTGGCGACGATAATCACATCCCGGCGGGACATAACCGAAGCCGTTGCTTTTAACCGCAAGCGTTCAATCTCCTCGTTGATGGAGCTATCTTTCTCGATATAAGTATCGGTCTGAGGAATGTACGCTTCCGGCTGGTAATAGTCGAAATAACTGATGAAATATTCCACCGCATTTTCCGGAAAAAACTGCTTAAACTCTCCGTAAAGCTGGGCAGCAAGGGTTTTATTATGGGAAATCACCAGGGTGGGTTTATTCACATTCGCAATCACATTGGCCATGGTAAAGGTTTTACCACTGCCGGTAACCCCCAGCAGGGTCTGGAAGCGGCGCCCCTGCCGGACACCCTCTGTGAGTTGCCGAATGGCTTCCGGCTGATCGCCGGTAGGTTGATAGCGCGAAATTAATTTGAATTTTTTCATCATGCTCCCTAACGTTGCCCAAATTTACAGTAGAAGCGCATCCATTGCAAGTTAGGGGTTCTTCTGTATGTTCACCATTTCAACAAATAAAAACCGGGTTTCTCAATTCCAATCTAAACAATATATTCCTTTAAAAATGTTCTGTTCCATTTATGATTCCAGACAAGCATTCCGATAGTATGGATAGTATATTTCGCATCAAAAAATGAAGCAACGGAGCAGTGGTTTGAATTCAAACAACTGGAAACAGTTCTTCCAATCCGGAATCGAACAGTATTTACACCAGCACGTGCAGGAATTTTACCCGGAGATTGGCAGTAACACAAAATCGGTTCACTTCCAATTGGTGAAATACCACACGCACATGTTTTCGGTAATATTTGAATACGACATCGTTTTTCAGAATGGTAAACTACCACGTACTTTCGTTAAACTGCATCGTGCATCCAAAGAGATTCCATTTAAAGAATCGATTTTAATGGAAAAGGCAAAAAAACTGGCTCGCACGGAATATCAATTTCACAAAGCATCATACGATTTCTTTCTTAAATTACAACGCCCTTACCGAGCAGTACGCCCGCTGGCTTACCAACCGGAAATAAATGCGTTGTACGTAGAAGAAGCACCTGGCGTGGAACTTTCCGCCTGGATGAGCAGCCATGATTTTAAAAATGACCCACAGCTCAAAGAACAGGCTATTTATTACTTCTTCCAGTCCGGAGAAATGGCACGGGAATTTCACCGGCACTTTCGCATCGATCAGAATGCCTCATTTGATGCGGAACGGCAAATGGAACTGTTCCGAAAACAAATCGTTAAGTTGCGTCAAAAAAAGGTGGAGCCGCTTTATTTACAGGACCTGGAAAAACGTTTGCAACGGAATTTGGAAAAGTTTGCCGGAGAACGTATGGAATTGGCAAAAATCCATGGGGATTATAAACTGCAACACATTTTTGTGAAAGATGACCGGTTAACACTGATTGATTTCGGTAACGACCTGGGTGCCGCATCGCCCTATGTGGATACCGCAGCGTTTTATGTGGAAATCATCACCCGACCTTTTGCCACTTTTCGCTCCCGGTTTAAAACGGTACATCACGAACTTCTCCACGCTTTTCTGGAGGGCTATTTCGGCAGTCTGGAAAATGAATCGCTCCCCTGGCTGATGGAAATGCATATTATTTACTACCTGCTGAAGAAATGGAACCGGCGAATTAAACGGTTTAGCCACAATTCCGTGATCAAACAATTCATTGCTGTGACTAACAAGCTGCGATTCACCCGATTCATTCATTATCACTACACCAATCCCTGGTTCATGCGGCAGATTGAAACACACCTGCGTAAACTGGAACGCTTATAGAAGCCATGTTTCGGCCGTACGGAAAGAAGGTAACCAATTCAAACAAAAGAACTTATCCATGCGCCATACATCACACGACAACGCTATTTTTACTCTATATTAACCCGAAGCGAAAACTCAGGA
>CAZBWV010000064.1:0-5565 GCA_964495805.1 uncultured Calditrichaceae bacterium
AATATTAGCTTAAAGGAGAATATAGAATATCGTAGTAATGAATTAGAAAAAAAATTGAAAAAATGGGGACTTGAAAGAACCATACTGGAAGCACTTCCAGATTATCCTGATATCTCTTTCAGAAAAAGTGATAAAAAATTCCATCTGATAGCTCGCTGGCAGGCTCCTTATTGCCAGATACACGATGAAAGCAGACGTACTGACATTTCTATTGCCATAGATGTCCGAACCGGATCGGTAATCCCAATCCCACCAGAGGACGTATTGATTTCTCATAAGGAAGATAAAACAATTTCTATTTCTATATATGATTGGAATTTAGAAGGTATACTAATTCCCGGAAAATCACTTAAGTTACTGATAAACAATAAACTATGGAAATATTTTAAGCTTTAATAAAAATTAAAAAGTATTTAATATGAATATCTTTAATCTTCATAGAAAAGTATTAAACGACTACCGCCACTTTGTACGCTCGTTTATTAATATTGCCGATGACCGAATCCTGAAATTCGTAGAGCATGCGCTCATCGAAGATCAGCACCTATGGCCCGAATTTCTGGTGCAATTAAGTCCCCGGTACGCTCAGGCAGAAACAGTGGACGAACTGGCAGAACAGGGTGTTATTCATCGCGAAACCGCTTCCATCTTCCGGACCCCGGAGGGGCATCCTTTCCGCCTGTACCAGCACCAGCGGGAAGCATTAGATATTGCCCGGCAAAAGAAAAGCTATGTGGTCACCAGCGGAACCGGCTCCGGTAAAAGTCTCACCTATTTTCTACCCATTATCAACGACTTAATCCAAAATCCCGGAAAAACCGGTGAGGTTTCTGCCCTGGTAATTTACCCAATGAACGCCCTGGTCAATTCCCAGCTTCAGTCCCTGGAAAAACTAAAGGAAGCCTATGAACAACGTACCGGTCGTCCCTTTCCGGTAACGTTTGCTAAATTTACAGGTTCTACTTTAGAAATTGAAAAAAAACGGCTGCGGGAACATCCACCGAACATTCTGCTGACAAACTACGTTATGGTTGAATTAATGATGGTTCGACTGGATGATCGCCGTTTTTTAAATAAAACGGGAGGTGGGCTACGTTTTCTGGTTATGGACGAACTTCACACTTATCGGGGCCGTCAGGGTGCAGACGTGGCCATGCTCATTCGTCGCCTGAAAGAAAGAGCCGCATCACCGGACATGATTTGCGTTGGCACCAGCGCCACCATGGTAGCCAGCCGGGAAGCAACGCCCCAGGAACGCCGGAAAGCGGTTGCTGATTTTGCTTCTCTCATGTTTGGTTTGCCATTTACGCAGGAACAAATTATTGAAGAAACACTGGTGGAATTCACCGAAGGCGGAGAGCCGTCGGTTCAGGAGCTGAAAAGTGCGCTCAAATCCCCTTTACCCCGGGAAGTAAATACATTTCGGCATCATCCCCTGGCACGGTGGGTGGAATGGAATCTGGGAGTGGAAATTGAAGCCGGGGGCCACCTGCGCCGCCGGATTCCACGCACGCTAACACAAGCAGCAAATGACCTGGCCCGAACAACCGGTGTTCAAACCGGGCTCTGCCGAGAGAAATTGCAGGAGACTTTGCTAATTGGGAGTAATTTAAAAGTCAACCATCAGGAGCGCGTATTTGCTTTTAAATTGCACCAATTCTTAAGCCAGGGACGTTCCGTATATGCCACCCTGGAAGAACCCGAGCAGCGGACATTTTCGCTGGAGGGACAGTTAACCACCAAAGATGGCAAACGACTCTATCCATTAAAATTTTGTCGCCACTGCGGACAGGAATATTACCAGGGCATTTTACTGAACAACGGAGAAATGTTCTGGAATATTTTTGAAACGAACTCAACCGAAATTGAAGCAGAACCGGGCGAGGAACTTCCCGAAGGGTATGTAATGATTCCATCACAAGAAAATGATTGGAACGAAACTCTCATTCCGGAGGAATGGACAGAACGAAACGGTCGTCCGTCGAAAACCTGGCGCGATCGTATTCCCCGGCCAATCTGGATTACTCCGGACGGACAATGCAGCGATTCCCCCAAAAAAGGTGCCATAAAAGCCTGGTATCAGGATGCTCCGTTTGCTTTATGTTTAAACTGCGGAGAATTTTACACCCGCAAAGAGAGTGAATTTCGTAAACTTGCCAACCTATCCAGTGCAGCGCGCACCAGTGCCACAACGGTACTGGCTACTTCTCTTTTAAAACATGCCCATTCCACCGGTGCAGCTCGCAGTAAATTACTTTCGTTTACCGATAACCGTCAGGATGCTTCCCTTCAGGCAGGGCACTTTAACGATTTTATTCACGTTTCCCTGCTCCGTTGTTCCCTTTATGCTGCACTAAAAAAAGCCGGTCAACTTACTTTCGATCGAATCGCCACGGCGGTGGTTAAAGAAAGCGGTCTGGAAATTTCTGATATTGCTCGAAATCCGGGAATTCAGCCAAACACCCCAATCGCACAGGAAGTCTTTAAAACGTTTGTCGAACTGACTGAATACCGCATTTATGAGGACTTACGCCGCGGGTGGCGGGTAATTCAACCCACATTGGAGGAAGTGGGCTTGCTCCGTATTGACTACCTTGGTTTAAAAGAAATGTGCGAAGAGCATTCCCTCTGGTCATTCCATCCCTCTCTGGCAAGAATGACACCCGAAAAGCGGGAATGGTTTATCCGGGCCATACTGAACCATTTCCGTCGAAAGTTAGCAATGAATGCTCGTTGCCTGCATAAAGAACGACAGGAACAGATGAAACGCCGGGCAGAGCAACTGCTGAACGAATTCTGGGGGCTGGATGAAACGGGGACTGAACTCCGCCAGGCCAGCCGATTTGTGCGCTCCGGTCGTTCTTTTCGTCAGTCACTTTCATTTAGCATGGGTATCCGAAGTAATCTGGGGCGCTTTTTAACCCGAATCCTTTCTATAAACGGCAAAGAATACGATGCAATTCTGGATGACCTTATTAATCTTCTGGTGGAAAAAGGATATCTGGTTCAAGTATCCGAAAATCCCAACCAGAAAGCCTATCAACTGGAAGCCAGCACTTTACTCTGGCAAGTTGGAGACGGAACACCTCCCGAACCGGATCCCCTGTATGCCCGGCGGATGCACGGTCCGGAGGATTTATCCTCGCACCTTCCCGTGAATCAGTTCTTTCAGGACTTTTATCGTGGTTCAGCAAGGGAATTGGCTGGTCTGGAAGCACGGGAACACACCGCTCAGGTCGTCCGGTCTGATGAACGCGAACTGCGTGAACGACGTTTTCGCGGCGAGGTCAACCATACCCAGCGCCCGTTACCCTATCTCGTTTGTTCACCAACCATGGAATTGGGAGTGGACATCGCCGATCTGGACCTGGTGCACTTACGGAATGTGCCACCCACTCCTGCAAACTACGCTCAAAGGAGTGGTAGAGCTGGCCGACAGGGTCAACCGGGATTAATTTTTACCTATTGTGGTGCATTTAGCAATCACGATCAATATTTTTTCCAGAACCGAACGGAAATGGTTGCCGGCACCGTACGGCCTCCCAGCATTGAACTGGCCAGCGAGTCCTTATTAAAAGCACATCTCCATGCTCTATGGCTGGAAGAAATACGCCTGGCAATGGGACAATCCATAGAAAAAGTGATTGATACCAGTGACTCGAAAAATCTTCCCTTAAATGAGAATGTACAGGCGATCATCCAAACATCCGAAGCGATTCAAAATAAGCTGATTCATCGGGCAAAGAAAGTTTTAGCGGCAGACCTTGAAAAATTAACTCGCAGTGGCTGGTTCAATGAAGAATGGTTGCAAAATATTTTCAGGGAAGCGCACATGGAGTTTAATCGCGCTTTCGACCGCTGGCGAGAAGCCTACCTTGCTGCCTGGCACCAGCTTACAGAAGCTCACCATGACACATTATTAGCCCGGAGTCGCCAGGAACAGGAAAAAGCTCAGCAAAAAGAAAAAGAAGCTATACGGCAGCTTAATTTACTTCGCCAGATAGATGTGAGCCGCGAAGAAAGCGATTTTTACCCTTACCGTTATCTGGCCAGCGAAGGGTTTCTGCCCGGTTACAATTTTCCGGCTCTTCCCGTCCGTGCCTGGATTCCCAGGGGGGATGGAGAATTTATTGCCCGACCACGTTTTCTGGCCATTCGGGAATTTGGACCCAATAATATTATTTACCATGAAGGAAGAAAATGGGAAATTGTCGGCTTTCAGGCTCCACCGGGAGGTCTCGAAAAAAGATTAAAAACTCTCAGATTATGCCTCACTTGCGGAGCTTTTTCTGAACCAGACCACGATCTTTGCTTTCATTGCAGAACCCGTTTCGACGGAGAAAACAGTTTATACACAACTGTTCTGGAAATGCCAAATGTTCGGTGCCGTGGACGAGACCGGATTACCTGTGATGAGGAAGAACGCCGCCGAAAAGGATACGAAATCAGGATTGCTTATCAGTTCGCCCGGTTACCCGGGGGAAAATTCCGTGTAAAAATTGCCGTCGTAAAACATCAGAACAAACCAATCCTGAGATTCACCTATGCACCAGCCGCCACTATCCTGAAAATTAACCATGGCTGGCGTTTAAAAACTCAGCAAGGTTTTTTAATAGACCTGGATTCCGGTGAAATAATCAAACCAGCGCAGTTGGAAGCAAACACTTCAATTCAAAAGAAAATTAAAAATCTTCGTCTGTTCGTACAGGATACTCAAAATATATTGCTGGTACATTTTTTAACCCCCGAACTTCAAAATGATACCGGTTTACAAATTTCGCTCCAGTATGCCCTCCAACGTGGATGTGAACGTTTATACCAGTTAGAAGAAAATGAAATCACTGCAGAACGAATCGGACGCGGGGAACATCGGGCTATTTTATTTTATGAAACCGGTGAAGGTGGAGTCGGGGCATTGCAGAAATTGGTTGAGGAACCCGCTGCAATTGCACAGGTAGCCCGCGAAGCCTTAAAAGTTTGCCACTTCGATGATGAAGGAAAAGATTTACACCCGGAGTGTCATGCTGCTTGTTACCAATGTCTGTTAAGTTTTAATAATCAACAGGATGCCGAATGGCTTAACCGTCATCGTATCCTACCCTACTTGATGGAACTCATCAAATCGGTTGCTCACCTGGAAATCAAAGGAAAAGACAGAGCCACTCATTTAAAATGGCTGTATTCCATAACAGACAAACAATCCGATCTGGAACGGCGTTTCCTGCAAACATTAGAAGCAGGGAACTTCCATTTGCCGGATGATGCCCAGCACCAGATACCTAACCCTCCTTGCGTGGTGGATTTTTTCTATGAGCCCAATATTTGTGTGTTCTGCGATGGTTCAGTCCATAATGATCCCATCCAGCGTGCAAAGGATGAGAAGCTGAGAAAAGAACTTCGTTTTCGCGGCTATCGGGTGATTACAATTCGCTTCTACATGGATTTGAATTCTCAAATTAAGAAACATCCGGATGTTTTTGGTACCTCTTATCAAAAAAGGCTTTAAAATATTTAGAGATTTTATATCTGAAAGCTAAGCTTAAAAGACAAACTACGCTTTCATTT
>CAZBWV010000065.1:0-28773 GCA_964495805.1 uncultured Calditrichaceae bacterium
AGGGGATAAGGGATGTGGAAATGTAAAATGTAAAATGTAAAATGTAAAATGAAGGGGTATAGGGGGATGGGGATTCGGGGGAGAAAAAAAGGAAACCGGAAGGAGGATGGTATCGGCCTGGCTTCCGCGTAAAAACAGGCCGGTTTGGCCCGATACTTTTCTTTTTTTTATTCTGCCAATTCATCTAATGCAGTGGAACAAGGCAGACGATAATAAAACCGACATATAAGGATGAAACGTACAGGTGAATGCAAACTTCTCATGAACACGCGTAAACAGCTGAAAATTGCCGTTGCACTGGCCATTTTTTTACTCACTTTTGGCACAGCCGGTTTTATGATCATCGACTCGTATCCCTTCCTGGATGCGCTTTACATGACCATTATCACCATTACTACGGTTGGTTTTGCAGAGCTCCATCCGTTATCGGAAGCGGGACGTATTTTTACCATTGTCCTTATTTTTATCGGGTTTGTTAGTTTAGCCTGGATCGCCCGGGTATTTGTTGAAATTCTTTTGACCCACATATTAACAAAAGATCTGGAGACGAAAAAAATGATGAAAGCTGTTCAAAAGTTAGAAAATCATACTATCATATGTGGTTTTGGGCGTGTTGGTATGGCTGCAGCAGAAGAGCTCTGGAAGGCCGGGGCATCTTTCATCATTATCGAAAACAACCCTGAAATATGCGAATTAATCCGGGAAAAGGGATTTTTATTTCTGGAGGGGGATGCAACGCATGAAGATGTATTATTGAAAGCTGGCATTAAACGGGCTGGTGGCTTGATGGCTTTACTTCCCTCCGACGCCGAAAATCTTTTTATTTCCCTTACTGCCAGAGAACTCAATCCCGTGCTTCATATTATCGCTCGAACTGAGGATGCAGCTGCTTCCCGACGTGTACTCCGTGCCGGTGCCGACCGGGTGGTATCCCCATTTATCTCGGCAGGGAAAGAAGTAGCGCAAACCATGCTGGAACTAACCGAACATCATTTTACCATGCACGATTCGCAACCAGACGTCGTCGTACCGCAATGGATCGACGTTCACCCCGGTTCCGAAATGGTTGGAAAAACCATCCGGGAGATGAGCAAATTAATGAATCGGCAAATCATTGGTTTCCGACGGGCTCAGCAGGATTTTTTGGACCCCGATCCTGATACCATTCTCCAGGCAGGAGACCGAATGCTGGTACTGGACGACGGAGAATCGGAGGAAAATTCCTACCTAAATCCGCCTAACCAATCTCCGGCACGCGTCATTATTGTGGACGACAATCCGGTTATTTTAAAATTGTATGCTCGCCTTATTAAACGGGCGGGATTTATTCCCATAACTGCAACCAATGGCAAAGAAGCTCTGGAGACCATTGTTCGGGAACGACCGGATGCGGCGGTGATTGATTACATGCTACCGGTGCTATCGGGGATTGAAGTGTGTCAGCGGGTTCGCCAGACGCCGGGACTGGAAGGAATGAAAATCATCATCTTCACCAGTGACAATCATCCCGAAACGCGGGAACGTGCCATTCGTGCCGGTGCCGATGGTGTGGTGTACAAAAGCTCCGACACCAACGAACTCATTCAGGTGCTTCTACAGATGATTCGGGAATCCGAAAAGATAGAAACAACGCAGCCAGACTCACCGACCGACGCTTCACCGCACTCCTATTCCGAAGAAGCATCCGTACCTACTTTCGGCGAACAACCAGATTACGATCCTGCACTGATTATCGATCGCGATAAACTCATGAAAAATGTGGATGGGGATGAGGCGCTGCTTCGAGAAATTGTGGAAATCTTCCTGCCGGATGCCGAACGCCTGATTCGGGAGATTGAACAAGCTATTCAGAAACGGGACGCTTCTCGATTACACCGTTCCGCTCATACCTTAAAAGGGTCCCTGGCAAATCTGGGCAGTAAAACCGCTTTTGAACTTGCCAGGCAATTAGACGAACACGCCAAAGCCAACGACTTCTCCGATGTGAAAAATCTGTACCAGAAGCTGCTGCAGGAAGTGGAATTTCTGAAAGATTATTTGTTGAAACTGACCACAGAGCCTATTTCCCCTGTGTAAGTCTTCTTTTTTTCCATTTTCTCTTCTCTTCATTCCTTCCTTATATTTCCACCGAAAAAACAATCGTGGAGCAACGGAATGAAATTTCCAGATCAAATAGAAGAATTCTGGCGTAAACGGGAAGAACAAAACGAACGGGTTTTCCGCTATGCGGGTCTTACCACCAAACGATTTTTCAGCCTGGATACCCGGGTGTATCGGGAGAACGGGATTCTTCCCGCCCGGATGAAAGAATTAATGGGGCTGGTTGCTTCCCTGGTGCTTCGCTGCGACGATTGCATCCGTTACCACATTGTGCGCTGTTATGAACAGGGGGTTCGTGATGAGGAACTGGAAGAGGCGCTGTCCATCGCTCTGGTGGTAGGTGGTTCCATCACCATCCCCCACCTCCGACGGGCATACGAAGATTGGGAAGCATTGAAAACCGCTCAATCCGGTGAATAATCGATTCATTTTGTGAAAGATGAATTCTCTTAAAAAGGAACCGTTCCATGGCTAAATTAATCGACGAAAAAACCCGGGAATTGATCATTCAATTTCAACGGAACGAACTCACGGAGTATCACACTTACCGCGCGCTTTCGCAGCGGGTGGAGGGGAAAAACCGGGAGATTCTGCAAAAAATTGCCGAAGATGAAAAGCGACATTACCACGAATGGGTGAAATATTCCGGCGTAGAGGTGAAATACAGCCGGTTTTACGTTTTTTTGTATCGAATCATCGCAGCCATTTTTGGCCTGACCTTCGCCATTAAGATGATGGAACGGAACGAACAGGAAGCGGAAAGAAATTACGAATATGTGCGCCAGCAAATTCCGGAGATTGCTCCCATCATTCAGGATGAAATGGAGCATGAGAAGTTGTTGGTCAACATGATTGACGAAAGGCGAATTGAGTACATCGGTTCCATGGTGCTGGGACTGAACGATGCGTTAGTGGAACTCACCGGAGCGCTGGCGGGGTTTACCCTGGCCATGCAAAACACCCGTTTAATCGGCATGGCGGGGCTGATTACCGGGATTGCTGCTTCGCTCTCCATGGCTGCCTCGGAATACCTGTCCCAGAAATCGGAGACCAGCGATAAAAGTCCTGTGCGCGCTGCTCTGTACACGGGTTCCACCTATATCGTGGCAGTGGCGCTTCTGGTATTGCCTTTCTTTCTGGTTAATAGCTATTATCTGGCAATTGGCATCACGCTTCTGCTGGTCCTTTTAATCATCTGGCTATTTTCCTATTTCGTTTCGGTGGTTCGGGAAATTTCCTTTCGACATTTTTTCCTGGAAATGGCGGGTATCAGCCTGGGTGTGGCACTGATTTCCTTTGGCATCGGATGGATTGCGCGGCTACTGTTTCATGTCGATGTGTAACGGTCTGGTGGAATCATACAGGGGGCATCAGAATCAGGTTTTAAGATATTCACGTTGATTTTCTAAATCACCAACCTGCCCTTTTTTGTTATCTCAAAAGCGTTTAAAAAACCCCGGTCCTGAACAGGCACCGGGGTTTTAGGATTAACTCCCGGGTGATTTACCCGGAAAAGCGGTATTTTATCGGTTAGCGCAGAAGAGTCATTTTTCGGATTTCCTGGCGCTGCCCCACTTTCAGACGATAGATATAAACTCCGCTGGCCACCGGTTGTCCCTGCTCATCGGTACCATCCCAGATTACCGTATAACGACCAGGGACAAGCGTCCGGTTGAGCAATGTCTTTACTTTTTGTCCCAGGGTATTGTAAACACTTAATTCCCCCGGTACTTGCCCGGTCTGCCGAATCTCAAAAGAAATGTTCGTTCCCTGATTAAATGGATTGGGATAATTCTGGAATAACCGGAATTCTTCTGTTAAAGAAGACGGATTTTCAGCTTCAATACCAGAGGGGATGTCGAAGTAAGCAATAATCCGCGCCATCAAGGTATCCCGTACCGATGCGGGATAGAACGTTTCGAAGGGGACAGCCAGATAAACCAGCTTTCCGGGGTGTGTTCCCTGCCCAAAAATTCCCGCGTACTGAACACCCGCACCTCCATACGTGGAAGCGGGAAAACCATTGTACACCAGACACAATGACGAACCATCAATGGGATTGATTCCATCGGGATAATCCACATTGTAAGTACCGTGGGTGCCATTGTCAAAATTCATGCTGCTCAATCCGTAAAAGATGCCGCCGGAAACTCCGTCGGTTTTGTGGGTGGGAACACGATCCATGACGTAATTCGCCTTCAGATACGTGCGATAAAATTGCTTGTCAGAAGCCGATCCTTTTTGAACCAGATCGTATCCAATCTCTGACCCCGAAACGAACAGACGTCCGCCATTCTCCAGAAAAGCCGCCACCCGGGTTTGCTCTACGCTGTTGAAGCTCTCGTCCGCCGTTCCTTCTTCGCCAAGGATCCAGATAACTACCGGATAATCCAGCAGGGAGACCTGATTATCCTGCACAGCTTCGTTGCTGCAGGCGTCGAAAGCATATCCGGTTTTTACGACGGAGGGGGCGAACCGCTTAATAAAATCAAATGTATTGGTTGTGCCGCTGGTTCGGTCGAATCCATTCACAATCAGAACTCGTACCGTTTCGCTGGTGGGTTTAACTCCCAGTACCTCGGTGGTACTGCTCTCTCCGTTCCCGTTCAATGCGGAAACTTTGAAGTAGTACACCGAATCCGGGTTCAGGTTGCTTAGCACCACTTCCGGTGAGGGGAAATCCAGCACTGCACTGAAATTGGAGCCATCGGTACTCTGATAGAGACGGTAGCTGGTCGCACCAACTGCCGAATTCACCGCTACCTTAACTTCGCCGCCACCCACATTGAGTACCCGGAAATTCACCGGTTTAAGCGGTGGTGCGGAGGAACCAAAGGCATTGGCAATGGCAGCCTGCAACTCCTGGCGCTGTCCGTCGTAACTCAGTGCCCAGATGGCAATCCCTTTCAGGTTTTTCTGATTCACCAGATCGAATTTGAGTGCCAGACTCAGACTATCGTCATACCATCCCTGATTCCATTGCCCATCGTTGTACCTGTACCATGGCGTCTGGGAATTCATATCCCACAACCGACCGTATTGCAAAGCATTGGAGTAAGCAGTGCTGTAAAAAATCGCTGTCCCCGTCCCCAGCGTAGGAGAGGCCAGTCCGTTATTGGCAGTAGGCCATTCAAATCCGTAAAAGGGTACACTGAGAATAAGCTTGGCGACGTTGTTCTGGGTTTTGGTAATGTAATCTTCCACACTTCGGGTTACATTCCAGTATCCCCAAACCGTCCCGCTGGTGAGTGGTGCGGTGGGCCCTGCAGTGGGGCCGGAGGACCAGTGATAATCATATCCCTGAATAATTAAGCCGTCCGTAACCTGTGCCAGCTGGTAATAGTCGTAATTATTGCGCCAATCCACCGCCGGGGTAAAAATGGTTACATACGAACCCGGTAACTGAGAATGAAAGGTGTTGCTCAATTCAGTCATGAAATCGGTGAGATTTTGACGATTTCCGGAGGGAATGCCTTCAAAATCGATACTGACGCCATCCGCGTTGGCATACTGAACCCGAAGCACCAGATTGTTAATCAGATTGGTGCGATAAGTGGGATTCCCTAACAGGGTGTTAAGCTGGGTTCCGTCGAACAGAATCACCGTCAGTACCACGCGTACTCCATGGCTGTGCGCCAGATTGATCAGTCCCGAAGCCGGCCAGTGATGTTGATTGACAATGTTTCCGTATCCATCCACATCCACGCCAAAATAGGCAATTGTGGAGAGCAAATCATAGTTCAAACTGGGATAGGAGTCGTACACCCAATAAGGCAAGTAACCAAACACCTCGCGGGAGAGCGCTCGGGTGCGGGGAATCAGTGGCATGGGTTTGCCGTGGAATTCCGGGGTTTCCCCATGTGGAACATACCCCTGATAATTCTCCCACTCCACTTGATGAATGGACGGCGCCTGCTCCATTTCCTGGTAAAACTGGTGCCAGTCCACCTGAGAGAATCCTGTTTGAAAAAGTACAAGAAAAACGATGAAAATAATCATATGTTTTTTCATAACCCATCCATTTGACTTGGTTAAAATTTCGTCATCAGTTAAACGGGACAGATAAGCTATCGGGTTAAGACAATTTTTTCAGTGCGTACCACCCGCCGGGTATCTCCGGAGGTATGGGCAACCGCCCGAAAGCGCACCAGATACACACCGCTTGCCACCGGTTGTCCGCGATCATCCAAACCGTTCCAGCGCACTTCGTAGCTGCCAGCGGACTGCGGTTCGTGTATTAATGATCGAACCTTCTGCCCCAGTGTGTTGTAAATCTCCAGAATCACCTGCGCACTCACCGGTAGCACATAACGCAGGTTGGTTTCCGGATTAAACGGATTGGGATAGTTGGGCAGTAAGGTAAAATCTGCAGGCAATGGTTTTCCCGTCACACCATCCGGTTCCAGAGCGTTGATTCCTAAAAAGAAGCTTAAAACCCGTCCCATTACCTGCACCCGCGTCTGGGCATCGCTTACCGTTTCGAAGGGAAAGGAGAATACCACCACTTTTCCGGGTGTGCTGCTGCTTCCGAACAGTCCCTCGTATTGCACCGCTGCATATTGATCCAGACCGTACTGAGCACTGGCCACCGCTCCGTTCCCGTATGGCACCACCACATCACTGGAATCCACAAAATAATTAGCAGTGCTGAAGTCGAAATTCAAACCAGAGAGGATGGAATTCTCCAGCCCGGTTAGCGCATGCAGATGGGTACGACCGACGAAATCCACATGCAGGTAATCGTGCAGGAACTGTTCATCCTGTGGGGTGGCACTGGCAGAACCATCGGGGTCCAGCGCCCGGGCAACCGAAGAACCGCTCACCAGCAACTGGCCACCATTTTCCAGATATTGCCGAACCGCCACCTGCATGGCAGAATCGAACACTGCCGTGGCGCAACTATCGTCTCCGGTGTACCAGATGACCGCATCATAATCGTTCAGTGATACCGTACCATTGGCAATGCTCGTTTCGGGAGCCGTATCGAAACTAATCTGGTTACCCAAAACGGCCTGCCCATAAGTAAAATTAAACGGATGGTAAACCGAA
The DNA here is from genome assembly GCA_964495805.1 of uncultured Calditrichaceae bacterium. GTDB lineage: Bacteria > Calditrichota > Calditrichia > RBG-13-44-9 > RBG-13-44-9 > JALXCH01. Next base: position 7,150 of record CAZBWV010000065.1, read on the forward strand.
GGCCAATCGCCATCGCTGCGGGAAAAACCGTTTACAATCAACACCTTCCCCAAAAAGCCAGAGCCGTTGCTGGTTCCGTACACATCGGAGGGCTGGCTCTCGTTGGTAATGGGAGAATTATCCACTGCTGTGAGGCGGAAATACACACTGGTGTTCAAAACCATGGGCAACACGGTGTCGGTTACTGCAGAGGTCAACTCACTCTCATCTTTGAACAGGGTCCAGAGCTGATTGTCGAAGCTGAAATATAGGCGGTAGCCCACCAGATCGGAATCGGGATTGGCCACCCAGCTGAGATGCAATCCGGTATCGGTGCCCTTCACAAATTTAAATTGCGGCTGAACCGGTGCCACGGTGTCCACCGCTGTAATGGTAACCGGTACATAAGCAGTATCCGCATTAAACCGTGTGTCCTCGGTAAATATCTGTACCACATAGTCGCCCTGGGGCAACTGGGACGTATCCCAGTAATTATCCTGCCAGATGTCGTTGGTGACCTGATACACATGGCTGGTGGTGCTGGACATGGGCTGGAAATAAACAATATCCACATAGGAATTGCTGGGCTTGTTGTTAAACACGAATCGCAGCCCATTGTAAGGAGGTTCGTACACCACGGTGCTGGTATCCGCACTGTAAATCCGGTAACCGATTTTGTAAGTGCCGTTATTGCGCACGGAAACAGGCGTACTCGGATCTCCGTTCTGTTCATCCACTTTCACAATGATATCCACAAATCCAAACAGCCCGTTTGCTGGTAGTTCGGTCGTGGTATTGTTCACATAAAATTTCACGAAACGAATGATGGGTGCCCAGTTGTCCACCAGAGGGTTTAACCCATCGTTAACCAGCATGGCATTGTGTTCGCTGCCGTAATAGCCGTAAGTAAAATGCACATGTCCCAACCCGGATAAAATATGCCCGATGACGGTTTGAGAAGCATACACATGATCGCCCACCGAAAGGGAAGGATTGGGCTGAATGTGCACATACGCTTTATCGCCAATGCGGATGTAGGCATTGGAACCCGACGTGGCCATGGAAACCACCACACCGTCCGTACATGGATAGACCGGTGTACCGTCCGCATTGGGGATGTCCGTTCCGTTGTGGAAATGCCCCGGTGTGGTGGTGCTGCGGTATTCACAGAACGTTCCGGTAATCCATTGACTCTGATTGAACGGTTGCATGGGCCAGGGGAACAACGTCTGGCTCATACCTGTTTGCACGCTGAGTACCAGCGTAACAAATAGTAAAATGGGCAATCCGTTCCGGAAAATGTTTTCTCGTTTCATTTTATCCCGTAAATTTGATAGTTATTGTTCAAACCAATTAAAATTTCCTTGCCATTGGAGAGAAACTGCAGGGAGGGATGGTCAACAGCTTCCTGGGGGAATTCCACTGTTTGCTCGATTCGTCCGGCGGGATTGAGTAATTGTACCCGCGGAGCAACAAACACAAACCCGTGGTTGCGGAATTCACTACGGGCGATAAGCAGGGCAGTGGGATTGGCTTGCGGTGCCAGCGCAATGGCAGCAACCAATCCCCCGGAAGAGGGCACATCGTATTGCCAGAGCTGTTTTCCGTGGACGACGTCCACCAGAGCAACCCGCTGGTTTTCGGCCATCAGCAAATAGGCTTCGTCGGGAGAAAAAGCAAGATGTTTGGGCAGCAACGAACCATGAAATTGTTCCTCACCGGAACGATCAAACAACTGCAGGTGGGGTTCCACTCTGCCATCGGTGTAGATGGTGTAACTGGCTGCCGCCATCCAGTTTCCCGCAGGGGACAGTGCCGCCACACTGGCGCCGTCGCCGGGAAGTTCCTGCTGCCACTCCAGTTCCCCCTCACGGGAAAAGCGAAAAAGCGTGGGATGTCCGTCCGGTTCCGGAGCGTTGCTTCCACGCGGGGCAATTCCATGAACAGTGGCAAGCGCCAGCAAAGTCCTGCCATCCACGCTCCACTCCAACGCCAGGATGCGTTCCAGATCAAACTCCGAATCGGGGAACAGTGTGGCGTGTTTTATCACTTCACCTTCCGGATTGTAGAACCACATTTCACCGGTAGGAATCCGACCCAGCACCAGTGCTCCATTCGCATCGCTAACTGCCACCGCGGGAAAAGGGTCGTCGTAGTACTGAATGGTCTCCAGGGAGTAGAGCGGTTGCAAATCGCTGCGATACACCTGCACCCTCAATGTTCGGTTGCGGGACAAATCCGGAAGTGATTGTAATGAAAACACAGCAAAATAATGGGCGTTCCGGGAGAAAACAGTCTGCCAGTATCCTTCCGGTAAAGTAAGCACAGCACGCGTTCGATCCCGACTTACTCGAATCACTTCCCGGTTGGTTAGCACCAGCAGGTTTCCTTCCACCTGGCGAAAAAATTGTGCCCCGGGAATCTCTTCACCAGCCAATAGCTGAAACCGTTCAGCCGCGCAAAGTGAGTTCATCCCTTGCGCAAGGAGAAAAAAAATCAGAATCCATATGGGGGTTAAAAAACGATGTGTTTTCATAATTCTCCATCCTTGACATTCAAAAAGCATCACCATTTATGAATTAAAATATAAAAATTGCTCTGGAATATCAAGTTTCAAAAATGCCGTTTATTGATACTATTTTTGCATCCATTCGCACAATGGGACAGCCATATTTTAGCATTTTATCCAGACGCAATTCGCAATTCCGGCATCAATAGTGTTTCTCCCACCAGCTCCGCCATTTCTGAATTGCCACCGCATTTTTTTCCGGCGAAAGCAACGCCTGGTACCCAAACGAATCGCCGGAATATTTCATCAGCAACTCCAGGGCTTTCTGGCGAATGAACGGAATCCGGCACTTCTCCAGCAGATCAATCAGATGGAAGGTACCCATTTTCTCATCCAGCTGAACCATTCGTTCCACAATTTGAAAACGCTGGATGGGATCACTGGTTTCGTGGTACAGATCATCCAATTCCGCCACGGTGCGGGCCTGGTTTAATCGACTTTGGAAATCAGCGGTGTTTTGGGCTCCCCCGGTATTTGTTGCAGATTCGTGGGATGCTCCGGCGGTGGAAATTTCATTATGGTGGTGAGTATGGGACTTAAAGGCAGTTCCCATTCCGTAAAAAATTAACAGAACCAGCAGAGTAACGGCGATGCCGGCACTCAGGTTGCGCAGGGCAACCGTTTTGCGGGGTGCGCGCACCACATACAATACCAGCGAAAGCAGCAAAAGCACCAATCCATACGTGGCAACCACTGTGGGACCACTGGGTAAATCCGCATGGTAAGAAACGTACAATCCCAGCATCGACACCAGTGTTCCCATACTCCAGCCAATGACCAGTTGTTTCCACAGTTTATCGGTTAGCATAATGGTGGCAATAGCCGGTACCACCAGAAACACGAATACCAGCAGTACTCCCGCAGTGCGAACGGAATGGGTAATTACCAGCCCGAAAGAAGCATAAAACAAGAAATCCCACAATCTTACGTTGATACCCTGTCGATAAGCAATTTCCGGATGATTGGAAATGAGCAGAAATTTCTCCCGAAAAATATAGTGGAACAATCCCACCAGGGAGTACACAATGGCAGCGGTTAGAATGGTGTGCCACTGAACCCACAGGATGCTTCCGGTCATAATTTCCTTGATGTGTTCGGCGCCATGAGGGGCGCGATCCACAACCAGAATTGCCAGTGCCGCAGCAAGGGCATAGACCAACCCAATCACTGCCTCCTGCGGTATTTTTTCGTTACGGATGCGGGAGACGGAAAAAATAGCCGCCCCCAACAGGGTGAATCCCAGAGAGAACCAGTAAGCTCCCGCAGTGGTGGGATCGATGCCAAACAGGAAGGCAAAAGTGGTCCCCAGCGCCGCAATCTGAGCCAGGGCAAGGTCCACAAAAATCACCTTTCGTTTGATCACATGAATTCCCAGATAGGAGTGAATTCCCACCAGCACCAGACATTCGGCAAATGCAGGCAACATAATATCAAAAATGTTCACGTCCATTCTGTTCTCCTTACGGATTTTGGTTTAAAGGAGATGAATCGGTTGCGGGGGAGATTGGAGTGCCGGGTAGCGAAAAAGGAGAAAGATAATTGGGCAGGTGAAACATCCTTCTTTGCACCAGCCCCTGAAATGGCAAATAATCCCCCTGCAAAATGATATAGCCTGGTTGGGTGCGGAACGAAGGATTTGCCTTTCATTTCCCGGTTCATTCCAATGCTGTTTCCCCTCTGGTAGCCGGTCTGTAGCTCCATGGTTTCCCGACTCAACCTACTTCACGGAGCTGTTCTGATTGACAGCTCCGATGCAATTCTAAAATATTCCGCTGCGACAAACAGCCTTGATGGTTTCCTCCCCGGTGAATAAGCCGATTCCTTACTTTTATTCCCCTACCCGGGCAAACGCATCAAGCAGGTGGCTAACCCAGTAGTCCACCAACTGAAAATAGTTCTGGACTTCCGGCACACCACCCACCGAAAGCGGGACAATTACCGGAATCCCGCCAATTTTATCAGCAATTTCCCGCACCTTCCGTTCGTCAAAATAGTTGGCTGCCAGAATTACTTTCACCTGATATTTCCGCATTTTCTGGAGCAACTCTTCCACATGGCGGGGAGAAGGCGGAATACCCGGTTTGGGTTCTACGTAACCGATGATCTCCAGCCCAAAAATCTGCTTGAAATAAGCCCAGTTTTTGTGATATGCCACCAGTTTTTTTCCGCGCAGCGGAAGCATCGCCTTCATCCAGCCACCCAGATAATCGATTAATTTTTTCCCCTGAAAACTCTGCGATTGCAAAAACGGAATGAGCTGATCGTTCAAAGTGAGCTGGGTAAGCATATCCCCACCTAAAATCCGGACCAGCTCGGCACCAAACAGTCGATGATCAATTTCCTGTTTGAACTGCTGCAAACGCTTTTTAAAGTAATCCGCATTCTCCGGACTGACTTTACACAGTCCGATGGTGATGTTTTCTGCAATGATTTTTGCGTTGATGGGACTGGTGTGGATGTGCGGATTTCCGTAAATGTGCACATCTCCCTGACTGCGATCCATGCTGGTGGGAACTTCCAGCATTTTTACCCCATCAGCCACCGCCACATATCCCGGCTGCCCACTGCGGATTTTCGGATTGCGGGATTTGTCAATCAGTGTGGGTGCCCACAATTCCAGATCCAATCCGGTTTCAATAAACAGGTCGGCTTTGCTTAGCCAGATGGCATAGCTGGGTTTGGGTTTCACGTGATGGGGATCTTCGTCCCCTTCTACAATGGATTTCACTTCCACCAGATCGCCGCCAATGTACCTGGCAATATCTCCGTATGTGGACAGGGTAGCCACCACATGGATCGGCTCCGCCGAAATGGCTGGCCATATCAGTGCGACAAGCAACAACCAGATCCCGGCAATTTTATTCAAATTCATTCTCTTCTCCTTCCATCTTTTAACCAATACGCTTAAGATTCCCGAATCGAACAGCTCTCTCCCCTCCCCTTTTCGTCATTTCATTTCTAATACCGTTCATGTTTGTGCGGTCCGGCAGCCCAATCGATTTGCAACAGCACCCGATTGTCCGCCTGGTCCAGGTCGCTCCCATCCATGTGGCGAAATTCCACACGGAACAGCACAAACTCGCTTTGCCAGAAGGTAAGATATGGCACCACCTGCCAGAGGATTTTGTCGGTATTGTCCGGCACAGGCGGTTGCGCCACATCCACCCGCACTCCACCGACAAACCGCTGGGAGAGCCGATAGTCAAGATAGCTGTAACCACCCAGCGCAGTGATGGTTCGCTCATGAGAAAGGTCTTTATTTAAATAATACAGCTCCGTTCGCCAGGTCATCCCGCGGTACAGCGCTTTGTTCACCGGCGTCCAGGAAAGAGTCATGTCCAGGCCCGCCATGTACGTCCAGCGATGTTCCTGATCGAAACTTAACCCAAGCGAATCATTGGTTCCGGCCAGACCGGTTACCCCCCACTCAAAATAAGTATCGCGATTCAAATCGTAATAATTTTTCCAGTGCAACAGGGTAGCGGGTAGCCCGAATTCGTTTCCGCTAAACAGGGTGGAATTCTGGGCATTGGTGATTTCCAGAGTAAGCTCATTGGCATGGGCGGTCAGAGAAGGCATCAACCAGTTCATAGACAGACCAATCTGATTCAATCCGCTTTTGCCCATGTACAATTGAATGGGCAAAGGGAAAGTGCTCTGATCCAGCGAATGCTGATGCCAGCGATTCACCACCCCGAACTGCTGCCGGAATTTCCCCAGGGTTAAGTTCACCCGGGGCAAGGCATTCACCCAGGTGGCATACGCCTCGCCCAGTCCCACACCGGCGGGACTGATGCCCACAGCCACTTTCACAAAGCTAAACGGGTCCAGGTTGGATTGAAAATGGAGACCCAGCACGCGAAACTGAAATCCGCTTCGTTCGCCATCCCGGTAATGAGGCGCTTCCATTAGATGCTGTACCAGCATGTCGCCGGTTACGCTAATTTCCGGATTCAGTGCCTGTAGCGAACGGGAACCTTCTTTAAATGATTTCAATTCCATTTTTTGTGATTCTTTTGAACCGGCTTGCGCTGCCTGCAACGCCGCTTCGCGAAGCTTTTGCAACTCTTCCTGTTGCGACTTCGCCTCTATTTTCTGGATTCTCTGCTGCAGCTGTTCAATCTGTTTTTTCAGGGAATCGATTTGTGCGGCGGATTCCTGCGTCCAGCCAAACGCAAACCATCCCAGCAGCAACAGGACGATGGCATACTTCATCCGTGCCCTCCTTTCGGTTTTTCAATCGATATCAAACAACAAATTTTTCGGTAACGGAAGGATTACCGAATTGGTGGGGCACGGCGAACAAAATAACGGTAAACAAAAAGGCCAGATAAAACGGTTTGGTGTTCCGGAATAAAGGTTTGCTGAAAAGGGAGAAAAATGGTTTGATACACCAGAAAAAAAGTGATTACCCCAATCAGGGTAATTTGCAACAAATAAGCAGGACAGTTGTTCGTTTCCGGCGTTCCAGCCGGATGATTATGCAAGAAGGGAATGGATACTACCAGCACCAGCAAAAGTACCGCCAGGAGAACCTGTTTCACCGCACGCAGCATATTCCGCATCTCGCTTTTATCATTCGCCAGGCAATTTAGATAAAATTTCCGAAATATTCAACATAAATGCAAAAATATCTATGGAAGGTCCAGAGAAAATAAAAATATGCTGGCATAAAAACCAATTCTCCCTCCCTTACATCCCTGCCCCTCCCCCCTATACCCCCTATATCCCCTATTCCCCCTATATCCCTTATACCCCTTATTTCCCTATATCCCCTTCCTCACCGCGTCAGCAGCATCTTATGGCGCGCGACATTTTTCTGTTGAATAAGCTGAAGAAAATACACTCCGGAGGCAACCGCATGTCCCTGCTGGTTGGTGCCATCCCACATCACCTGATAGGTACCCGTTCCCTGAAAGCCCTGAACCAGGGTGCGGATTCGCTGTCCCCGAACGTTTACCACTTCCAGCCGAACCTGACCCGGTTGCTGAATCCGATAGCGAATACGTGTGGCAGGATTAAACGGATTGGGGTAATTGGTCAGCAGCTCGGGTGTTTGGGGAATAGCCGTAGGTGGGGAAGCCATTCCGGTGGGTGTTCCGTTGAACAGATGGATGGAAAGATTCATTGCGCTGGCAATATCCGCCCAGTCGTACACATCAACGGTGCGGTCTGAGTGAACGGCATAAAAAGAGCCGTTGGGAAGGTTGGGCAAAACATACTGACACAGGGCAATGCCATCGGTGCCGTGAGTCTCGCCGGTAAAATGTCCCAGATGCTGAAACGTCTGACGGTCGAACACCTCAAACTCGGTGGGGGAGGCATTCTGGTCGGACACAATAATGTACCCGGCACCATTCCCCAACCGATACAGAGCAATTCCTTCCGCGTCATCCACAAACAAACCGCTGCCAAAGCTTTGCAGATAGTTTCCGTTCAAATCGTACACAAGGACTTTGCTATCGGAACCCTCTTTACAAATCAACGCCCGCTGATTGGTGGAATCTATAACGATGGATTCCAGGGTAGCCGGAACATCGAAATAGAAGTCCAGCGTTCCGGTAATGCCATCACCTCCGGAAGAGATGGTGTACACGTACACGCGATCGTCTCCGCTGCGCACATCGGTAATCCAGGCTCGTAGCTGTCCGCCAGCACGCGACACTGCAATTCCGTACGGCTTCTTCAAATCACCCTGTCCGAAGTAGCCGATAAAGGTATGGTCGGGAATCGAAAATGCGGAAACCCGTTTGTTGTCCCGCTCCACCACAAACACCACATCTTTGGTTCCCTGTGTGGTGGGTACGCGATATGCCACTGCCACTCCGTTGGGTCGGTCTAACTCGCCGGGACCGCTTCCGCTACTGCCCAGCCGTCCGATAAATGTGTTGTCCACCGGATTATGCAGTTCCAGGCAATCGCGACTTTTATCGGTAACATAAACAATGCTCTGAGAAGGGTCGGGTGCCACCCAGATGTCCACCGAATCCAGTGTGCCGTTTCCGTCCGGCGGACGCACCATCCGCATAAACAGTGGCACAGTGACCTGCACCGCCATAACGAACAACACCGCCACCACAACTCCCAGCAGAGAAAAGCGAATTTGTCGGGGAAATTTTCCTGGAAAGCTTTTCCTGAGCATCATCTCGATTCCTTCCCTGTTTTTTTGCCACCAGGTAGTACAAATTTCTTGCCACGGACGTTGCGGCATACGTGAGTCTGTAACCACTCCCGTGGCAAAAGGTTCAACTTTGTTGTATAATTGGAATTTCAGAAGGCTCCCCGAACCAAAACGCCGGGGAGCTTGTCTGTGCCCCGGCGCTGGTAAAAACAAACGGAAGAATTCGGTTGTACAGGAATTTTACACCACTGGAATTTGACAAACTGCCGGTTTTTAATTCCAGAGTGCTACCGTACTTCTATGACATCGTACACGTTGGGATTTCCCTCTTCCCGGTCACCGCCACCGCCCTGCCATTCGGTCGCTTTTTTACCCACTTTGCGAAATTCACCAATACCGCCGGCACCGTGGTCATCCTGCCCGCCAATCAACACATAAACATTGCGCAATTTCAAATCCGGGAAGTACTTTACCGGAATGGAAAATCGGACTTCCTTCTTCTTGGGGAATCCGATAGGATGATTCAGATCGGTAGGTCGGTACTCGGCAATGGTTTTGTCCCGGGCGTTGGCAATGCGGATGCCGTTACCGACGTAAATTACGTAATTGTAAGCATATTCCAGCGGAACGGTGTAATTGGCATTCATAGCCACCTTAGTGCGCCGCAGTCCGGCTTTGTCGCCAAAATTCAGGGTGATGGCAGTAAACGTAAGCTGGTAGCCTGCTTCGGGATGCCAGCCGGGATTGGTCAAGTTTTCGTATTTAACCCGGAAATAGTAGTAGTCGTTGTCCTTCCAGATAGTGATTTCTCGTCCGTCGAAGATGCCGGGCCGGAAAGCGGGATGGGTGGGATACACATATTTGCCATTGGGACCGCGATCGTCCCCTGCCGGATCGTCCACATCGAACAGTTTTTTGGTGGTGCGGCCGGGACGCTGCACCACATGGTCTGCGGATATCAGTTCAAAGCCGGGACCCCGCAACGCAGGAATCTGAAAATCCATGGTGGGCTGACAGAAATTCAAATCAGTCAGAAGTTTCCGCTTCTCTTTGTGCACCTTCTTCACTTCCGCGCCATTTGCCAGCACCTTCGCGTCTTTTCCCCGAACGGTCAGAGTCAGATCCGTTTTCATATCCCAGGAATGGTCGGCAGAAATCCAGTGTTTGTCGTCCACCCGGGTTTGCAAACGCACCAGCACAGGAACGGCATCTCCCTGCTGGCGGGTCAGCGAAACTTTCAACTCATCCGCCTGCCGCTGGTAATTAACCCGTAGCCAGGTGGAACCGTAACGGAAACGTGCGGAGAGCTGATTCAGTCCTTTCGGGATATGAGGCGCCAGAACAAGCGTGTCCCGGGCAAAATCAGGACGAATTCCCAACAAATCCTGATGCACGTTACGCAGAAATTCTGCCAGACTCCACGCCTGAGAAACCGTACCGGAAATGCGGGGATATTGGGTCCCTTTCCGCGGCCATGCCTCCAGCAGTTCCGAAAGGCTACCCACTGCATCCATATTCACCATCTGACGCGCTTGCTCCTGCAACAACCGATAAGCCAGATCGGGATTGTACGGTGCCAGCGCAGTAATCAACGGACCGGACAACCACGTCCACACCACACCATTATGGTATGCCGCATCCGGCACGTAATACGGAGCATAATGATGATAGGGGTGGAAATTGGGATCGTGCTGCCACAGAGAGGCAACTCCCCAGGGAAAAGTCAGTTCGTTGACCACTACCGACAGCACCTTTTGGACCTGATCTTCGTCCAGTACTGGTTTGCGTGGTACGGTGATGGCAAAAACCTGATTGGGACGCAACTGGAAGTTGGGAGTTCCATCGGGATTCAGATGATCATTCAAAAACTCCTGGTCGCTATTCCAGAATCGCTTTGTGAAATTCTGAAGCAGTTTCATCTGAGTAAATCCCCACTTCCGGTACAGTTCCGGGAAGCCCATCGCGCGTGCCCACTGCCGGGAGATGCGCACCTGTTCCAGCCATAGCGCTTCCACTTCCACTGCGCGATTGGCGCGGGGCGACCAGGGACCTTCGTTGCCCACTGCATCCATCCAGGTTTCCGCAGCACCGTGGGTTAAAAATCCCCACTCATCCAGATGGTAGCGCAGTGCGCCGTCCATTGCCCGCTGAACCACGGGGAAAATTTCCTCAATAAAGGTAGAATCGCCACTATAACGTACATAATTTTCGCAGGCTTTAATGAACCATGGGGTTCCGTCGGCGGTGTTGTAACTAATCTCTTTTAATGTTACGCGATTGGGGATGCGGCCGTATTGAGGCGAAGCGGGGTCCTGATTCTGAAATCGGGCGAAATTTAACAGAATTTCCCGCGCCTCCCGGTAGCGACCGGTGCACAACAGGGCGCCGGTGAAAGAAATAAAGGTATCGCGTCCCCAGTAATTGTTGAACCAGGGTAAACCTGCCCAGATTCCCTTCACTCGCTGGCGGGTAATCAGCTCGTCCATGGAGATAAGTGCCCAGCGGTAAGCCAGGTTCAATTGCTCGTCGGAGGTACGAAAATCGTTGGTTTGCAACAGGCGACGAATCCGCTCCTGCCGCCATGTCAGCACCTTTTCGGGATGCTCCAGTAATTTATCCAGACGATGCAATGCGGGCAGGGTTCGGGCGAACAACACCGCCACAAACACCGGTCCGCTTACTTTCATCCGGATTCCCGCTGAACCGCGAAATCCCCCCACCACCCGATTAACATCCACCGAAATGGGCTCCAATTTTTCCACCTGCCCCACCGCGGTAATACCGGTGTAAACCAGCTTATCCCATCCAAAACCGGCGTAATGGGTCTGATACAACTTCCGTTCCTTTTCCCATTCCCACGCCTGCTGGAGAATCTGCTCCACAAAATGAAAATGGACATCCAATTCCATGGGGTGATCGGGACGCAATTCCAGCAATAACACATTCAGTGAATCCACAAAATGAAAAATTTCGGTTAAATCGGCGTACCGGCGCACCAGCGCATCGGGACGCAGAACAATATCGCTGGCGGTGGTTCGATCCACTACCTTTTTATCTGCCAGAATGGTGTAATCCTTAATATACCGCTGTTCCAGAATGACGTATCCCTGAAAACCGCCGGTGTTGGGTTGCTGCACCTCACCGTACCAGAACGCCGCCCGTTTATTGGAGAACACAAACTTGTGGGGTTGCTCCGGCTGGAATTGCAGTTGCGGAAACTCATCCGTTTGTCCGGCCATCAAAATTCCCCACAGGTTTAAAACCATCAATAAAAGTATCCCTATTCCCGATTTCATAAGGCGTCTCAAAATTTTATCTCCCCTATCAGTTTGCGCAGAATTTACATTGAATTTGTCCGAAACCCAAAGCGAAAGGAATAAAAACCCGCAAACGGCTCTGTTTTTCGGGTGCTTCCCGGAGTACGGTAATCCGTTCCGGGCGATTTACCTCTCTTCCTCAGGAAGATTCCACGACTCTACTCCGCTGCCGCTCAGCCGCAAAATCAAAAATCCGTACGGATTCAACGGGATGGTGTCCAGTCGGTACGGATGGATACCGGGTCCCAGTTCCACATCGCCAAACAGGTAACTTGCCCGGAGGTCCGCTGGCGCCGGTACCTGCACGGTGGCGGGGGAATCGGCAAAATTAATCAGCACCAGAAAATGTTCTCCCGGCGCCTGGCGAAGATAAGCCAGGACGGAATCGCTCCCCCGTACAGGAAGAAAGTGCAAGGTTCCCAGCGAAAAAGCGCGATGCTGCCGGCGTAACGCAATGAGCTTCCGGTAGAAGCGGAAGAGCGCACTTCCTGTCCGATCCCAGCGCATGGCGCCGCGGGTTGCCACAGCCCCCACTTCCTGCCCGTAGTAAATCAATGGCATACCCGGCAGGGTAAACAGAAGTGTGGCAGCCGCGCGGGTGGCTGGTTCCCCAAATTGGGCGATAAACCGTGGCAAATCCTGATTCTCCAGATATCGCAGATCGATCGTGGTGGGCGGATAATTCAAGCGGGTTTTCTGCAAGCCAAAACGCAGTGCAGCAACCGATTTTTTCCCGCGGAAGACATCCAGCACGTTTCCGTAGAAGTCGGTGTCGTAACTCATGTCGAACTCCAGGCGGTGGTAAGCAGGGTCGCGCGGCAGCACCTCGTCAATTAACAATACGGCAGGATTCCAGGATTTCACCTGCCGTCGAAAATCCTTCCAGAAACTGTGGGGAACTCCCCAGGCCGCATCGCAGCGCAGGCCATCCACCCCACGATCCACCCAGAATCTGGCGACCTGCAATATGTAGTGCCGTACATTGGGATTTGCGTAATTCAGATTGGGCAGCTGGTCCCAGTCGTTGTGAAAAGCATATTCTCGCTCGCCCTGCCACTGGTACCAGCTACGAAAGATGGATTCCGGGTTCCACCAGGCAGAAAGAAAAAACGGGTGCTGGTCTGAACTGTGATTGGCAACAAAATCGAAAATAAGCCGCATTCCCCGGCGATGCATATGGGCAATCAGAGAATCGAAATCGGCCAGCGTCCCGTAATCGCGCTCCACGGCAAAATAGTTGGTCGGAGTGTACCCGTGCGGGGCAACACTTTCCATGATGGGCATCAGCCAGATGGTTGTCACCCCTAACTCCTGAAGGTAATCCAGCTCGCGGATCAGTTGTTTGAGCGTGCCGGTTCGGGTGGAATCCCGTCCGAACCGTCGCAGATAAATCTGGTACGTAATCGCCTCCCGTGCCCAACCGGGAGCCTGATCAAATTCCACAAGGCGTACCGAACCATAACCTTCGTTTTTAAGAAGGAACGGCTTCGGCGAATACCAGTACGATTCGCTGTCGGCCAGGGCGTACACAAAATTGGTTCCCGTATGCACCAGGGAAGGTTGCCAGAATTGTCCTGGATTCAGCGGCACAGCCTCCCGATTATTCCGGTCCGCCAGAACCCGGAAGGAACGCTCCGGCCGGACAATCAGCTGGATTCCGGACCGGGTCAGTCGGAAACTCCAGCGCAAAGATTTGTGAAAAAACGGCGGAATGGTCAGCACGGAATTCACCCCGTTCCAGCCATCTTCCACCTGCACGGAATTCGCCGGATCGGGAATCCAGCGGGAATTGTTCAGCACAAATTTGTACTCGTACTGCCCGGGAGGTAACGGTTTGTGCAGTTCCCACACGCCATCCCCCTCCGGATCGCTCAAATTATCCACCCCACTCTGCCAGCGATTGAACTCCCCGGCGACCGAAACGCTTTGCACCGGTTCACTGAATTTGAGCTGATGGGTGTTGAGTCTGAAGTAAGCCCCGGTGCGGGGAAAATTGCGGCAGTGCAGTGCCACCGTATCCGCCACCGCAGGATTTTGCCCGTCGGAAATTTGCAGACGCAATAAATAATCACCGGTGTCCGAACAGACCACCTGGGGGAACAGTGTGTCCCGACGGGTCAGGAATTGCACCGGCGGGGAACCCGGAAGGACTTCCCAGCGAATATCAACAGGCTCATCCCAATCCGGATCATAACTCAATCCCCCGTCCAGCCACACCGGTTCTCCGGGACGGCAGAACAGGTCGTAACCAGCTTCCACCACCGGTGGCTCATTCTGCACATCCACATAAAAAACCAGTTGCCGAATACGTGTGCGCTGCTTCTTTCGGTCCACCAACTGAACGTTCAGGAAGTGTACCCCTTCGCTCAGACGTCCCACCAGAGCAGTAACCAGATGTTGCTTGCGGGAGTATTTCAACTTCACCGGAACGCCGTCGATGGTACAGTGGCTCTGGCGGGTATCCACCCGGTCGCTCCGGGTTCCGGGAAGAAAACGAATCTTCAGTTGAAAAGGAAATCGGGTGATTCGCTGGCCGGGTAGCGGAACCACCCAATCCAGATGCGGCTTTTCCGGCGGGTCCAGCATCAACAGGGAATTGCTATTTTCCCCGCCAAAGTAGGGGTTGCCCGGATCGCGGAGGTAAATTTTGCCATCCACTAAAAAACGGTACTGGTACTCCCCGTAAGGTAGCCGCTTCTCAATCCACCAGAGGGAATCCCCGGTAGTATGGCGAAGCGTGTCCCGATCGGGATTCCACTGATTAAAGCTACCAATTAAAGATATTTTTTCGGCGGGCTCGGGCCAGAAAAGCCGGAAACGGACTCGCAGGGAATCCGAACCGGGAATGGGCGAAATGTCAGGTTGCGGAAACAGAGGAACAGCAAACCACAAGAGAAACAGAATTGCGAAAACGAATAGAGACAGGATGTTTTTGAATTGGCTCATATCATCGGATGCAAAATTCTCCCGGAAACCTGTTTGCTGAAATCGGTTCGCACAGCGGGGAACTACCGGATGTACATGGCATCGCCGTAGCTGTAAAACCGATACCGTTCTTTGACCGCTTCCTGGTATGCTTTTTTCATCAGTTCCAGGCTGCTGAATGCGGACACCAGCATCAGCAGGGTGGAACCGGGCAGATGGAAGTTGGTAATCAGCTGATCAACTATTTTAAATCGATAGGGCGGATAGATGAATTTATCGGTCCAGCCGCGGGCGGGACGCAGATAGCCGTTGCGGTCGGCTACAGTTTCCAGCACACGTACGGCGGTGGTTCCCACGGCAATAATTTTTCCCCCGGACTCCCGTGTTTTATTGATGAGATTGGCTGCTTCCGGCGAAATTTCATAATATTCCGAATCCATCTGGTGCCGGGTGATATCGTCCACCTGAACGGGACGGAACGTACCCAGTCCCACGTGCAGAGTCACATTCGCTAACTTTACCCCCTTCAACTGAATCCGTTTCAACAGATTCTCGGTAAAATGAAGTCCGGCAGTGGGGGCGGCCACCGCACCGGGTTTGCGGGCAAAAACAGTCTGGTAGTACAGGCGGTCAATTTCCTCCGGTGGTCTTTTGATGTACGGCGGCAAGGGCGTTTGCCCGATTTTCTCAATAAGCTGGAAAAAATCCCCGTTGCAATTAAACTCCACAATACGCCCGCCGGAAAGGGTATTGTCTATCACATCGCAGGAGATGTTGTTATCGAACAAAATTTTATTGCCGATGCGGACTTTGCGCGCCGGTTTCACCAGCACTTCCCAGGTGTTGCCCTCCAAATTGCGCAACAGAAAAATCTCCACCCGTGCGCCGGTTTTATCCTTCTGCCCAATGAGTCTGGCGGGGAACACCTGCGTATCGTTTAGCACCAAACAATCGCCTTCGTTTACATATTCCAGGATGTCCCGAAAAATGCGGTGGGCAATTTCTCCGGTCTCCCGGTCCACCACCATCATCCGGCAACTGTCGCGTTCTTCCAGCGGATACTGGGCAATGAGTTCTTCCGGCAATTCGTACTGAAAATCGCTCAATCGATATTTCACCCCATCGATTGAATCAAAATAGTCTTTCCTGGATTCCATGTTGTCTCATTGTGTAATTAAAATGTTCGTAGGCCAGTCGGGTTGCCACCCGCCCACGGGGGGTGCGCTTAATCAGGCCTTCTTGAATTAAAAAGGGTTCATAGACTTCTTCGATGGTATCGCTCTCTTCGCCCACTGCTACAGCAATGGTGTTCAATCCCACCGGTCCGCCATTGTATTTTTCGATGATGGTGCGGATGATGCGCTTATCCATCTCATCCAGACCCAGTTCGTCCACTTCCAGCAAATTCAGGCTCTGGTCGGCTACTTCTTTGGTGATTTTGCCATCTGCCTTCACCTGGGCATAGTCCCGGGTACGGCGAAGCAGCCGATTGGCAATTCGGGGGGTACCGCGGGACCGCCGGGCCAGTTCAATCGCCCCTTCCTCTGTAATTTCCACCCCCAGAATGCGTGCCGAACGCAGAATAATTTGCTTCAGGTCGTCCGGCTGGTAGTAATCCAATCGGGCGACCACCCCAAACCGGGCGCGCATGGGCGAAGTAAGCAAACCGGCGCGGGTGGTGGCACCAATCAGGGTAAACCTGGGCAACTGGATCTGAATACTCCGCGCGTTGGGTCCCCGGTCAATCACAATGTCCAGGGTAAAATCTTCCATCGCCGAATAGAGGTACTCTTCCACCACGTTGTTCAGGCGGTGGATTTCGTCGATGAACAGCACGTCGTGTTCTTTCAGGTTGGTGAGCAATCCGGCCAGGTCGCCGGCTTTGTCCAGCACCGGCCCGGAAGTGGTTTTGATGTCCACTTCCAGCTCATTGGCAATGATGTAAGCCAGGGTGGTTTTGCCCAGTCCCGGCGGGCCATACAGCAACACATGGTCCAGCGCTTCGCCGCGCTGACGCGCCGCTTCGATGTAGATGCGCAGATTCTCCTTGACCTTCTGCTGTCCCACAAAATGTTCCAGCGTCGCGGGACGCAAACTGGCATCAAACTCCTGATCTTCGCTTAACGGCCTGGGACTGATGATATCTCGATTGCTCATAGACGCTTTTTGTTATTCCACATTTTTGGAATTTAACACCATTTGCCGGCGATTTCTATCCTTTTGTGAACTCGCCCACACTCGTTACTGCCATAGCTGTTTTAACGCCAGCCTGACGATTTCTTCCACCGGCAGTTCCTGCTCGGTTTTCCGGAAGACGCCCTGTACAGCCCTGCGCGCCTCGGCAGGCTTGTACCCCAGAGTCACCAACGCCAGCATGGCTTCCTCAAACACCTGATGTTGCCCGGGAGCCAGCTGCACCGTTTCTGGCATTTCCGGTACAGGTTCCACCTGAACCTTTTCTTTAAGTTCCAGAATCACCCGTTGAGCGGTTTTTTTACCCACACCGGGGATCCGGGTAAGGGATTTAAAATCGCCCGCCGCAATAGCCTGCACCAGTTCCGGTACCGTAAGGCCGGAAAGGATGGTCAGTGCCAGGCGGGGACCCACACCGCTCACCCCAATCAACAACCGGAACATCTCGCGTTCCTGCTGGTCGGAAAAACCGTACAACTGCAACACATCTTCCCGAACATGCAGGTGAGTGAGCAATTCCACCGTTTCGCCCTTTCCACCCATTTTCTGGGAGGTGTTCAGACTCACCATCACTTCCAGCCCTACCGGTCCCACCTGCACCACACAGTGGGTGGGTGTTTTTTCCAGAATGGTTCCCTGAATTCGTTCAATCATTCTGTTTGCTCTATCGTTTTTTCCGGTTGCGGTTTTCCTGCCGGGTTAGCGTTTGAAAGCGCAGGCGGTGGAAATGGCACAGCGCCACTGCCAGAGCATCGGCAGCATCTTCCGGCTGCGGCACTTCGGGGAGGTGCAGAATATTTTTCACCATCGCCTGAATCTGAACCTTGGAGGCGTTGCCGTTGCCCACGATGGACATTTTTACCTCCCGGGGAGAATATTCGGCTACGGGAATTCCGTTCCGGGCGGCAGCAAGCATGGCTGCTGCCCGCGCATGAGCCATCACAATAGCTGTTTTCTGATTCTGGTGGTAAAACACCTCCTCCACCGCACAAAAATCCGGCTGATATTCCTGAATAACCTGATGGATTCCCTGATGAATGGTGAGCAACTTTTCTGCAAACGTGGCACCCCGTCTGGCGTGGATGCCCCCAAAAGTTAAATTTTCCACCTGCTCTTCCGAAGCCTGAACAATACCGTAGCCGGTAATGCTCAATCCCGGATCAATTCCCAATATTCTCAATCAAACAACCGGTGTTTCATGCACACGTTTTTATTAGCAAATCTTTAACTTTCGATGAACCAGGCAAAACAGGCGGCAATGCTACTGCACCCGTTCCATGATCTCTTCATCAATATCGAAGTTGGCAAACACATTCTGGACGTCGTCGCTCTCTTCCAGAGCGTTCATCAGCTTCAACATCTGTTCAGCCTGTTTTCCTTCCAGCTTTACCGTGTTCTGGGGAATCATGGTCATCTCGGCATTTTGCACTTCGATACCGGCTTCCTCCAGGGCAGAACGAACTTTGTACAGGTCTTCGAAGCGGGTGTAGATTTCGTAATATTCATCTTCCACTTTAAAATCGTCTGCACCGGCATCGATGGCGGTAAGCATCAGTTCTTCTTCGTCATAATTTTCGCGCTTGACACGGATTAGCCCTTTCTTTTCGAACACCCAGCTCACACTGCCGGTTTCCCCCAAATTCCCTCCGTATTTGCTTAACAGATGGCGAATTTCTGACACGGTGCGATTGCGGTTATCGGTAGTTGCCATGATGTAGAGCGCCACACCGCCGGGACCATAGCCTTCGAATGTGACCTCTTCGTACACCACCCCGGGCAGTTCGCCGGTTCCCTTGCGAATGGCATTTTCGATATTTTTCATGGGCATGTTGGCGGCTTTGGCATTTTGTACCGCGGTACGCAACCGCGGATTACTTTCGATGTCGCCACCGCCCATGCGCGCAGCTATGGTAATTTCTTTGATCAATTTGGTAAACAATTTCCCGCGTAAAGCGTCCTGGCGTTCCTTACGAAATCGGATATTGGCCCATTTGGAATGTCCGGACATCTAAACCTCCAATTGTTTTTTTCAGGGTTCATTTACTGGTTGTTCGTCCCCGGAAGTGGGAACAAGGTTTCCGGGATGGAGAAATACTTTGGTCTTCACAATCCAGGCATTGGGATACCCCATGGAACGGATGATATCGCGGTAGTGCTCCGCTTCCTCCCTGGTTTTAAAATCGCCCACGCGAACTTTGTAATAAGGTGAGTCAAACTCCAGATAGCAATGCAGATTTAGAGTGGCAAACTGCTCCTCGGCAATGGCTTTAGCCTGGGTCGCATTTTCCAGATTTTTGGTAGAAAAAATCTGCACGCGAAATCCATCCACTTTTTCATTATCCGGCGCTGCCGGTTCCTTTTGTTCCGGGGGAATCTGCATCGGCATCTCCGGTGTAATAGCTTGCGATTCGGCAGGGAAGGTAATATCGTCGTCGTTCAGGGTCAGGGGATCGAAATTTTCGTCCATTCCACTGGTTTCCTCCAGCACGGTGGGAGCTTCCGGTTGGGGTTCCGGCGGTTTACGGGAAGTCCCCGCACAACCCATCAATCCCGCAATGAGCAATACAATAAAGAACTTTTTTCCGTGATGAACCATGAATTTTCCTCTTGTTCAATTCCAACCGAAACTAATGAAAAATGGCTGAGTTTTCAAGGGAAATATCATCCGGTGGCAGAAGTGCTTCTTCTTTTTTTCCGTTGAAATGAATTCGGTAGCATTCTAACTTCGTTTTGTCACAAAACAGGAGAGCCCATGGAACGCATTTATCTGGATTACAGCGCGACCACTCCCATGGACGAACGGGTGTTTCAGGCCATGCAGCCTTACTTCAGCGAAATATTTGGCAATCCCTCCAGCATTCATCGGGAGGGTCAACAGGCACGAAATGCAGTGGAAGAAGCGCGAAGCACCATGGCGAAATTCTTACAGGTGCGGGAGAGCGAAATCTTTTTTACCGGTAGTGGTACCGAAGCGGACAATCTGGCGCTGCAAGGGGTGCTGCGGGCAATCGGAAAATCCGAAGCACACATCATTACCACCCGGGTGGAGCACAAAGCTGTGCTGGAAACCTGCCATTTCCTGGAAAAAGCAGGTTATCGGGTGACCTACCTGCCGGTAAATGAATACGGTCAGGTGGACCCCCGGGAGGTTCGGCAGGCGTTAACCCCACAAACCATACTGGTTTCCATCATTCACGGCAATAACGAAGTGGGAACGCTCAATCCCCTTGCGGAAATCGGCCAAATTACCCGGGAAGCCGGTGTGCTTTTCCACACCGATGCAGTGCAAACATTTGGTAAACTGCCCATTCATCCGGAAGAGCTGGGCGTGGACCTGCTCTCTGCCAGTGCCCACAAAATTTACGGTCCCAAAGGTGTGGGACTGTTGTACATTCGTCGGGGGGTGCCGTTTTCGCCTGTTCTGTTCGGCGGGGGACAGGAACGGAACCGTCGGCCGGGGACGGAAAATGTTCCGGGAATTGTGGGTTTTGCCCGGGCAGTGGAACTTTGCTCTGCTGGCATGAAACAGGAACGTGAGCAAATGGAAAACCTTCGGCAATATTTTCTGGACAGACTCTACCAGCACATCCCGGACATCCAGCTAAACGGACACCCCGAAGAACGACTCCCCCATGTGTTAAACCTATCTTTTCGGGACTGCCACAGCGACACGCTACTGCTGAATCTGGATATGGCAGGTATTGCCGCCTCCGGTGGTTCCGCCTGCTCTTCGGGAACCATTCGGGAATCCCATGTGCTCAAGGCGATGGGTATCCCAAAATGGCGGATACGTTCGGCAATTCGTTTCTCCCTGGGACGGAACACCACCCGGGAGGCAATTGACCGCACCGTTACCGTGCTTCAAGAAATTGTACAACGAATCCGGAAGCTGAACGGGAAAAATGGGACGTAACGAACGACTGAAAAAATTTCTGGACAGGATAGACAGGATGGAACAGGATTGGGGTTAGATGATTTGAAAAATTATTAAGGATACAACCTGTATGTTTTAGAACCATCTATTAACACCGTGGCTTTAGCCCGGTGATTAAAGAATGGTAAGCATGAGGAGAAACCGTTTCAACGGTTTCGGCCCAATATGAATAGACGAACAACAGTAAACCTCCGCAGTTCAGGTGAATTCAACGTAATGAAACGCGAAAGGTTGTCAAACGATAAACCGCTGAAGCGGTTTTTAAGATAGAATGGCTTGCGCTGTAACACCGGGCTAAAGCCCCGGTGTTAATCAATATATAGATTTCTGAACGCAGGGGGGACGCCCGATTACATCGTGCGGATGCAATAATTGTTACTTTCAACCATGATCCTGTTCAATCCTGTCTATCCTGTCCGGAAATTTTTTCAGTCGTTCGCTACGTCCCATTTTTCCCGTTCAGCTTCCGGATTCGTTGTACAATTTCTTGAAGCACAGTAACGGTGCGGTCAATTGCCTCCCGGGTGGTGTCCCGTCCCAGGGAGAAACGAATTGCCGAACGTGTCCGCCATTTTGGGATACCCAT
>CAZBWV010000066.1:0-100697 GCA_964495805.1 uncultured Calditrichaceae bacterium
ATTACCCTCTGTTTTGTTTTACCTGGGATGAATTGATGGATTGGGGAATAACAGATATTTACGGGATGGTGGTCATCCCTTGGGGGATAAAATTTTCCATTAAAGCAAACTGTCGGAGTTTGCAAATAAAAAAGTTTCATAATAAATAGCTAAATTGATACCGTATCTTCAAATTTAATCCGGGAAATACTGCAACACCTGAGAAAAGCCTGAAGACCGCGAGGCCATTTCTGGATCAAAATTTAATTATCGGAAAATCTCGGTAAACTTAAATTCCCTTTTAATTACAGGAGATCTCTTTCCCTTATGTTTCCCGAACTGGCAGGTTGGGTAGAACCAATTCATGAAACAGGGAAGACCCTCCTGCCTAAAAACGGTGGGAATATGAGAATTCGGGTGGGCAAAAATTTTGACGGGAGTCACTTTTCAAAAAAAAATGCAGGGCTGTTTGGCTTCGGAAAGGAATTTTATTGCAGAACGGTTTCCCCGGTTAACTGTCCGGGAACGCCAGGCGCACTCCTCCCCGGAAGGGATGCAATGGGGTGTTCAGAACCTGAGTAGCCAGATCGATATTCAAGGAAGTATCCAGCGGACGGGGAGCGCGCAACTGAATATCTTCCGTTTGAATGGGCACCAGCAATTCCGGATTCAACCGGAACACTTCGCAAACAATCTCCCCGATTCGTTCCCGGGAGAGGCGCTCCGGGCCAGCCACATGCAGAATTCCCCGAAAATCATTCTCTGCCAGCTCCCAGATGGCACGTGCCAGGTCCTCCACAAACACCGGAGAGCGATACTGATCTGTGAACACCGGAACGTTCTCTCCGTGACGCAACCGGCGTAGCAGCACTTCGGTAAAGGAGGGCCGCCCGCCCAGCGCCTTCCCATAAATAATGGAAGTACGCACAACTACCGCATTCGGATGGAGACGAAGCACCCGCTGCTCAGCTTCCGCTTTGGTTCTTCCGTAATGATTGATGGGATGCGGTCTGTCCGATTCCGTGTAATTCCCCCTGCTTCCATCAAACACAATATCGGTGGAAATAAAAATAAAGCGGGCATCGATTTGTGCTGCCCACTCTGCCAGTTGTTCGGTAACCCGGATGTTTAACCTGTTCGCTAATTCTTTTTTTTCCTCACATTCATCCAGCTGAGCCATAGCAGCGGTGTGAATAATTATGCCGGGACGATAGCGGGAGAGAAATTCGTCCATGGGGCGAAGCCAATCCTGGCGCACCAGCTGGCAATTGGGCGGACACACCACCGGCCGATGATTCCGATACTGCCCTAACACCCGAACGGAGGCTGGTGCCAGCTTCAACAAATAATTTCCTAAAAAGCCGGAAGCTCCGGTAATAAGCGCATGTGGTGAGTGTTCGGTAGCGTTCATTCTGGATTCCCATAAAAAGTTATTTACCAGCGCAGCGAAAGATGAACCCGGAACAGATTGCCCCACCGGGGAGTGCTGCGAAGATCGAAATGTAGCCGGGAATGGCGCTCCTGTGCGTTTTTCTTCCCCTGGCGAATAATCCGAATAACATCGATGGCGCTAATCAGGCGATTGAGGATAAAGCCGCTCAGCAGAAACGTAGCACGCCGCTCCCAGTCGTGAGCATCCACCCGGATGCGGTTGTAACGATAGCGGTTTTCCGTTTCGTCCCACTGCCAGTAATAAAAATCGGTTTCCGGGAACAACCCGTCCAGATTCCGATTCTGCAACTGCTCCTGATTGTATTCATAAATATTGTCGTTATTTCCCACCGCTGCCCAGTAACGGTCGTCCTTGCCGCTGGTATTCACCTGCGCATGAAGTGCAGCAAACGTCTGAAAATCCTCATTCAGATTGTCGATATACTGATGCGTTCCGAAATAAGCAATCCACAATACCAGCTCGGTTCCCACAAAAAACTTTCCCAATCCTTTATGCCCCATTGCCCATTCCCCTGCTCCGGGTAAAATCAGGGAATAGAGCACATATTTTGTGCCGGAGGGTGACACCTGGTCCGGAGTGGCTTCCTGTGGGTTAGCCTCCGGTGCAACAGCGGTTTGTGTAAGCTTCCGGGACAGAAATTGAGGGGTGGTCATCTTGTCGGGGAACTTCCGGACTCCCGCCCATTCAACTGCAAGCTGCTGACGGGAAAACTCACCCGAATAAACCCCGGAAACCAGACCGGTTAGCACCATCACCAAGATGTAAAGGTTTTTTTTCATGAATTTCGAATCTCCCACAGTTTTCATCGTTCTGCCCCCTACCGCCGGTTCGATGCGGGTGGTTCCTATTTTAAACGCTTACCAGCGCAATTCCATTCCAAACATATTTACGTACTCGCCCATGTACATCATATCCCGATAGCTCATACGCGCTTCCACTTTTTTGCGGTTGTAGTTGCGGGTGGTAAACCCGGCATCGATGGCAGAGAGAACATGGTTCACCAGTGCAATCATGGTGCCGTAGGTAGCCCGGTAATACATCTGATTGCTTTCGTCGCGCATGGTCATGTACAGATCGTTATGGGGAGTGATGCGACCTTCCACTCCGTTGTACTCTTTGTCGAAGCTGGCATCGTCCCAGGCAGCGCCAAACTGATGGGGATATTTGCCAATCATCTCGTAGTACTGCTGGGTTTTGGTGGTAGGCAGGCGATGGGTAAATCCGGGCATTTCACCTTCCAGCTCACGCATCACCCGAATGACCTCCGCATCGTACTGGTTCTCCGGAATTAAATACCACACCTGATTGGGACCGGGATGCACCTCATTTAAATCGCTCATCTGGAACGGCGGGTTTTCCATCTCCTGCGCTGCACGGTAAGCCACATAGGACCAGTAGCGATATTCGCTCCAGTGCTGGTTAGCAAAAGCCTTGAATTCGGCATCCTTATCGTCCCCTTTTTTCATATAGGAGAAATACATCGTCCAGGCAGCCACTTCCACTGCCAGGAAGAGACCCGCTTTGATATACGATTTCGCATAAAATTGCCCGGCGCCAGGAACCATCCCGGAAAAAATCACTGCCTTGCTCACTGATTTGGTTCCGGCGGGAGCAGAAGCTTCGGTTTGCGGACTCAGGGTGTCGCCACGTAAAGCAATGGGCGATTGACGCAACGCTGCAGAAAGAAGGGCAAGACGCCGTGCCTTTAAATCGTCCGGACGAAAGTGAAACGGTGTGCTGGCCTGCAAACCAGCAACCGCCAGTAACAGCACGATCCAGAGGCGATATCGAAATTTCATCGCACATACCTCAATTTTTTCTCAAAACGCAAATCGAAATCGAACAAAATTCCCAGGTAAAACTTCCACTGTTGTTTGTATTCAATGGAATGATGGTAATTCTCTTTCAGGGGATAAGCTGCTTCAAAGAAAATGCGTGTGGGGAACATGTACCAGGAGAAGGTCTCCAGCCGAACCTGCACTCCCACATCCGATTTGAAGCTGCGCAGGGTAAAATGGTTCGGATCCCAGGCATCGCCATACTGGTAAAAAGCACCTAAATAGATTTTGTCCAGATACCAGTTCACCAGTTGCCAGTTCAGATGCCGCACCAGCGGGAATCGATAGGTGATGGTGCCAATGCTCATGGCACGCCCTTCAATGCTGTAATAGGAATACCCCTTCAACCCCACCAGACCGCCAGCAAAGAAGTTGAAGAAATCGTCCACCGGTTGATCGATATAACCACTTTGCAAGCGTAGCGCTACTGCGTGGTGGCGGGTCAGGGGAACCGGTATGTACTGCTCAAAATCCAGTTCGTATTTGTTGTAATTGTAGCGGTTGTACTCTTCCATTCCCACCACCCGATCGGTGGAAAAATCGGAGAGGAATTTGTTCCACTCCCGGGAGTACTTCAGAAACAGGTAATAGCCTTTGCGTGGATTGATGGCGCGGTCCACTTCCGGATAAATGCGGGAACGTTTCAATGCCAGAGACAGGGTATGCCCGCGCAAATAGGAATAGCGAATGGGTGGCGACACATAGGTGATTCCGGTAGCCAGTTCCCGGTAGGCAAACGTGCTGATGGAAGCGCGATACAGGCTGTAGGTGTAAGCCAGTTTCCACTGGAAAGAATTTTTGTACTTTCCGTACAACCCCAGGTCTGCCTGCATCAGATCGAATTTCACATTAATTTTATCATCGGAGCGATAAAATCCATACATATCATAAAATTTATCCACCAGCTTGGCGCTCTGCTTGTAAAAATCGATGAACACAGTGGGTTTCCACAGGCGCAGTTCGAACAGGCTGAACAGATTGTACTCTCGATCCAGATTCATATCGGCACCGCCCAGGAAGAAAAGTTTGTCCAGAATTTCGTTGGTGTACACATAGAACCCGGGTTTGATGGTACCGTAATCAATTACCAGCCGGGGCATGATGCCGACCGGCCCAAAAGTCCGACGGTAAGGCCGGGAGGGGAGCGGCTGAACCACCCTGTCGTCCTGGGGAATTCGGGGAATTTTCGCCTGGTAATTCCGGTCATATTCCAGGTACTCTTCCGGCAGGGCATTCACCGAATCGATGCGGAAAATTTTGTATCCCTGGTCTTTGTACAGGGCATAAAACATGGTTCCGTCCTGATTCACCGTGGGCATAAACGCCCCACCCACCACATTGGTGTGAGCTTCCGTTTCCCCGGTTTCCAGATTCAGGGAATAAATGTTGAAGATGCCTGTTTTGTCGCAGGCAAAATAAAGTTCGCCGGTTCTGGGATCAAAGCTGGGATAACGCTCGTCGTAGCGGGCATTCAGGATAAATTTCATCTCGCCGCCTTCGGCGGGGATTCGGGCAATATCCCGCCCGAACTTAATGGATGTATCGAATACCAGGTAGGAGTCGTCCGGTGCCCAGCGGGGATGAAAAATTTGCCGCCCGTCGGTAAAATGGGTCAGTTGCCGGATATCCCGCCCCCAGTACTGCACTTTGCGATAGTATTGCTTCCAGTGTTTGCGGCGTTCGGCTGGAATTTCGTCCACCAGACGGTGCTCGTTTAAATCGTAGTAAGCCGTGTGCCAGAATTCTTTCTTTTTAATCAGCTCCAGCTCTTCTAACTCCAGCACAAACAGATTGGTCAGACCGTCGCTGTGCACCACAAACGCCAGACGTTTGCCATCGTGAGACCAATCCGGATTGGTGGCACGCAGCGCTCTGGTTATCTGAAATTCCCGACCGCGTTTGGTGTCGTAAATGTAGATGTCGTTAAAACTGCTGCCATTGGGTTGCAAACGGGTGTGGCGGGCATAGGTCAGATACCGTCCGTCCGGAGACCAGCTGACGGAAGAGGCAACCGGTCCGGCAACCGACCGTTTTTTACCGGTCTCTAAATCTGCCACCACCAGCACGTTCATGGAAAGGTAATCGCCCTGCGCTTTGAGATAAGCCAACTTTTTGCCATCCGGAGAGAAAATGGGATGGATGTTGCCAATTCCTTCCTTAACGAATGGCTCTCCTGTTTTCAAATGCTGTTGAACAGTTTGTAATCGATGGGTGTATGTTTCCTGTAAATACTCTTCCCAGCTGCGGAAAATATCGTCGGCGTTTCGGCCGGTTACTTTGTGAATAACCTGTTTAAAATTCAGGTTTTTCCAGGAGGCTGCCTCCCCGGCCAGTTTGCTGACCACACTGTCTCCAAAAGTTTGCGCCAGAAAGCGCACAAAGGCAAACCCCTGGTTGTAGGACGATTCATTCCCGATGCTGTTTTTGCCAAATACGCTCATCTCATTAAAATCCAGCAGCTTCCCGGTTACCACCCGGTCGCGCAGAATCATCTCCCGGTGGGAATCGCGGTAGTCGAAACGCATGCTGGGTGACTGAAACTGAGCGGTTCCCTCGGCAAACCACACCGGAATGTTGATACCGGAAATGGGATAGGAGACCAGCACATCCGGAAAACCGCGCACCACATCCTTGCGGCGCTCTTCCTCGTAAGCAAACACCTGGAACCAGCCCGCCGGAACGTGCATGCCAAACTTCAGCGCTTTTTGCATGGAAACAATGTGCGTGTACTCGTGCGTCACCACATCGCGGAGCCAGTTGTGGGTACCGCGAAGAATGTAATCCAGATTCTCTGCCCAGATTTCCACTTTGTTGTCATAAAAATACGCACCGCCGTTGGAGTAATCGTCAGTGTCCCGAATGATGAATTCCGTCTTACCAGGAGGTGTGTACTGGTACAATCCGGTGATATGAGGATAAATTTCCTCGGCAATCTTCGCCACCAGATTGGCTGTACGCTCTGTTCCCTGGTGGTAAGTCACCACAAAATGTTCCGTTTCAATGGATTTCCACACCAGTTCGGGATGGTTAAACGCTTCGGGTTGGGCAATCAGAAGCTGCCCCCACAGCAGTACCCCCACTAACAGAATGTATCGAAAATCGCTTATCTTCATATCGAATTCAGTCTAAAACCTTTTTCCGTGAACACTTCAGCCCCTCCCCCCTTTCTTCTATTTTATTTGATCACGGCGATCTTGACCAATCGCACTTCCTTTTTACTCCCGTCCACCGATTGGGCTTCCACCCGTGCCAGATACACACCGCTCTGAACATCCGTCAAATCCCATTTCACCTCGTTAGGAGTCATAGCATAACCGGTTCCTTCCAGTTCGGTGACCAGATCGCCGGCTACATCGAAAATACGAATGTGTACGGTGGAAGCAGCAGTCAGGTAGTAGCGGATGAAGGTGTAACCTTCCCGGGCAGGATTGGGCCAATTGTACACCTTTTCTGCCGGGAGCAAACTGCCGGAGTCGGTGAGCGAAGTTCCCGAAGCGGTAGAAGAAAGTACACCGGGCAAATTGCTATTGTGTTCATCGGCATAGAGCTGGCCCCAGCTCACCTGATCGGCGGGACCGGAAAGGTCCCAGGCGTAAATCAGTCCGGTTCTGGTTACCACCACCAATTCCACATCGCCGTCGCCATCCAGATCGGTCAGCACCGGATGGGTACCCAGCTCATCACCGGCAATCAGGGGAAAATCGGGCAAACGTTTCCCATCCAGGGAATAACCATCCAGTAAACCGGCCAGATCGGTAATCACAATACCCACACTCTGGTTTCCCGATTGATCGGGGAACGTCCCCACCAGCGGAGTCATGGTGAGTGGCACGTCCCGTTCCGGCCGATACATGGTGACGGGAAAGTTATCCTGTAACACAAAATTGTACCGCAACACATAGAGACGATTGATTCCCGTTACAGCATAGTAAAAATTGTATTTTGTTTTTTCACCCACATAAAAAGAGACCAGCGGAGAGAGATACACGAACAGATTTTCTGTGGCCGGAGGTGGAGCAGGCCCCAGCTCCAGATATCGCATTCCACCATGGGAGGAAGCGCTCACCGGCGAAAAGCCCACCGGAGAGGTGTACATATCGGGCGAAGTGGTTACCTCCTGCCCGTCCCGGAATACTCTGCCGGTGCTGGTGATAGCCCAGAGCACCTGCGAACTTTCCCAGTGCACATATCGGATTGTCTCACCCAGATGGTACAGTTGATCCACAAAGATGGTATCGGGCAGGACATTGGCCTGAAATACCGTGCCATCCTGTGCTCCCCACACGATGCGAACATGTTGCGGTTCATCCTGATTCACCACCGGATAGGTGGTAATCGTGTCGTTTAGCTGAATGGGCTGGAATAAAGTGTCGTAACTGCCGTCTGAGAAAAATCGGAATCCGTACACCCTTCCCGTAGTGGTCAGGATCATCAAACCTTTACTGTTGCCACCGGGTAAATCAAACACAACGGGTGGTGGCAGAATCGGATGATTCGGTGAGATTTGAATCATTTTTTGCTGTACATTTCGGGTGGTTATTCCCGAATTCAGGCGAATCAGCAGATAGTTTCCACTGGTGGTAAGAATTAAATCACCCGCTTCACCGGCATCCAGGTGGGCGGTTTTCAGGGAATTTACTCGCCCTACCTGATGCACATCTATCATCTGGGGAAATCCCTGCTGAAAAATGTTCAACTTTACCCGAAAGGTCATCACCGAATCCGGAGCGGAGAAATGGGACAGAGTAATGTGGCTGTTTGCCCGGTTGTAATAGCTTCGGCTGGAGGGGATGGTGGCCGGGGAGAATTCGTTCTGAAAAATGGGTGCGGTGTTTCCGCTGTACCACATATCCAGCACCCAGCCGGTTTCCGACCCGGAGGCAGGGTGGAAAAAGTCGTACGCCTGACCAATATCCTGCGATCCGTCCGCTTCCTCCAGGTCCACACCGCGATGTTCCGGGTCTGCGTTGATGCGATTGGCCTGGCGATTGCGGTCGATGACATTTTCATCCACATGCCAGATTAAACAACCGCTTCCGGGCAATCCCATATCGGGATTCTGCACATCAATTAGCACACCGCGTTCGCTAAAGGTGACCTGATCGGGGAAATAGGTTAACAGCACTTCCTTCATGTTGGGATAATCCGGACGATTCTGAGCCAGTACATAGCGCATGCTGTCCACCGTCACCTTGCCTGCATAACGATTTTCCACCAAAAAATATTCTTTTTCGTTGATGGGAATCCGGTACACGCGGTTGGGATGGGAGGAGAGTACCTGCCGGACTTCCAGCTCATCGTCCAGCCCGTAATAGACGTCGATGGGTTCTTCCCACCCGGCGTCGATGCGCGTCCAGGCACAGGGCAAAGCGGGCAGCAGACCATCGCCATTAAACAGACCGGCATCCATCAGGCCAAAGCGCCCGATGCCGGAACGTCGGGTCTCCGGGCTGAACATGTCCAGAAATCCCAGATGAGAACCAAAATTCGCCACCACAATTCCGTTTAAGCCCAGTTCCAGCCCGTCCTGGGATTCGGTTTCGGGCAGAATCAGCCCATGCTGCACTTCCGTTGCTCCCTCGTCCACCGGAATTCCGGTAACTCCAAGATGACGCTGTAAAAATTCCTGAGAGAGGAAAAAAGAGGGGATATCCTGGGGTGTTTCGTCATAACCCAGGTCCACATCCTTCCCCACACCGGCATGAAAGATGATGAACGCATCGTAGCGGGTAAAATGTACCGCCGTATCCGCATCGGCTGCCCGGATGGCATCCCGGAACAGGCGTGCCAGTGCGGCATTGATGGAATCCGGCAGGGTGTTGGGATTGTAATCGGTCATCTGGCCGGGTAGCTGGTAGGCAGCATTTTCCTCCCGTGGGAAAACTTCTCCCAGAATCACCACTCGTCCGCGGGAGGCACGCCAGAAATAATTTTTCAGAAAGGTCAGGTGGTCCTGAAAATAGCTGCGGTTGTGCGGAGGAGGATCAATCTGGAACGGACCGGCGGGTGTTCCCAGATCAAATTTTCCGTCACCTGTGGTGGTGGCAGCAGAATCTTTCTGAAATTCCACCCGAATTGCCAGCACACGGATGGTATCCGGCGTAGTA
Organism: uncultured Calditrichaceae bacterium; assembly: GCA_964495805.1. Lineage (GTDB taxonomy): Bacteria > Calditrichota > Calditrichia > RBG-13-44-9 > RBG-13-44-9 > JALXCH01. Next base: position 9,378 of record CAZBWV010000066.1, read on the forward strand.
GTCTGTGCCACAAGCAGTTCCGACCAGAGCAGGAGCCAGAAGCTCACAGATAAAAAAAAAGCCTTTTTCATACTGCAAATCCGTTTCTGCGTTATCGAACCAAAATCCCCGGGCAATTTCCCCACTTGCCCGGGGAGGTTATCCTATTCTCTCTTAAAAATCGATTAGCAAGGAAAATCGCATGGTATCGGAAAGCGGATGGTCGTCCACTGTGGCGTAAATATAGCTAAAGTCAAACCCAAAAATGGAATAGCGAAGACCGCCACCAAAGGTCCAGAATTTCCGTCCGCCTGCACTGGGGTCTTCGTAAAAGAAGCCTGCTCGCAGGGCAATCAGGTCGGTGTACCAGTATTCCAGACCAAAGGAGTGAGTGAACCGCTTCATGATATCTTTAAAACCACCTCCCGTCCAGGAAGAGTAAAACATGGCTTTAAATACATTGTCGGCTCCGGTGCTGTCCCGATGCACCAGCAGACGGTTCACGTCGTACACAAAGGTCAGGGTATTAAACTGGGATTTGATGATGTGGTAAGCCAGTCCCGCTCGCAGGTTGGTGGGCAACGGATCGGCCTGCTTGTAGTCCACGTAGGTGACCTTGGGACCGATATTGCTGATGTTCAAACCCAGACTCAAATTATTCATGAATCCGGGATGGTACAAAACACCCATATCCACCGCAAAGGAGGAAGCAATCCCTTTGCCTTTTTCGGCTCCAACCTGTACATCAATTGGGGACAGGCTGGAATAGATATACTTCAGATTCACTCCCAGACCCAGGTTGTCTTTCAACTTTAGTGCGTAACTGGCGGAGACTGCCGTTTCGAAGCTGTTAAACCGACCCAATTCATCCGGACTATCTTCGCCGGTCCACACGCTCTCGCCGTAACTGATGTATTGAATCCCCACGCCAATCATCCCGATGGAGGGGATGTAGTACCGTCCGGCGGCAAAGTCGTAGAACATGTCCTTCAGGTTAAACTGGGGTAACCAGTTGACATGCATTAAAGTGACTTCCCCCTTTTTATCCACTTCCGGGTCCTGGTACTGAAAAGCCAGACCCGCGGGATTCCAGTACACCGCATTGGCGTCGGTAGCCAGAGCCACGCCAGCTTCCCCCATTCCACCCTGCCGTGCTCCGGGATTAATCATCAGAAACAGTACGGTTGCCTCGCCCTGCGCCTGTAATTGGGAAGCAAAATAAGGCAACAGCATGAGAACCACCAAAAAAACGACCATCTTTTTCATTGTTAAAACCTCCATATTAAAATAAAAAAACCGAATGTGTCTTCACCCAGTTTACATTCGGTTTGCAGACTGGGTGCAATATCGCTCTTTGTTAAAGGCATTTTGTTCAAACATCCTCCCCCACACTTCCTGAACACATTAAAAAATCTTTTGCCTTAACAAATTTCGATACGCACCCTCAAAATTTTTTTCGCAACAATTTAATTTTATCCACAGAATAAATCAAGTCAAATTTTCAGCACCGGATAAAGTAACCTATTTTTGCGCTCTCTGCTGTTCCCTACATCACATCGCGTTTTTTTGTTCTGCAGACGGGGAATCTTCCTTTTTTGCTCTTCCCCAACCCTTCTGTTCGTATTTACGGCACGTTTGTCAGAAACCCTACCCGGTTACTGAAAAATCCCCAGGAAGGTGTTGGGCAAAATACCCAGCATCAGGATGCCCACAGCGGCAAACAACAGCACCACCCCCACTCCGGAGAGAATGGGCTGCTGCTTCTCATCATCCACCGGCTTGCGCATGTACATCGCCACCACCACCCGCAGATAGTAGTACACCGAAAGGAAGGAATTCAGCACACCGAAGATGACCAGCCAGACGAAACCAGACTTCATGGCTGCGCTGAACAGATAAAATTTACCAATGAATCCCGCAGTTGGGGGAAAGCCCGCCAGGGCAAACATGCTGATGCCCATAACCAATCCCAGTACCGGACTGCGATAGCCCAATCCGTTAAAATACTCAATTCTGGTACGGCGCTCACCTTTGCCTGCCACCACTTCCGCCACACCAAAGGCGGCCAGATTCATAAACAGGTAGGCTATCAGGTAAAATACTACCGTACCAATGGTCATCTCGTTGCTGGCAACAATGCCCACTAATAGGTAACCGGCATGGGCTATGCTGGAATATGCCAGCATGCGTTTAATATCATCCTGAACCAGAGCAAGCAGGTTTCCGGTGGTCATGGTCAGAACAGCCAGAATCCAAAGGACATCTGCCCACTGGTAGGAGACGAAATAAGCGGCCTGGGAGATGACCCGCAAAATTGCGGCGAATCCTGCCGCTTTCGCTCCGATGGCCATATACACCGTCACCGGCATGGGCGATCCCTGATAAACATCCGGCGTCCACATGTGGAAGGGAACCAGCGCCACTTTGAATCCGAAACCAACTAAAATCAGCGCCAGACCAATCAGTGCCACGGGATTCACCGAAAGCGAATTTTTCGTGAAGTAATCGGTAACCTCCGGTAAAGAAGTACTCCCTACCACCCCGTACAACAAACCAATGCCATACAACAAAAATCCGCTGGCAAAGGAACCCAGCAGGAAATATTTTAGCGAAGCTTCCAGCGAAAAACGGTTGGTGCGCCGGTAACCGGCCATCACATACAGGGCAATGGACATGGTTTCCAGCCCCAGGAACAGAATCATGAGATGATTGGCAGCACCCATGAACATCATTCCCGCAGTGGCAAACAGCATCAGCGGTGTGAATTCGATGAATTCCACTTCCACAAAATCGTTGTAGCTAATGGACATCAACAGGCTAAAGCCAGCGGTGGCCAGAAACATGAAGTTGAGTACCACGGTCAGTTTGTCCACGCGAATCATGTCGTTAAACACGGTGGTATTCTGACCAATCAGAAACAGGTTTCCGATGATTGCCAATCCGATTCCCACCAATCCCAGATAGGCAACCACTTTGCGGTTTATATTTTTCACCAGAACGCTCTGCACCATGAGATAGACGCCAAATAGCGACACCACCACTTGCGGCAGAATACCCAGAAAATCCGTAACTCCAATATTCACCGACATGGATGCTATTCCTCCAATCAGACCACTTGACTCGGTTATTGATTATTCTGCTGGGTCAATTCAAATAAATTGCCCAGCAACGGTTTCCGTTGCTGTTCCTGCAACTCCGTTTGTGCTTTTTTCACCCGGGAGATCAATTGCACCACGGTTGCTTCGGTTTTATTCATAAAGGTTCGGGGGAACACCCCAATCCAGAAAATGAACAGAATAATGGCCAGCAATGTGCCAATTTCCCGACCGTTCAAATCGGTGAGGCTCTTGTTCTCCTCGTGGGTAAGCGGACCAAACATTACCCGGCGGTACATCCACAACAGGTACACCGCTGCAAAGATGATTCCTGCGGTTCCCAGCACGGCAAAGGTTCTGGTTACCTGAAAAGTGCCCAGCAGGATGAGAAATTCCCCGACAAACCCGTTGGTACCGGGGAGCCCCAGGGAGGAGAGGCAGACAATCAGGAAAAGGGTGGCAAATACCGGCATCACCTTGCTCACCCCACCGAAATCAGCAATCTGGCGGGTGTGACGGCGCTCGTAAATCATTCCCACCGCAAGGAAGAGTGCTCCGGTGGAAAGCCCGTGGTTCACCATCTGGATAATGCCACCCTGCACACTCTCAACGGTGAGAGCAAAAATGCCCAGCATCACAAAGCCCAGGTGTGCCACTGAGGAGTAAGCGACCAGCTTTTTAATGTCGTGCTGCACCATGGCTACCCAGGCACCGTACAGGATGCCAATAACCGCCAGCACAAAGAAAAGCGGAGTAAAATAGGCGGTTGCCTGGGGGAACAAAGGCAGGTTAAACCGCAGGAAGCCGTAGGTTCCCATTTTCAGAAGCACACCGGCCAGAATCACCGAACCGGCCGTGGGCGCTTCCACGTGGGCATCCGGTAACCAGGTGTGCAGCGGAAAGATGGGCACTTTGATGGCAAATGCCAGAGCAAATGCCAGGAACAACCAGAACTGAATGTTAAACGGAATGTTGAGCTGATAAATCTTTGTTAAATCGAAGGTGTACACGCCCGTGTAATTGTGGTACATAAAATACAGGTACAAAATGGCGGCCAGCATTAATACCGAACCGATCATGGTGTAGAGGACGAACTTCACCGCAGCGTAAATGCGCCGCGGTCCGCCCCACACACCAATCAACAGATACATGGGAATAAGCATCACTTCCCAGAAAACGTAGAAAAGCAGCAGGTCCAGAGAGATGAACACGCCCAGCATACCCGTTTCCAGAAAGAGCATGGCAATCATATACTCCTTTACCCGGGTGGTGATGGCACTGTAAGAGGAAAGAATCGCCAGTGGCATGATGAATGTGGTGAGCATGAACAACAGAATGCTGATGCCATCCACCCCGGTGTGAAACTGGGCTTCCAGATGGGGAATCCAGCTTTTAATTGTCTCAAATTGCATTCCGCTTTTTGAGCCATCGAAATAGTAGAATATGGGCAGCGAAAGCAAAAACGTCACCAGGCTAACCAGAAAAGCCCACGCTTTGATGAGCTTCTCCTCGGTTCGCGGAATCATCAGTAAAATCACCACACCCAGTAGCGGTAGAAATGTGACAAGATTCAGTAACGATGCCAGACTCATCATCTATGTTCTCCAATACCTTGTTCGTTGAGATAACAATTATCCATCCTTTGCTTACCGATTAAAACAGTAAATAGTAGCCCAGAATGATGATGGCGCCCAGTACCAGAAAAGCGGCGTAATGCTGCACGTAACCGGTCTGGATGCGCCGATAAATCAAACCAATCAGAATTCCAATTTTTCCCACCAAATTGACCAACCCATCGATGATGACTGCATCCACAAACCGCCACAGCCAGTGGCTGAAGTTGATTATGGGCTGGTAAATGATGGCATTGTAAATTTCGTCCACATAATATTTGTTGTACAACAGTTTGTAAATTCCCCGATAGCGTTCCGCCATGCGTGCCGGACTGATGCTTCCCTTGATGTACATGAGATAAGCCAGATAAATACCGCCCAACGCCAGCAGTACAGAGATGCCCATCAGTCCGTATTCCAGGGAATGGGAGACATGGGCAAAATGGAGATGTTCCTCCGCAGCGGCAAACACCGGGGAGAGGAAATGTTCGAAATGGTTACTACCACCCAATAATTCGGGGATGCCCACCCAGCCGCCAATCAAAGCCAGCAGCGCCAGAATGCTCAGGGGAATGGTCATCACCCGGGGCGATTCGTGAATGTGCTTTTCCACCTCCGGCTCCACCCGGGATTCCCCGAAGAAGGTGACAAACACCAGTCGGGACATGTAAAAGGCGGTGAGAAATGCACCGATGGCACCCAGCACCCACACAATGGGACTGAAAGCAAACGCTTTGGCCAGAATTTCGTCCTTGGAAAAGAATCCGCTGAACGGTGGAATGCCGCTGATGGCCAGCCAGGCCACCATAAAGGTAATGGCTGTGACTTTGATTTTCGGATACAGACCGCCCATCTTTCGGATGTCCGTGTTATTGGCCAGTGCATGCATGACCGAACCGGCACCCAAAAAGAGCAATGCTTTGAAAAAGGCATGGGTCATCAGATGAAAAATACCGGCGGCATAAGCGCCTACACCCACACCAATAAACATGTATCCCAGCTGACTGATGGTACTGTATGCCAGTACTCGTTTGATGTCGTTGTTCACCAGCGCCATTGTGGCAGCGAACAGCGCCGTGAACGTTCCGATGGCTGTGACCACCACCATGGCTGTGTGGGATAAGCTAAACAGCGGACTGAACCGGGCGACCATGTACACACCGGCCGTCACCATGGTGGCAGCATGGATCAGAGCACTCACCGGGGTGGGACCTTCCATGGCATCGGGTAACCAGATGTACAGCGGGAACTGAGCCGATTTCCCGGTTGCCCCCAGAAAGAGCAACAGTGTGGCTGCAGTCAGCACACCGGCGGAAATTAGCTTATCCGTCTGGGAGAAAACTTCGGTGTAAGAGATGGTTCCCAGGGTAGCAAAAATGAGCATGATACCCAGAGCAAACCCGAAATCGCCCACCCGGTTGGTGATAAACGCTTTCATTCCAGCCCTGGCTGCCGACGGTTTCTCATACCAGAAGCCAATCAACAGATAAGAGCACAAACCGACACCTTCCCAGCCCAGGTACAGCAGCAGCAGATTATTGCCCATCACCAGCAAGAGCATGGAGAAAATGAACAGGTTCAGGTAGGAAAAGTAACGTGCCACACCGGGATCACCATGCATGTAGCCAATGGAATACACGTGAATCAGAAATCCCACACCGGTTACCACCAGCATCATCACAATGGACAGCTGATCGATGAGAACACCAAAGGATGCTTTAAATCCACCCGCCTGAATCCAGGTGAACAAATTCCCGTTGAATGTTTCGCCATGCAGCACATGGATAAACGCTACCACGGATAGGATGAAACTGGTCAGCACCGTGGCGTTGGCGATCAGACCAGCTTTCTCTTTCAGAACCTTTCCAAACACTCCATTCACAATGGCACCCAGTAGCGGCAAGAACGGAATGTACCAGATAAAACTGTTCATCTATTTCCACTCCGGTTTTTAAATCGTTGACTCCAGCAACTTTACCCAATCGAATTTTTTAACCACACTTTTGGAACAAAGGAACCTGTTTGCTTCCTTCATCCGGAACGCCTGAATTACCATTTGAGCAACTTAATTTCGTCCACATGAACCGTTTCGCGAATTCGGTATATGGCCACAATAATGGCCAGACCCACCGCCACTTCGGCAGCAGCCACCACCATCACCATAAACACAAAGATCTGACCTTCGATGTTGTTCAAATAATTGGAGAAAGCAATAAACACCAGATTGGCCGCATTAAACATTAATTCAATGGACATGAAAATGACAATGGCGTTGCGGCGAATCACCACCCCTAACACACCAATGGCAAACAGAATGGCACTTAACACCAGGAAATAGGACACAGGAACTTCAATCATGGTTTTATCTCCGACACCTTCTAATCTTTTTCTATGGTCAATTTCCGTTTGGACAGATACAGCGCACCCAGCATGGCTACCAGTAACAGAATGGAGGTGAGTTCAAACGGTAGCACGTAAGAGCTAAACAGTGCTTTGCCCAGATGCTCCACCGTACCTACACTGGTCTCCCGCACGTAAGCCGCTTTATATCCGTGAAACACCACATGTCCCAGTTCCAGGAACAGTATCACCACCAGCGGAAGCGCCAGATAAATCATGTACCGAAAAGCGCCCGGCGCGCGGGTTTCCGTCTTCAGATTCAGCAACATTACCACAAACAGGAACAGCACCATGATGGCACCGGCATACACCGCAATATGAACCACCGCAATGAAGTGCGCCAGCAACAGGATGTAAATGCCTGCCAGGGAGAAAAAAGTCACCACCAGAAACATGGCACTGTACACCGGATTGCGATGTGCGATGACCATCACCGCCGAAAGGACCGCTATTACGGCAAATGTAAAAAACAAAATCATATGCAACATATGTGGATTCCTTCGCTTTTCTGATTCGAATTGACTTCCCGCACAAACTATTCGCTTTTTACACGAAAATTGCCATTACTATGGCCGTTAAAACAATATTGGCCAGTCCCAGGGGAACCAGGCTCTTCCAGCCCAGCCGCATAAGCTGATCGAAGCGGAAACGGGGCAGCGACCAGCGCACCCACAGGTAGAAGAAAATGACCAGCCCGGTTTTTACTGCAAAGGAAATAATCTGAAGCAGTTGTTCCCAGAGAACCGGCAGGTCCAGTGCTTCCAGAATGCCGAACGGAATATGCCAGCCTCCGAAAAAGAGCGTCACAATCAGCGCAGAGGAGGTAATCAGATTGATGTACTCGGCCAGCATGAAGGAGGAAAACTTCATGGAACTGTACTCGGTGTGATAGCCACCCACCAGTTCCTGTTCCGCTTCCGGCAAGTCGAAGGGCAACCGGTTGGTCTCCGCAAAGGCAGCCACCAGAAAGATGATAAACGCCAGCGGCTGACGGAAAACATTCCACAACTGGTACTGGTCGTACACCACATCCTGGAGTCGCAGGGAACCACTCATCATCAGTACGCTCACCAGCGCCAGCCCCATGGGGATTTCGTAACTAATCATCTGGGAGGAAGAACGCAATCCCCCCATCAGCGAATATTTGTTATTGGAAGACCAGCCACCAATGACCAGTCCGTAAACGCCCAGTGAGGCGATTGCCACAATGTACAACACACCGACGTTTAAATCGGCCAGCTGAAACCGAATGGCAGTTTCCACGTTGCCGAAATAGGTAATAATCTGATCCCCAAAAGGGATGACCGCAAAGGTCATGAGCGCAGGCACCAGAATAATGCCCGGCGCCAGCACGTAAAACAGTTTTTCCACATGGGAGGGGATGATATCCTCTTTCACAAAGAACTTGATGGCATCGGCAATGGGTTGCAGAAAACCCTGGGGACCCACCCGATTGGGTCCCAGGCGGTCCTGAATAAATCCGGATACCCGCCGTTCGGCCAGTGTGAGACCCAGCACGGTTAAAAAGATAACCGCGATAACCACCAATATTTTGACCACCACTACGATGAGTTCGACCAATACAGGGCTCATTTGCTATTCACTCTCCAGAATTTTTTCCCCAATCTTCGTTGCTCCCGCCGTTCAGGCAGGTTTCTGCTCGGCTACCCGGGCCTGACGAACCCTGGCGCCTTCGCCTTTCGGCACACCCGATTCATTTAGGAGCACGTAATCCATATCCCCATAGCCCTTCACCGTTTGGGCAATTTCCACAAAGGCTTTGCGGGGATTCACCGCCACACCGACCTCCAGGAGAAGTCCGATTTCCCGGACAATCTCGTAATCCGGACGGGCGGCCAGTGGCGGCATCACCGTGGGACGAATCCGCTGTACCCGCCCCTGGAAGTTGGTGTAAGTACCTTCCTTCTCATACGGCGACGCTCCGGCAAGTACCACCTGCGCCCGCTCGCTCACTCCGCTGTGCTGAATATCCTGCACCGCCAGGAAGCTCAACTGCTCCAGGGTGTTCAGGTCTTTCTCGCCTAAGCTGGCGTAAGGATCGCCCCCCACAAAATAGAGCGCTTTAATCTTCCCATCCTGAATTCTTTTCAGCAGAGTGGTCAAGGTAACCGTCTTCCCCACCATATCCCGCACGCCCTGAATATTGGGCACTTTTTCGCCTTTGATGGTGAATTTCGGAAAGACGTCGTCCTCCTCTTTGCGATATTTATCGAACAGGGCAAACTGGCTGACGCCCAGCCCTTCGCTGAACACTTTTTTCAACAGATAAGCCTCTTCGTTGGTGGCGTAACCGTTCACCACCACGCCAATTTCTTCTGCGGCAAACTTCTTTAACCCATCCACGACTGCGGTAAATGCTTCCTTCCAGCTAACGCGTTTCAGCTGGTTTCCCTGGCGAACCATGGGATATTCCAGCCGCTTCATGTGGTCGAAGGTGTGGTAGAGCAACCGACCTTCATCGCACATCCACCACTGGTTCACATCCTGATTGTACACCGGTTTGATGCGGTAGATGTGATTATCTTCGGCCATGAACTCAATCTGAATGTTGCATCCCAGGGAACAACCAGGACACACGGATTTTACCTTCTGGTAGCGCCAGTTCCGCGGTTTATGCAGAAAATCCTTGCTCACCATGGCTCCTACCGGACACAGGTCCACCACGTTCATGGACAATTTGTTGTTCAGGGAAATGCCAGGGAAGGTATCCACTTCGGATTTCATTCCGCGGTTACGCATTATCAGTTCGTTGGTGCCGGTTACTTCCTGAGTAAAACGGATGCAGCGTGTGCAGTGGATGCAGCGTGTGGCAATGAGCAGCACATTGGGTCCCAGGTCTTTGCGTTCCGGCACATGTTTTTCGAAATCGAAACGGGAGTAACCGCGACCGTACTTAAAGGTGTAATCCTGCAGATAGCATTCGCCGGCCTGGTCGCATTCCGGGCAATCCGTAGGATGGTTGAGTAGCAGAAATTCCAGCACCGCCTCCTGTGCCTCTTTCACTTCCGGATGTTGGGTGGAGACCACCATGTCGTATCTGCCATCCACTTTGCGCTCTTCCGGCACATTGTTGATGGTGGTCTGGCAGGAAGGAACCAGTTTGGGGAACCCTTCCACCTTGACCAGGCACATCCGGCAACTGGCCACCACTTTTAAGGAAGGATGGTAGCAGTAATGGGGAATTTCGATACCCACCCGTTTGGCCGCTTCCAGAATGGTAATTCCGGCTTCAACTTCAAATTCATGGTCATCTATTTTTACCAGTGGCATCGTGTAAATCCTTCTCCCTTAAGAACCCGTTGAGAATTTATTGACACAACTTCTAATCGAAACTTGAGCATCTTTTCCGCACGGTCTTCGGTACGAAGGCGTCCGATGTTACAGATTGCTGTTCAGCGGACAGCCTTTTGCTTCCACATGGGCGACGAATTCATCCCGGAATTTCCGCACGAAGGAACGAATGGGCATGGCGGCGGCATCGCCCAACGGACAGATGGTCCGGAAGTTAATGTTACGCGCCACCTGATCCAGCAAATCGATATCCTCCATGGTGCCCTGTCCGTGCTCAATTTTGCGGATGATTTTCTCCGCCCAGCTGGTCCCCTCGCGGCAGGGCGTACATTGCCCGCAGGACTCATGCCGGTAAAAATGGGTGATATTTAACAGCGCGTCCACCATGCAGGTGTCTTCATCCATAACAATCACCCCGGCAGAACCCAGCATGCTTCCCGCCTGCGCCACACTTTCGAAATCCATGGCAATGTCAATTTCATCCGCTTTCAATACCGGTACCGAAGACCCGCCGGGAATCACCGCTTTTAATTTTTTATCGTTCAGAATTCCACCGCCGTATTCGTAAATCAATTCCTTCAAATTGGTGCCCATGGGCAGTTCGTACACGCCCGGATTTTTCACATGGCCGCTGAGGCAGAACAGTTTGGGACCGGGGCTTTTCTCCGGTCCGATGGAGCGGAACCACTTTCCTCCCCGTTCGATGATGGAGGGGACACAGGCCAGTGTTTCCACATTGTTCACAATGGTGGGACTCTGCCAGGCACCGGCAATAGCCGGAAACGGCGGTTTGATGCGCGGCCAGCCCCGTTTGCCTTCCAGAGATTCGATGAGAGCAGTTTCCTCACCACATACGTACGCACCTGCCCCGCGATGCACATACACATCCAGATCGTAACCACTACCCAGAATGTTCTTCCCCAGAAAACCTTTATCATAAGCCTGCTGGATGGTTTTCTCCAGAATGCGCGCTTCTTTGACAAATTCCCCGCGAATATAAATGTAGGAAGTATTGGCGCGGATGGCGTAGGAGGCAATCATAATGCCTTCCAGTACCAGGTGGGGATTTCCGGTAATAAGCAAGCGATCCTTAAATGTACCGGGTTCGCTCTCGTCGGCATTGCACAACAGATAGTGCGGTTTGTCGTCGTTTTTGGGAACAAATCCCCACTTCACCCCGGCGGGGAATCCCGCACCCCCACGACCACGCAGGTTCGCCTCCTTCACTTCGGAAATCACCTCATCCGGACTCATCCCTTTCAGCACCTTCCGGAAGGACTGGTAACCGCCATGGTCCAGATAATAATCAATCTCTTGCGATGCAGGTATGTCAATGTCGCGGGTTAGTATCTTTTCAAACATGAACCGTGTCCCTATTCATTTGTTACTCTAAAGATTCCAGTATCTTATCGATTGAATCCGGGGTCACCCCTTCGTAATAATCATCATTAATCTGCACCACCGGTGCGGTACCGCAGGAACCCAGGCATTCCACTTTCATAATGGAAAATTTTCCGTCCGGGGTTACCTCCCCGTCCTGAATTCCCAGCTTCCGGGTGAGATGCTCGTAAATTTGCCGGGAACCGCGCAGAGCACAGGATAGGGTGGAACATACCTGAATGTGGTACTTTCCGGTGGGTTTGGTTTTAAACATGGTGTAAAAACTCACCGTATCCAGAATCCGGGTAACCGGAATGTCCATCAGCTCGCTCAAATAGCGCATTACTTCGTTGGATATCCAGCCGAATTCCCGTTGCGCCAGATGCAGCGTGGGCAGCAGCGCTCCCTGCCTGTCCGGGTAACGTTTCAGGATGTCGTGGTATTCTTTCAGTGCTTCGTCGGAAAATTTTACGCTCATTTCCACTGCCTTTGCTTATAAATATTTCCACTCAATGCTTGTTCTCGATTTCTATCGGAATTTTCCGGGGAACGGGGTTTGGCCGCCCGGAATTCTCCGCTGCTACCGGTCTAACTCCCCGGCAATGATATTCAAACTTCCCAGCACCGCCACGGCGTCGCTTACCAGATTGCCCCGCATCATCACATCGAACGGAGCAAAGTTTACAAATGAAGGTGGTCGGACTCGCAAACGAATTGGTTTATTGGTACCGTCGGAGACCAGATAGAAGCCCAATTCGCCATTGGGAACTTCGGTAGCATCGTAAATCTCGCCTACCGGTGTCTCAAAACCGTGGCCAGGCATAATGTTCTTGAAATGGTGAATCAACCCTTCGATGGTGTTGTACACCTGTTCCTTCTCCGGCAACCGAATCTTATCATCAAAAATATTCACCGGTCCGTCCGGGAAGTCCCGGATACACTGCTCCACAATGCGGGCACTCTGAACCATCTCCTCCATCCGCACCAGGTAGCGGGCATACACATCGCCATCATCACACACCGGAATTTCAAAATCCAGGCGGTCGTAAATCAGATACGGGAAGTTTTTGCGTACATCGTAGTCCACACCCGATCCCCGCAGTACCGGTCCGGTCACGCCCCAGTTGATGGCATCCTCCCGGGAAAGGTAGCCAATGTGCCGGGTACGATCCACCCAGATGCGATTCCGTGTGAGCAGACCGTGCAATTCTTTGAGCACTTTGGGGAATTTTTTCAGAAAGGTGTTGACCATCTCCACAAAATCGTGGGGGACATCCCGCGCCAGACCACCGATCCGGGTATAGCTGGTGGTCATGCGGGCACCGGTGGTATGTTCAAAAATATCGTACAACCACTCACGCGCCTCAAACCCGTACAGAAAGGCGGTAAATGCACCAATATCCAGTGCATGAGTACCTACCCACACCAGATGGTCAGCAATTCGGGAAAGCTCGGAGAGAATCACCCGGATGTACTTTGCCCGTTCGGGAATGTCGATGCCCATCAGCCGTTCCACTGCCTGGGCAAAACCGGCATTATTCGCCAGGGGCGACAGGTAATTCATCCGGTCGGAGAGAGCGATCCATTGATTATAGGTTTTGTATTCCCCCAGCTTTTCGAATCCGGAATGCAGATATCCGATATGGGGTTCGGCTTTTACCACCACTTCGCCATCCAGTTCCACCACCAGGCGAAGCGTACCGTGGGTAGCCGGATGCTGGGGACCCATGTTGAGTACCAATCGGTCTCTTTTCAGCTCTTGAACAGTATCAGGCATATTGGCTCACACCCGTTTTTTCTGTCTTCAACCCATCAGAGCCACGCTCCCGGGAGCGTCGGTTCTGTTGCACTCTTTATCCGTTCATCCAAATCGTTTCATTACTTCAGGTCCAGAATCACATCGCGCTCGCCACGACCGCGCAGAGGATAATCCTTGCGCAGGGGGTAACCGTCGAACATGTCCGGAGTAAGAATCCGGCGCAGATCGGGATGACCTAAAAAATGAAATCCGAACATCTCGTATGCTTCCCGTTCCAGCCAGTTGGCTGCATTCCACAGCGGAACCATGCTGGGTACATCCATATCCTCTTCCGGAACCGCCGTCTTAACCCGGACGCGATGATTGTGCTTGAAGGAATAGAGGTGATACACCACATCGAACCGGGGCTCCCGTTCCTGCTTCAGAAAATCCACCCCGGTTAAATCGGTAAGGTAATCGAATTGAAGGTTGGTATCTTCTTTTAAGAATTGCATCAATTCAAATACCTGACTTTTGGGAATGCGAATGGTGAGCATTCCGCGGAATTCTTCAAAAGTTGCTTCGGGAAATTTGCTGGCAACAGCATCCTGAATCTGTTTATTCTCAATCATGTTTTACTCCCACTTAAATGCACCGCGCTTCCAGAGGTAAACGTAACCGGCAAAAAGGATTGCAATGAATACAATCATTTCCCAGAAAATGAACATCCCGTTAGTGAGAAACTTTTTGTAAACTACCGCCCAGGGATACATGAAAATTACTTCCACATCGAATAGAATGAACATCATGGCGGTGATGTAAAACCGGATGGGGAAACGAACCCGGGCATCCATTTGCGGAGGTAAACCGGATTCGTAAACCGTTTGTTTAATGGTATCCTTGACGCGAGGACTAATCATGTGGCTTAAAATCAGGATGGCAGCAGCGATGACCAGAGCAAGCACCATCAGGATGAGAATCGGCAAATATTGTGATAGCATAGGTCAGGTACCCGATTGTTTTATCTTTCACTTAGACTAATGTTTGAATTTAAAATATTCTAAACAAAAATCAATAGGAAAATATTTTTTGAACGTATTTGCATGGGAACATTTGCTTCGGAAGTGATTTGTGAAGTTTCGGATTAATCAAATTTCTCATCCCGGTAAACTTCTTGGCGACAGTTACCTTCGGGATTTTTATCCATCCGGACATGCTTCCCGAAAAACCGTCGAAAAAATAGCCAATGCTTGTAAAACGGCAGGCAGACGGTTAAATTCCGCCTATCTGAAAGTCATTTAAACATTCTGAACCAGCAAGAAAAGGAGAGACTATGAGATCCATTCTGGTTACCGGCGGTGCCGGATTTATCGGAAGCAATTTTGTGCGTTACATGGTGAATAAATACCCCGACTACCGCATGATTGTGCTGGATGCTCTGACCTATGCGGGGAACCGGGAGAACCTGAAAGACCTGGAAGGCCGAATGAATTACCTGTTTTATCACGGAAATATCTGCGATCGGGAAGTGGTGGACAATCTGGTGAGCAATGTGGACACAATCATTAATTTTGCCGCAGAAACTCACGTGGACCGCTCCATTTTAGAAGCAGGCAGCTTTATCCAGACCGATGTGGTGGGCACATTTACCTTATTAGAAGCAGCGCGAAAGTACAACATTAAGCGATACATTCAAATTTCCACCGACGAGGTGTACGGTTCCATTGAGCAAGGGTCGTTTACTGAGGAAAGCCCCTTGCAGCCCAACAGCCCTTACTCAGCCAGTAAAGCCAGTGGCGACCTGATGGTTCGGGCGTATTACCGTACTTACGGATTACCCACCATTATCACCCGAAGCTCTAACAACTTTGGTCCTTACCAGTATCCGGAAAAACTCATTCCGCTGTTCATCACCAACGCCATGGACGACCAACCGTTACCCTTGTACGGAGATGGCAAAAACGTGCGGGATTGGTTATACGTGCTGGACAATTGCGAAGCGATTGACGTGGTGCTGCATAAAGGGAAAGTTGGCGAGGTGTACAACATTGGTGCTGGCAACGAGATGCAGAATATTCAGATCACCGAAATGATTCTGGAGTTCCTGGGCAAACCTAAATCGCTCATCCAACCGGTTCCCGACCGACCCGGTCACGACCGACGGTATTCGGTGGACACCAGCAAAATTCGCGCGCTGGGCTGGACACCACGCCACGACTTCCGGGAAGCGCTCCGAAAAACCGTAGAGTGGTATCAGGACAACGAATCCTGGTGGCGCACCATCAAGGAAAAACAGGAAGCATTTAAACAATATTACCAGCAGCAATACCGTACCCTGCAGGAGAAAAATCACAAGAAAGCATAAAGTGCAGGTACATACGGGGACTCATCACCAGGTCGGTCTCTCCTTACTGACCAAAGTGTTCAGAATTTCTCTGGAGAAAAAGAAATTGGCCGGATGACAATCAATTGCACAACAGGAGATCACCAAAACCGAAGAATCTGTAAATTTTCGGGTCGTTTCTATCGCTATTTTCAGATAGACCCGTTACGCCTGTGAAACAATTTCAACCGTTTTCTGTGGAGCGAATTCAGTTAAGAAATAAGAGATGAAAATTGTTGGGCCCAGCCCAAAGGGCACAGCCCAGAGGGCACAGCCCAAAGGGCACAGCCCACAGGGCAAAGTGCACGGCATTCCTTTCACAAAAAACGGCATACGGAATCAATCCACATAATCCATCCATCCATTTATGCATTTATATATTTATGCATTTTACACCCCACCCTTCCTTTCCCATCTCGCTCCATCTGCAAGCCAGTGATTGAGACCTGGCAGTTTCTCACCCGGCGGATCACTTAGCCATCCGTTTCAGAATCAGTGCCGGTAATTGGGAAGGAGCCTGACCAATGGTAATTGCTGCACGAAGTTTTGCCTCCGCCTCTTCAAGAGACGATTCCTGATTGGTATGAATTTCCGCTAATGGTTCTCCCTTTTCCACCCTATCCCCTAATTTCTTAAACAGGACAATTCCAGCCTGAGGGTCCACGGCATCTTCGGCGCGCTGGCGCCCCGCACCAATGACCACACCAACCATTCCCACCGCTCTGGTATCGTATGCACGTATTACACCGGATGTGTTGGCAATTACCGTCTTCCGATGCCGTGCAACGGGGTATTTTTCCGGATGTTCGATCACGCTCACATCCCCACCCTGATAGCGAACCATTTCCAGCAGTTTCTGAAAAGCGCTGCCATCCCGCAGAGCCGTCTGGCACATCCGGTATGCTTCTTTAAAATCTTTTGCTTTGCCTCCCAGCACCACCATCTCGGCCGTCAGCGTAAGGGTTACCTGCAGCAAATCGTCCGGACACTTTCCGTGGAAGCAATCGATGCACTCGGCAATTTCCAGCCAGTTGCCCACCTTTTGCCCCAATGGTTGCTCCATGGAGGTAAGGTAAGCCACCGTGCGCTTGCCAAACGCTTCACCGACTTTAATCAGATACTGAGCCAGTTGTTCGGCCTTCTCCACTTTTTGCATAAAGGCACCATTTCCGTACTTCACATCCAGCACCAGAGCATCGATTCCTTCGGCAATCTTTTTACTCATGATGCTGGCGGTAATCAGGGGAATGGATTCCACTGTGGCGGTGACATCCCGCAAAGCGTAAATCCGTTTGTCTGCCGGTACAATGCGATCGGTTTGCCCCAGCATAGCCACACCAATTTCCGCCAGCTGTTTTTTGAACCGATCCACCGAACCAAACACCTGAAATCCGGGAATGGATTCCAGTTTATCCAGGGTACCGCCAGTGTGTCCCAGGCCCCGCCCGGAAATCATGGGAACCGGTACTCCCAGACTGGCTGCCAGTGGTGCCAGCACAATGGAAACCTTGTCCCCCACCCCACCGGTGCTGTGTTTGTCCACCTTCCGTCCGGGAATATCGGAAAGGTCGATGATTTCGCCGGAGTGGATATAGCTTTCAGTCAGAGCAAATATTTCCTCATCACTCATTCCCCGCAAATAAATAGCCATCAGCAGGGCTGTGACCTGATAGTCCTGAATATTTCCCTTCAAAAACTCTTCAATAAAAAAGCGAATTTCCTCCCGGGTAAGTTCTTTTCCGTCTCGTTTTTTGGCAATGATTTCGTAGGCTGTCATACTTGATCCTTTCCACCACAGTTGGTTATCGATTCCTATTGATTCGTTTGACCTCTCCGTATAAAAAGAAAAAACGCCTTCGGTATTCTTCACACGAAGGCGTACCAACCGGTTATGGTCAATTAATCAGGCGGTTTGTTCCTGCAGCTTGCGGATTTCCTCCTTTACCTCCTGCAAAATTCGCCAGGAGATTTCCGGAGTACGGGATTCCACAATGATGCGCATAATGGGTTCGGTATTTGATTTGCGCAGGTGAATCCAGGAATCCGCACGATCGATGCGCAGGCCGTCCGTCAAATCCAGTTGCTCATTTTTATATTTCTCAGCAAAATATTCAATCACCTGATCCGCATTCACATTTTTCACGCTCTCCTTGTCCTTAAGAATGTAGTACTGGGGAAGTGTCTGTTTAAAGTCCGACAGCGTACCACCAAATTCCGCCAGCGCTTGCAGGGTAAGGGCAGCGGCGACCGGTGCATCCCGTCCCAGATGGACCTCCGGTAAAATCACTCCACCATTACCTTCTCCACCGATGATGGCGCCTACCTCACGCATCCGCTGCGCCACATTAATTTCTCCCACCTTGGTTTTAAACAGCAGCACATTGTAATATTTTGCCAGGTCATCAATGGCACGGGAGGTGGACAGGTTAATGACCACGTACCCCAATTTTTTACTCAAAATGTATTTCACTGCTATGGCCAGGGTGTATTCCTCACCCAGGGGATTGCCGTCGTTGGCAATCATAGCCAGACGATCCACATCCGGGTCAACGGCCATACCCAGGTCTGCCCCGTGTTCTTTGACCGCCACAGCCAGGTCCACCAGATTCTGCGGAATTGGTTCGGGGGTGTGGGCAAACATGCCGGTAGGTTCGGTATTCAATTCAATCACCTGGCAGCCCAGCTCTTTCAGCAGACGGGGCATAATCACTCCACCCGCTCCGTTCACACAGTCCAGTGCCACCTTAAATTTACGCTGGCGAATCTTTTCTACATCAATGTAGGGAAGCTGAAAGATTTTCTGAAGGTGGTCGTCGATAGCTTTCTGGTACACGCTTTCCGTACCCAGTTTATCCCAGGTAGCGTAATTTCGTTTACGAGATTCGGCTTCTTTGTACAGGGCAAACACTTCCTGTTCGGGCAGGAATAGCCCATCGGCACCGATAAACTTCAGACCATTCCACTGGATGGGGTTATGGCTGGCAGTAATAGCAATACCACCGGCAGCCCCTAACTGTTCGGTGGTTAACTGGACTGTGGGTGTTGGGGTGATGCCAATATCCACCACATCGCAACCGCAGGCCAGCAGGGTACTTTTTACCAGGGGTCGGATGAATCGCGCGCTCACCCGCGGATCGCCCCCCACCACAATTTTTTGTCCCTGACGCTTTTGCCCGAATGCGGAAACATATTTCACAATCAGTTCCGGGGTCAGCGTATCGCCAACCACACCACGAACTCCGGAAACACTGGTCATTAAATTTCTGGACAAGACCAACCTCCGCAATTATTCGTTTAGAAGTGGGTAAGATAATGAATGCTTTTTACAGAAACAACTTGAGATTTTGAGAGCGTGACTGATGGCGGAGCCGGGAGAGAGCTCGTTCTTTAATCTGACGGACCCGTTCACGGGTCAGTCTGAGCCGATCGCCAATTTCCTCCAGCGTAAGTGGTCTTTCGTGGTCGATGCCAAAGTACATTTTGATAATCTCTTCCTCGCGGGGAGAAAGAGTTTTCAGTACCCGCCGAATTTCCTCTTTCAGGGATTCGTGAATCAGATCCGCATCGGGCATCTCGGTATTGGGATTGGAAAGCACCTCCTTCATATTCCCTTCTTCGGAATGGCGAAACGGCTGATCCAGCGATATGTGAAACAAACCATTGTTCAGGGCAGTGGCCAGATCGCTATCGGAAATTTTCAGAATCTCAGTAATCTCTTCATAACTGGGTTCACGATTAAACTCCTGTTCCAGCTCCTGAATAATCTGATTAACTTTGTTAATCAGCCCCACCCGATTGAGCGGTAACCGTACCACCCGTGCCTGCTCGGCCAGTGCCTGCAAAATGGACTGACGAATCCACCACACGGCATAGGAGATAAAGCGGAAACCGCGGGTTTCATCAAACCGTCGGGCGGCTTTAATCAGTCCCAGATTCCCTTCGTTAATCAAATCAATCAGCGGAAGTCCCTGTCCCTGGTACTCCTTGGCCACCTTCACCACAAAACGCAAATTGGCCTGAACCAGCTGGTTAAACGCCTGATGGTCTCCCTGTTTAATGCGTCGGGTGAGTTGCACCTCTTCATCGGTAGTTAACACCGGTATCTGGCTGATTTCCTCCAGATATTTTTCCAGAGAATACCGTGAAGGGGAGCGATGTGACTGGGGACTTCCTGTCATGTATCTCTCGGCAACCTTTAAGTAGTTGTTATTTCAGAAATTAAACTCAATGTGAATTTAATATAATAATGATATCCACATAATGCAAGTGAAAGAAATGCTGTAAACCGTGGTAAATTTGTCTGAAATCTCACAGATGAACGAAAAATTTTTTAAAACCGGTGTTCCGGTCGTGCAACGACTTTTGTTCGGGTGCAAAATGATGCTTCTGCCTTCATCTTCCGGAAACTCTGTTTTGCCAGCAACAATTCAACGCGTAATGCAGGAGACGCTCTGGCAGGCGAGAAAATTACCCTTGATTTTTCCGATGGAAAGTTCTATCATTGAGTCGCCAGAAAAATAGAACTTAGAAAAAGGAGACCCATTTCATGAAACCAGATGACCTCTCATATATTGCCGGGAATATTGCCCGGTACATCGATCACACCTTACTCAAGCCGGAAGCTACTCCCGAGCACATCCGTCAGCTTTGTCAGGAAGCCCGAGAGTTCGGATTTGCTTCGGTGTGCGTGAATCCCACATACGTAAGGTTAGCCAGCGAACTGCTGGAGGACGTTCCCGTTCAGGTGTGTAGTGTGGTGGGATTTCCCTTTGGTACCCATTTGCCCGGGGTGAAAGCGCAGGAAACCCGACTGGCCATCCAGGACGGTGCCCGGGAGATTGACATGGTGATCAACATCGGCGCACTGAAAGCCGGACAGGAAGAATCCGTGTATCGGGACATCCGCGCAGTGGTGGAAGTGTGCGAGGAGGCCGGTGCCATCTGTAAAGTAATTATCGAAACGGCACTGCTCAGCGAATCGGAAAAAGTGCTTGCCTGTCAGCTTGCTCAGAAAGCTCGCGCCCACTTCGTAAAAACTTCCACCGGTTTCGCGGGAGGTGGCGCTACAGTGGAAGATGTGCGCCTCATGCGTCGCACCGTTGGGGACACGATGGGAGTAAAAGCCTCGGGGGGAATTCGGACTTTTCAGGATGCAGTACGAATGATTGAAGCGGGTGCCACACGCATCGGTACCAGCTCCGGAGTACGAATTGTACAGGAAGCCCGAAAAGCTTAACCAGCTTCCGGAATATGACATAAAATCAGGGAAATTTAAAAAACCATGACCAATAACAGCTGGAAGCAATACATCCCCCGGGAGCATGGTGCCTGGGGAATTTTACTGGGAAGCTTTTTAACCGCCATTGCTTATGAAAAGCATTTTGAGTTTTATCAACTTATTTATTTTCTCTCCATCGTTGCTTTTTACTTTATTCATGAACCGGTGGTACTGGGTGTGCGAGGAAAATGGACAGGACAGGCCGCTCGCTTTTTTGCAGTGGCGGTTACCGTGGGACTGGTTCTATTTGCTCTGGCGGTGTGGTTCAGTCACTATCCCGCCATCATCGGCTGGTCTTCCCTGCTCCCTGCTTTTTTTCTCATTGAGCTAATTTTCGTTCGATTACGGAAGCAAATGAGTTTTCCCGCTCAGTTAGCCGGTACTCTGGGACTCGCCACCCTGGCTCCACTTACGGACCTCATCTGGCGTCAACAATTTACCCACCACTTCTGGATGCTCTGGGGCATTACCGGTCTGTTTTTCACTGCGGGCATTCTGTTCGTCCGTTACCAGATTGCCCTCTCACATGCGGTAAAGGAGGTCCGGGGATTCCGCTGGACACTGGTAATATATGTGCTAATCATTTTCTCCGGCGCCATTTTTTGCCGGTACAAGATTTTGTTCCTGAGCAACTTTCCGCTGGCGCTTCAGGTGCTCTATTTTATCCTCACCGGCAAACGTATCGAGAATCTGCGCCTGGTCGGATGGATTCAGATGGCGCAGAGTCTGGTGTTCGTTTTACTGATGGGAATGCTGGGCTGAAACGACCGCACCGTTTTTACTGCTTCCTCCGCGTTCATAAATCATCATCTCACATCATCACCCTATTTTCTCTCGGCTTGCAATGGTGGGGTGAGAATATTATATTTGCAGGTTAATTTAAAGTGAAACAAATTGTTAAAATGTAAGGAAGATTCATGCAGACAGCGGTTGAAACAGTCAATTCGTATCTGAAAAAGCTCACAGTGGAATTGGAACCAGACGAGTTAAAATCCATCGAGCGAAAAGTCATCAAAGATTATCGAAAAGATGTCACCATTCCCGGTTTTCGGAAGGGAAAAGCCCCGGAAAGCATCATTCGCAAACGTTACGGAGCAATGATTGCTCAGGACATTATCGACGAAGCCATTAAAGAATACTATTTCCGTGCCATTCAGGAATCCAAACTGGAACCGGTGACTCAGGGGAAAATTGTGGACTTGCAGTTTACGGAGGTGAATGACGGACTGACTTTTGTGGTGGAACTGGAAGTGGAACCGGAATTTGAACTGAAGAAGTACAAGGGTCTAAAGGTGGAAAAGGAAGTAATAGAAGTTACCGACGAGATGGTGGATAATGCTCTTCAGCGGATTCGTGAACAATATGCCACCGTCAAAGAAGTGGACGAAGCACAGGAAGGTCACTTCCTGTCTTTCGATGTTCAGGAGTTAGACCAGGGGCATACCCCCATCATCGGGCATAAATATGAGAATCTCTACATCAAATTAGGTTCCGGACAATTTGATCCGGAGTTAGAGAAGCAACTCATTGGCATCAAAACCGGCGAAAAACGAATTATCAGCAAAGAGGAGGCTCCCGTTGCGGACGCCCCGAACGCCGAACCGAAAGTGTACCTTTTTGAGGTTCACGCCAAAAAAATCGAGGAAAAAGAATATCCCGAGCTGGACGACGAGTTTGTGAAAAACCTTGGGGACGATTCGCTGGAAACCCTGGCCCAACTGAAGGAGAAAATTCGCAAAGACCTGGAAATCGATTTAAAAAACCGGGCCGAACAAACTTTCCGCACCCGATTGATTGATGAACTGCTAAAAGAAAATCCTTTCGACGTGCCTCCCGGAATGGTGGATAACTACCTGGACCGGATCATTCAGGATTACAAGCAGCAGACAAATAACGAACAGGTGGATGAGGAAGCGTTGCGGGAACAGTACCGGGTCACGGCCATTCACAACTTGCGCTGGCTCTTTCTGAAAAAGAAAATTGCTGAGGTGGAAAAAATTGAAGTGAGCGACGAAGAAGTACTCAATTATATCGACAGCATGAAATTCGAAGAAAAAACCAAGGAACTCATCCGGAACGACTCGCACCTTATGGAGGACTTTCGGAGTGAATTGGTGGAACGAAAAGTGGTTGATCTTTTGAAAGAGAATGCGGAGGTGATTGAGATTTTTCCCCAGGCCGTGACTTCTGACGGGTCGGCACAGGAAGTTTCGCAGGAAAAATCAGAAGGAGAAAAATCCAACCACAAAAAGTCAAGTTCGAAAACCAACAAAACAAAGGATGAATGATGACCTTAGTTCCCATAGTGGTCGAACAAACAGGGCGTGGCGAACGCGCCTACGACATTTACTCACGTCTGCTCAAAGAGCGAATCATCTTTCTGGGCACACCTATTGACGACAACGTTGCCAGCCTGGTGATTGCTCAATTGCTCTTTTTAGAGGCAGAGGACCCGGAAAAAGACATTTACATTTACATAAACAGCCCTGGTGGCATTGTGACGGCGGGTCTGGCCATTTACGATACCATGCAATATATTAAGCCGGATGTGGTAACCACCTGCATTGGTCAGGCGGCCAGCATGGCAGCCATATTGCTGGCAGCGGGAACCAAAGGCAAACGCTTTGCCCTGCCCAATTCCCGCATCATGATTCACCAGCCTATGGGCGGGGTGCAGGGTCAGGCCACCGATATCGATATCCATGCCCGGGAAATCCTGAAAATCCGTGAGCGATTGAACCAGATTCTTTCCGAACGCACCGGACAACCCATCGAAAAAATTGCCAAGGACACCGATCGCAATTTCTTCATGAGTGCAGAAGAAGCCCGGGATTACGGACTGATTGACGAGATTCTGGTTCGCCGGGAAAAAGAAAAAAACAAAGGGAAAGATGAATAATTGGCCCCCGGTTTACGAACCGGGTTGCTAAATTGTGGTTCAACTCACGGAAAAGAGGCAATTTTTCCCGAAATTTGAGTTTACCAGGAAGCCAGCCACCCAGATGCTGGCTTTTTACCCAAAAAGAATGGTGAATGTGAATGAGTAAAAATCAACGTTTTGATCATGAGATGCGCTGCTCCTTTTGCGGGAAACCGGCGCATCAGGTTGGGCAACTGATCACCGGGGCGCACGCCAGCATCTGCTCGGAGTGCATCCGCAGCGCAAACGAAATCCTGCGCCAGTCCCAGTATCACGATTTTCAGGCGAAAAATTTTGAGCTCCCCAAACCGGCAGAAATCAAACAATTCCTGGACCAATACGTCATCGGGCAGGACGATGCCAAACGAGCCATTTCCGTGGCTGTGTATAACCACTACAAACGAATTCTCATGGGTGGCTGGGACGATGAAGTGGAAATTGAAAAGAGCAATATCTTGTTGATTGGACCCACCGGAGTGGGCAAAACCTTGCTGGCGCAAACCCTGGCACGTTTGCTCCATGTTCCTTTTTCCATCTCGGACGCCACCACACTGACCGAAGCCGGGTACGTGGGCGAAGACGTGGAGAATATTCTGGTGCGGCTGTACCATGCGGCTAATTTCGACATCGAAGCAACCGAACGTGGGATTGTGTATATCGACGAAATCGATAAAATCGCCCGCAAATCCGGCAGTCCCTCCATTACCCGGGACGTATCCGGGGAAGGGGTCCAACAGGCACTGCTCAAAATCCTGGAGGGCACAGTGGCGGCCATTCCTCCCAAAGGGGGCCGCAAACACCCTGAAGCCCCTATGGTCAACATCAACACCCGAAATATTTTGTTCATCGTTGGCGGAGCATTCGACGGACTGGCGGATATTATCCGTCGCCGAATCGGTAAAAAGGTCATTGGTTTTGGCGCGGAGATTAAATCGCACGACAAAATGAGCGATGCGGAAATCTTTGAATTCGTGGAACCGGAAGACCTGTTGGAATACGGTCTGATTCCCGAATTGATTGGTCGGTTACCGGTGATTGTGGGCCTCAAAGACCTGACCGAAGAGGAAATGCTTTCCATCCTGGTGGAACCCAAAAATTCACTCATCAAACAATACAAAAAGTTATTCGAGTTAGAAGGAATAGAACTGAAATTTACCGAAAAGGCGCTGCTGGAGATTGTACGCATGGCCCGCAAACGGAAAACGGGAGCACGCGGTCTGCGCTCCATCCTGGAAAATGTGATGCTGGATGTGATGTTCAAAGTACCTTCCATGGACAATGTTCAGGAGTGTCTGATTACCGAAGATGTCATCCATCATAAAGCCGATCCCATTCTGAAATTTGGTAAATCACGTCAGTCTGCTTAACCGAAAATTTTAAGCCATCGCTGCAGAACGGGGCAGATAGCAATCCACTGTCCGTCCCGTTCTGCGACACGAAAATTCAGGGATTTTTATGAAAAAGAAGGCCACCTCCCGGTTGAATTCAATGACCGATATGTCTTTTTTTGACTTTCCGGAAAAGCTGCCGGTTCTGCCGGTAAGAGACCTGGTGGTGTTTCCCCGGGTGATTGTACCGTTGCTGGTGGGACGGGAGAAATCCATTGCCGGTGTCAAAACGGCCGAGACAACCGACAAGTTTATTCTGATTGTTTCCCAGAAAGACCCGGAAATGGAGCAAATTCGACCGCAAAACATTTACCGGGTGGGAACCGTTGCCCGGGTGCTGCAACTGCTTCACCTCCCTAACAATCACCTGAAAGTGGTAGTGGAAACCCTCCAGCGGGTGCGCATCAGGCGGTTGAACACAAAGGGCAGCTATTTCTCTGCCACCATCGAACCATTCGAAGAGCAGGTGGAACCCTTCCCGGGAATGGAGCAGATGATTCAGGATATTCTCAGCCTGTTCCGGGAGTACATTGCCAACATCCCTGAATTACCGGATGAGGTGGCTGAACATGCGGAAGGTTTGCAGGTGCCCGCACACATTGTGGACTTTATTGCCCAGCATCTGGAAAGTGAGCAGCAATCCAAAGAACGTTTGCTGGAATCCGAATCGCTGGCAGAGCGCATGGAACTGTTAGAGAACATGCTGAAAAACGCTATTGGCTTTCAGCGCATGCGCAAAGAACTGGATCAGGAAGTGCGGGAAAATATGATGCGCAATCAGCGGGAATACTACCTGCAGGAACAACTTCGGCTCATCAAAAAAGAGCTGGGTGAGGAGGAACCGCTTTCGGGCGATCTGGAAAAGCTTAAACTAAATATCGAAAGTGCGGGCATGCCGCGCCATGCCCTGGAGAAGGCACGGGAAGAGCTGGAAAAACTGGCCAAAATCCCCCCGTTCTCACCGGAATACACCGTCATTCGCAACTATCTGGACTGGATGGTGCAACTCCCCTGGAGCAAACGTACCCGCAGCCGCATCGATGTAAAAGAAGCTCAGAAAATTTTAGACCAGGACCATTACGGGCTGGAAAAACCCAAGGAGCGCATTCTGGAGCATCTGGCCATCATGCAACGGGTCAAGAAGATGCGGGGCAGTATTTTGTGTTTTGTGGGTCCTCCCGGAGTGGGTAAAACTTCGCTGGGTCGTTCCATTGCCCGGGCGCTGGGACGTAAGTTTGTGCGCATCTCACTGGGTGGGGTACGGGACGAAGCGGAAATTCGCGGCCACCGGCGAACCTATATTGGTTCCATGCCCGGTAAAATCATCCAATCCCTGAAAAAAGCGGGCACGCGCAACCCGGTTTTTCTGATGGATGAGGTGGACAAAATGAGCGCCGATTTCCGGGGCGATCCCTCCGCCGCCCTGCTGGAAGTGCTGGACCCCGAACAAAACCGCACCTTCAACGATCACTATCTGGATGTGGATTTCGATCTGTCGGAAATCTTCTTCATTACCACCGCCAATGTGCAGTCGGATATTCCCCTGCCCCTACAGGACCGAATGGAGATCATTGAACTGCCGGGTTATCTGGAATACGAAAAGCTGCAAATTGCCCGGAAACACCTCATTCCCAAACAGTTGAAAGCACACGGACTAACCACCCGACATCTGAAAATTACCGATGACGCCATTATCCGCATTATTCGCGAATACACCCGGGAAGCAGGGGTGCGAAATCTGGAACGACATATTGCTTCGCTGTGCCGCAAAATTACCCGACGGCTGGTGGAAAATCCCGACTTTTCCGGCATAACCGTCACCCGTAACGAATTAGAAGAATTCCTGGGCAAACCACCGTTTCTGTTCCGAAAAGTGCTCCAGGAGAATCTGGTGGGTGTGGCCACCGGCCTGGCCTGGACGCCGTACGGGGGCGATGTGCTGAAAATCGAAGTGAACATCTTCCCCGGCAAAGGCAAACTCATCCTTACCGGAAAGTTGGGCGAGGTGATGAAAGAGTCCGCTCAAACGGCACTGAGTTACCTGCGGTCCATTGCCCAGGAGATGCATATTGATCCGGCACGGTTTCAGGAAAACGACATCCATGTGCACATTCCCGAAGGTGCCATTCCCAAGGACGGCCCCAGCGCCGGGGTAACACTGGCCACCGCTCTGCTCTCTGCCTTTACCGGCCGAAAAGTGCGCGGCGATGTGGCTATGACCGGGGAAATCACCCTGCGGGGTAAAGTGCTGGCCATTGGCGGGCTAAACGAAAAAATGCTGGCTGCCCAGCGGAACAACATTCCCGTGGTTATTGTACCTGCAGAAAATCAAAAGGAAATTGACGATTTACCCCAGGAACTCCGCGAAGGGATTCGGATTGTATCGGTGCAGGACTACCGGGAAATCCTGGATCAAGTGTTTGTCTAATCCCACATTCAAAAAATCCCGAACCCAGAAGCAACTTGTGCACTGCATCACGACAGAAGCGCCGAAAATCCCTTAATTGTGCTGCATGTGTATTTTTAACCAATACCAAGAGGAGAAACAAAATGAAGCAGTTGTTGGTTGTTTTTCTGGCCCTGTTGTTTATCGCTTTTAGTGTGCAGGCACAAAGTCAAATTGGGATCTTTGGCGGGTACGGCAAATCTAATTTTGATTTGTCCGATGAAAACGGGGAGGATTCCGGGCTGGATCAGTCCAGTTTCATTCCGGTCGGTGCGGAACTGCTGTTCGGTTCCAAATTTCAGATTGGCGCGGAAGTAAGTTATTCCGTGTCACCATTCTCTTTTAAAGCAGAAGAAGGAGGCGTTACGTACGTGGAGGAGCGCATTTCCCAGATTCTGGTGGGTGGTGTGGTCAAAATTCATTTTGGCGAAGGAACCATTCGGCCGTTTGTTCGCGGCGGAGCCGGTCTGTATATGGGAAAGGACGAAATTGATTTTAATGAAGAATTCAGTCAATTTCTGGGCGTGACAGATACCACCATCAACTTTAAAAGCGCTTTCGGATTTAACTTTGGTGGCGGTTTGAAATTTCAACTGGGCGAAAACAGCTTTTTATTTGGTGAATTTGTTTACCACATGGTAAAACGGGAACTGGACGTGGAAGGTGCCGAGAAAATGAAGATGGATAACTGGGCCATTCGTGGTGGCATAGAATTTGGCCTGTAGCAATTAAATGGGAAATCAACACGCAGGGGAATTCGAAGAGGCAACTCTCCGCTTCCCCTGTTGTTTTTTGGGATTTCCACTCCACCTCCCTGGCTATCACCTCGCAGTACACGATGTTTTTTGATTTTACAAATTGCTTTTAAATTCAGTAAAAAAAGTGTAACTTTCGCCTCAAATCATTTTGGATAGGGACATGCAGAAATTTCAGGGATTTGATTTCTATCAGATCGATTCTTTGTTGAGCGAAGACGAGAAACTGATTCGCGATTCGGTTCGTCAGTGGGTGGACGAGGAAGTGCTCCCTATCATTGAAACTCACTATCAAAATGGCGAATTTCCAATACATCTGGTGTCCCAGATGGGCGAGATGGGCCTATTAGGAGCCAATTTACCCCAGAAGTACGGGTGCGCCGGGGTTAACAACGTAGCGTACGGGTTGATCATGCAAGAACTGGAGCGTGGCGATAGCGGGATTCGCAGTTTTGCCTCGGTTCAGGGCGGACTGGTAATGTACCCCATTTACAGGTGGGGAACCGAAAAACAAAAACAGTACTGGTTGCCCAAGCTGGCTTCCGGCGAAATGATCGGCTGCTTTGGACTGACCGAACCGGACTACGGTTCCAACCCCGGCGGCATGACAACAACTGCGGTGGATGACGGCGATAGCTATGTACTGAACGGTTCCAAGATGTGGATTACCAACGGCTCCATTGCCGATGTGGCGGTTGTGTGGGCAAAGCTGGACGGAGTTGTACGCGGGTTTCTGGTGGAACAGGGAACACCGGGATTTGTGGCACCGGAGATTAAGAACAAGCACTCTCTGCGTGCTTCGGTGACTTCGGAATTAGTGTTTCAGGATTGTCGGATTCCCAAAGAAAATATTTTACCGGGAACCACCGGACTGCGAAATCCGTTGGAATGTTTGACCCAGGCACGTTATGGCATCGCCTGGGGAGCAGTGGGTTCGGCCATGGCCTGCTACCACGAAGCACTGGAATATGCCAAAAGCCGAATCCAGTTCGATAAGCCCATTGCCGGGTTTCAATTGGTTCAACAAAAGTTAGTGTACATGGCCACGGAAATTACCAAAGCGCAACTGCTGGTGCTTCAATTGGGCAGGCTGAAAGATTCGGGACAGATGAACTACGTGCAGGTTTCCATGGCCAAGCGAAACAATGTGTACCACGCGCTGGAAATTGCCCGGATGGCACGGGATATTCTGGCTGCCAACGGCATCAGTTCGGAATACCAGACCATGAGGCACATGTGCAACCTTGAGTCGGTCAAAACCTACGAAGGAACTCATGATATTCATACATTAATCATCGGGCACCATTTAACCGGAATACCGGCGTTTCACTAATGGATAACGAACAGAAGACATCGGTTGTTGTAGTAGAAGACGACATTCAATACGGGCAGATGCTGGCCGAAGCCCTGATGGAATTCAACTACCATGTGTATGTTTCCTTCTCCGCTACTGGCGGAATGGACATCATCCGCAAACACAAAATCGATATCGTCCTGTCGGATATCAACATGCCGGGTATTAACGGTATCGAACTGGCCCGCCAGATTATGAAAATGTTTCTGGATATCCCCATTGTGCTGATTACCGGCCTGCACGACCTGAGTCTGGTAAAAAAAGCGCTGGAAATCGGGGTCTCCGATTACATTGTGAAACCGATTAAAATAGACGAACTACCGGTGGTAATCGAACGCAACCTCCAGCGAAAGCGGCTGGCCAGCCACCTTCTCTCCGAAAACAAAGCGGAAATCCTGTTAGAAGCCCTTAAAGCCTTGATGCGCGCTCTGGATGCCAAGGACCCCTATACATATGGTCATTCCCAGCGGGTAGTCAAACTGGCCATGATGATGGCTGACGAGCTGAAGCTGGACAACGGACGACGTTACACCCTGCAGCTGGCTGCCTCCCTCCACGACATTGGAAAAATCGGAATGCCGGATAGCATTCTGAAAAAAGCGGATAGCCTGGAGGATTACGAATATCGCAAGGCAAAAGACCACCCCATTATCGGGAGCCAGATTTTAGGCGAGATTGAAGAGCTCAGCGAGGTGGCTTCCATTGTGCGCCATCACCACGAACGCTGGGACGGCACCGGTTACCCGGACGGCCTGAAAGGTGAAGCCATTCCGTTCTTCGCCCGCATCCTTTCGATTCTGGATGCTTACGAAGCGCTGGTCTCCGACCGGGTGTACCGCAAAGGAATGGACAAATTCTCTGCTTTAGAAGAAATCAAGCGCAACGCCGGTACCCAGTTCGACCCCCGACTGGTCAATATCTTTGTCAACGCCATGCTCTCCCGGTTCAACGATCCGGATGAATTGGACGATGCCCGGAAACCTTCGAAAGAGAATTCCCGGGAAGAAACCTCTTCTCTAACTTCCAGAGCTCACACCAGTTAACCTTCACCATTTCCCGGTTCCATGGTGGCAAATCCAATTCCGTACAAGTTCTCCCGCATCTTTGTCAGTCGCACAGCACTTTCCGACGACATCACTCGAACCGTTCTTGCTCAACTGCCCCATCTCCCCACGGAAATCGTGGAAGATGAGCAGCAATTTCGGGAACAGCTTTCCACCCTGCCTTTAACCGAAGGCAAACGCACACTATGGCTAACCCGCTTCCCCGGTCAGTTTCTGAAGCCGTGTCCTGGTACTCAACCTCCTTACCGTTGTTGCAATTACCTGGTCATTAACGAAACCACCAATTGCCCCATCGACTGTACTTATTGCATCCTGCAGGGTTACATCAACAATCCGGCAATTACCATTTACACCAACTACCCCAAAATCATTCAGGAAATGGAAGCCCTTGCCCGCGCCAATCCCCGGCGCATTTTACGCATGGGAACCGGCGAGTTAACCGACAGCCTGGCACTGGACCCGCTGACCCGCTTATCGGAAAAATTGATGCAGGCTATTCAGACCATTCCCAATGTGCTGCTGGAGCTCAAAAGCAAAACCGCCCACATTCACCATCTGTTTCCCCATCCGCATCGACGGGTGGTGCTTTCCTGGTCGGTCAATCCCGAACCGATTGTACAAAGCGAGGAACACAAAGCCCACTCCCTTTCTCAACGGCTTCGGGCAGCGCAGGAAGCTGCCAGGCAGGGATTTCTGATAGGACTCCATTTCGACCCGATTATTTATATACCGAACTGGAAACCACAGTACCTGCACCTGATCGAAGAAATCGCACGCTTCGTACCATCGGAACGCATTGCCTGGATCAGTCTGGGTAGTTTTCGGTATCCGCCTTCGTTGCAGGAGGTGATTCGGTTGCGCTTTCCGCGCACGCGCATCTTCTCCGGCGAACAGGTCCCCGGAATGGACGGCAAAATGCGCTACCTGCGCCCCCTGCGTTTGCACATGTACCAGACCATCTATCAGGCATTGCGAGAGAAGCTGGGCGAGGTGTTTGTCTATTTCTGCATGGAAGATGAACCGATGTGGGAAACCGTGCTCAACCGCTCACCCGGCAACAGCAATGAGGTGGACTGGTATTTTGCCCAATCTCTCCATAAAAAATTTCCGGAACTGGGACTTCCCCGGCCAGAACGGTCGGTGTACCAGCAGGACATTCTTTTCCCCTTCCGGGAAACAAACGGCTGATATTTTTGCCAGCAATTTCTTTTCTCTCAAACTGTTCGTATATTGGTTGGACTAATAAATTTCTTCGGAGCAACCTTTGGATAAACTACGCCGCGATCGCCTTATTTTCATCGGATTGGGAATCATCCTGACCATCTCCACTTATGCTTTTCTACGCTATTCCTACAAACTGTCCGACGGATTTCCTTTTTCGCAGGAAATTATTGCCGCCATCATGGGCGCCATTATTACCATCCTGATTACTGCTGCCCTGCTCAATAAGCAAACGGAAGTGGAATTGCTCAAGGAAGAAAATCTTAAATTTCTGGAACTCAAATCGGGAATTTACACCCAGTTGTTAGACTACATTGAGGACATCATCCTCAGCGAAACCATTTCGTACAAGGATTTAATACGGCTGCGTATTCTGAATCAGAAGATCTCCTTTGTAGCCAGTCGCCAGGTGCTGGAAGCCTTCGGAAAATTTATCGACTTTTTCGGAAAAATTGTGGAAGACCGCAGGTTAGTGGATGCTGAAGTGGACCAGCTGCTTCGTCTGGTGGGAGACCTGAGCATTCAGATTCGCTACGATTTGATGCAGGGGCATCGGGAGGAGAGCGAAACCGAACGACAACGGGAAGCAAATCAGATCCGCCGGAATGTACGTAAACTGGAGTTGAAGTGGTTGCGGAAAAAAGACCATCACACAGAGGGTTCCCGGAATAGTTGATGACTTTACTTTTCGAAAAGCGCGCCCGTTGATGGGCCACTCTCCCTTTCCGGAATCCGAAAGGGCTCTTCAGAGGGTGTGAACCTCTTCCTCACCATATTCCCCCAAAAAAAATTTTTTGCAACTTTCTTGCTTCAATTTCGTTGATTATTTTATATACCGAACGGTAGGTATAAAAAGGAGAGGTTCATGGCTACCACACAAACGGAATTGAGCACTAAAGACCGCATTTTCATGACCGCAGCACAATTATTCGGAACTTACGGCTTCGAACGCGTTTCCATCCGGCAGATCTGCGAAGAAGTGGGCGTGGGGAAGCCCACCCTTTATTACTACTTCAAGGATAAAGAGACTCTGTTAGAGGAACTCATCGATTACGCCACCCGGTTAGGGCAAAAACTGCTGCAGGAATTCCTGAACCCGGAAGACGATTTCCACCACCGTTTTCTGGGAATCATTCGCACCCATCAGGCATACGTAAAGCGCTACCCTTACTTCATCCGCTTCATCACCATGCTGAATCTGAGCGCACTCCCGGACCGAATCCGGCAGAAAATGGTTATGATACACCGGAATCGGTACAATCAGACCCGGGATTTCTTTCAGGAGGGCATTCAGTTAGGTTTCATTCCCCGGGAGGTTGATCTGAACGTGCTGATTGCCTCCTTCCTGGGCACCATCAATCAGCTGGTGTTCATGGATATTTTTGCTCCCGCGGAATATCAATTCGACGACAACAAAGTGCAACATCTTTATCAACTCTGGACGCAACGCATTTTTAATCAATCATAATTCGCGGAGGTTTCCATGCGACATAAATTCTGGCCACTTTTAATCGGGATGCTGTTCGGTTTATTCCACCTTGCACCGGCACAGCGGGTCATTACCCTGACCTGGAGCGATGTGGTTGGGTTAACCCGCACCCAGAACCTGGACCTGCAGATTGGTTATCAGGACTATCGCTATCAGAAAATGAACCACTGGAAGAGCTACGCTGAGTTTCTTCCCACAGTGAATTACCAGTTCCAGCGTACCCATAACATCGAACTCCCCGAATTCGTGTTCATGGGGCAACACATTAAGGTCGGTACCAATTACAATTACACCCACGCATTTCAATTACAATATCCGCTGTTTTTAGGCGGTGCACGTTTTGCCAACCTGCGTATTCAGAGCAGTTTACGCAAATCCCTGAAAGCACAATTAGAGAACAAAGAACAGAACGTGGTATTTCAGGCGCTGGATGCCTACTTTCGCATCATGCTTTCGGACGAGCTGATTGCGGTTAACCGCCGGGCTTACCAGGCGGCGCAGGCGAACCTGGAACAGGTGCAAAAGTTTTACGATGCCGGGACAGCCTCTCAGCTGGAATTGCTCCAGGCCCGCACCCGGCTTTCCTCCACTCTGGCACCACTCACCTCCGCCATCAACAATAAAAAATTAGCCGTGGAAAACCTGAAGTTCATTCTAAACATCGATCCGGCAGATTCACTGGTTATTCTGGACACACTCAAACAGGAAAATTACATCCGGAACTTCATTTCCATGGATTTAGCGGAACTTCAGCAAACCGCACTGGAACATCGCCCGGAAATTCGCATGATGGCTGAGCAAAAAAATGTTGCAGGCGGTCAGAAGCTACTTGCTGCCTCTCACTTTTTGCCTTCGGTGGTTGCCAGTGCTTCCGTGCAGCATCAGGCGCAGCTGGAGCAGGCTGGCGTCCATTGGGAAGATTACACCCGGGTGAAAAACGCAGTGGTGGCTGTGCAGTTTCCCCTGTTTCAGGGGGGTAAACGGGCGCTGGAATTCCAGCAGGCGCGCATTCAGGAGAAAAAAGCCACCCTGCAAATGGAGCAGGTCAAACGTTCCATTTTGTTAGAAGTGGAAACCGCTTATCGTAAATTCAAAGAAGCGGAAGCCAATCTGAAAAGCCTGCGGATTGCCCGCCAGGAAGCCCGGGAAGCTCTGCGCCTGGCCAACCTGAACTACCAGGAGGGTCTGGCCACTCAGGTGGATGTGCTAACCGCTCAGTTAGCGTATAGCAACAACGACGCCAAGTTTCAGCAGGGCGTTTACGAGTACAACCTGGCTCAGCTTCGGCTGATTAAATCGGTAGGTCTTTTACCGCTCATCTGGAATCAGGAAAATTAGTCAAAGGAGAATACAATGAAAAAAACACTCCTGTTTGTTCTGATCATCGTGGCATTCACCCTGACCTCCTGCCACAAAGGGAAAAAAGAAACTCAGGAGGTGGTGATTCCGGTGAAAACTTTTGCCATTCATCCGGACACCATCGAAGCGTACATCGAAATCACCGGCGGACTAAAAGCCCAGCAGGATGCGGTGGTTTACAGCACCATCTCCGAGGAGTTGGTGGAGATTCGCAAACCGGTGGGTAGCACGGTTCGGAAGAACGAGATCATCGCGGTGCAGGACAATAATCTGTGGAACGAGATGCTCAACCAGGCCGAAGCAGCCTTAGCCTCCGCAAAAGCGCGCTTTCAGCAAATTGAGCAGGATTACAAACGGTTCGAACGCCTGTATCAGGAGAAGGCCATCAGTCAGCAGCAGTGGGACCAGATCAAAGCGAATTACCAGGATGCTGAAGCAGCTCTGCGTCGGGCCAAAGCAGCTTACCTGCAAAGCAAAGTGCAATTTGAGAACACGTTCATCCGCGCACCGTTTAGTGGCATGGTGGGTAGTTTCCACTTTGACGTGGGCGAAATGATTCCCGCGGGACAGCCGGTAGCGCGTATTGTAAACAATCGCATGGTGAAAGCGGACCTCTACCTTCCGGACATTTTCATCAATCATATTCGTCCCGGTCAGACAGTGGTAGGGGAATTTCCCACCTATCCCGGCGAAAAATTTACCGGTGCGGTGACCCGCATCGACCCGGCAATTGATCCGCTGAGCCGCACTTTCCGTGTAGTAGCCACCTTCGGAAACAGCGATCGAAAACTGCGTCCCGGCATGTACGGCCGATTTCTGATTATCACCGAGCGTCATACTGACGTGCTGGTCATTCCGGACAACGCCGTGCTTATCCGCACTGTGCTCAAAGTTAATCCTAAAACGGGGCAAACTTACACCATTCCCCACAAATTTGTTTTTGTGGTGGAAGACAGCACGGCGCGTATTCGTCCGGTGCAAACCGGCATCGAATCCCGCGGACGCATCGAAATTGTAGCGGGCCTCTCCAAAGGCGAACAGGTCATTGTGGTGGGGCAAAAGGTGGTTAAAGAAGGCGAAAAAGTTCATGTCGTTTCCACCATTCAATAAAAGCAAAAGAAGCAACGGTCGTTTGCTCCGGCGGGAAATAACCCCCTCCGGAGTCGCCTTTCGGCCGGTAACTTGCTGAATCAATGCGAAAAATAAACGGGGTTTCAATATGAAATTAGTGGAATTTTCTCTTAAACGACGAATCACCCTGAGCATGATTTACCTGATTATCATCGGATTCGCCCTGTTCTCCTACACCCAGTTGAAGGTGGATTTGTATCCGGACATTCAATTTCCGGTCGTGGGCATCATTACAGAATACGAAGGGGTGGGACCGGAGGATATGGAGAATCTGGTGGCGCGTCCCATTGAGGAAGCCGTGTCTGCCACGAAAAATGTTAAAAAGGTTTCCTCACAGGTTTCGCAGGGAATTTGTATTACCATGCTGGAGTTTGAATGGGGCACGGATATGGATCAGGCCGAAACCGATGTGCGTAAACGGCTGGACCTGGTAGCCGATTATCTGCCGGAGGATGCTCACAAGCCGCTTACGTTTGCCTTCGACCCATCCATGGCACCGGTGATGTATATGATGCTCACCTCCCCCAATATGGGGCCGGCGGAAATCCGGCAGCTCAGCGAAGACCATATTGAACCGCTGCTGGAGCGGATTGAAGGGGTTGCCAGTGCGGAAACCGGTGGTGGACTGGAACGACAAATCAACGTGCGGCTGGACCCGGCACGACTGGCAGCTCACCATCTCTCCCCGGTGGATGTCACCAACGCCATCCGAACCCAGGGCGCCCTTTTCTCCGCCGGACACATCGAAACCCGCACCACCAACTACAACCTGAAAATCAGCAGCGAATACACCTCTCTGGACCAGATTCGCCACGTGGTGCTGAAATATACCCCTCAGGGACCGCTCTATCTGAAAGATGTCGCCATCGTGGAAGACGGCTACAAAGAGATGGTGGGCGACGTACGGGCGGACTACAACGAAAGCGTGTACATCCGCATCTTCAAACAATCCGATGCCAACACTGTGCAGACCTGCCGCAATGTGTACCGGGCACTGCCGGACATTCAGAAAACGCTGCCCGAAGGCACCCGCCTGGAAACCGTGTGGGACCAGTCCGAATACATCAACCAATCTATCAGCAACCTGGGCTCCACCGGCCTGATTGCCTTCGTGCTGGCGTTTCTGGTCATCTATTTCTTCCTGCTGAACATCCGCGGCAGCATCATCATGGGCATGGCTATTCCCATTTCGGTTATCGCCACCTTTGCGGTGATGATGATGGCCGGGCTGACTCTGAACATCGTTTCCATGGCCGGACTGGCACTGGCTATCGGAATGCTGGTGGACAACTCCATCGTGGTGCTGGAAAACATCTACCGACACCGCGAAATGGGTGAACCGCTGTACGACTCCGCCAACACCGGAACCTCCGAAGTGGGCATGGCCATTACCGCTTCCACCCTGACCACCATCGGTGTGTTCCTGCCTGTGCTGTTCATTCCCGGAATCGCCGGACAGTTGTTTAAAGATATGGTAATCACCATTACCTTCAGTCTCTTTGCTTCGCTGGCCATCGCACTTACTCTGGTACCCATGCTCAGCTCACGCATTTTGCGTACCCACCAGGAAGCCCAAAAGGTAAAACTCTCCCGCTTTAAACAGCGTATCAGCACGTTGCTCCAGAACCTCACCCACCGCTACAGCAAATGGTTGCAGTGGTCCCTGCATCACAAAAAGATAGTGCTCCTGGTGGTTACCCTGCTGTTTGTGACCTCTCTGGGACTCATCAAATTCATCGGTGGGGAATTTCTCCCCAAGACCGACCAGGGATTTATTTCCGTGGATATTATGCGTGAACTGGGAACCCCACTGGATCAGACCCGGCTGACCGTTTTACAACTGGAAAAAATTGTGCAGGAAAAAGTACCGGAAGCCAAACACGTGTTCTGCCGCTTCGGGCAGTCCGAAGGAATTGCCGCTCTGTTTGGCGGTACCGGCAGTGAGGCTATTAACTTCCGCATTCGTCTGACCCCCATGGAACAGCGCAAACGCAGCCAGTTCCAGATTGAGGATACCCTGCGCAAAGAGCTGGACAAAATTCCCGGAATTACCTACAAATTCACCCAGCCGGGTATGCTCAGCGGCGAACGGGAAATCGAAGTCAAAATTTTTGGCTACGACATTGATCAGAGCATGAAATACGCCAAACAGATAAAAAAGGAGATGGAGAAAATCCC
Source organism: uncultured Calditrichaceae bacterium (assembly GCA_964495805.1). Classification (GTDB taxonomy): domain Bacteria; phylum Calditrichota; class Calditrichia; order RBG-13-44-9; family RBG-13-44-9; genus JALXCH01. The sequence goes on from CAZBWV010000066.1 coordinate 47,861, forward strand.
CGGGCTGGTGGATATCGATATTAATCTAAAAGAAGGAGGCGAACAGCTGCACATCATCCCCAACCGCGAACGGCTTAGCGATCTGAAAATCAATCCCCTGCTGCTGGCAAACATTGTGTCCAATTCCATTCAGGGAACCGTCGCATCGCGTTACCACGAAAAGGGGGATGAATACGACATCAATGTGCGGCTGGATCGGCGGTTCCGTAACGACAAAGAAGCGCTACGCAGCCTGGTGGTTCCCACGCCAACCGGAAAGTTCGTGCAACTTCGGCAGGTGGCTGATGTGGTGGAAACCAGCGCTCCCACCACCATCTATCGGGAAAATCAGGAACGCTACATCTCCATTGGCTGCGATCTCTCCGGCATCGACCTGACCAGCGCAGTAAACAAAATCCAGAAAATCATCAAACAAACCGCCATCCCTTCGGACTTTCAGGTGGTTATCGGCGGTTCGGCAGAAGACCAGCGGGAATCGTTCCGCTACATCATCATCGCCTTTTTTGCCGCCATTTTGCTGGTTTATATGATTATGGCCTCCCAGTTCGAATCGCTGGTGGACCCATTCATCATCATGTTTACCGTACCGCTTTCCATCATCGGGGTATTCTTTGCCCTGTTCATTACCGGAACCACTCTTAGCGTCATGTCCCTGGTAGGCATTGTGATGCTGGCGGGAATTGTGGTGAACAACGGAATTGTGATGGTGGATTATATTAATCAACTGCGCCGAAAGGGGATTCCCCTGTACGAAGCAGTTCTTCAGGGTGGCACCGTGCGCATGAGGCCGGTACTGATGACTGCCACCACCACCATTTTAGGGATGGTGCCACTGGCGCTGGAACTTGGTTCCGGTTCGGAGACCTGGGCACCGCTGGCGCGGGCAGTAATCGGGGGTTTAACCACCAGCACCATCCTGACCCTGTTTATTGTGCCCATTATTTACGTGATTTTCGAACATTTCGGAACTAAATTGCGCCGCAAACTGGGTCTGGGGAACGGCGGGAATGCGGAAAAATAACTTCCCGGCGGTTCCTGGTGGCTTAACCAGCAGGAACCGCTTTTCCATACCCGATTTAACCGAAATAAAATTCTGTGGCTAAAACTGAAGCGAACCATGAAACTACCCCGTGCTCATCATTTATCGCTCCAGGAACTGGCCGGGCAGCTTATCCTTCCGGAGCTAACGGTGAAATTTCTGAATCACCGTTCCGGCGAACTGGCGGAACTGCTCCGGCAAATGGAACTATTGCAACCGGCGGGACTCATTCTTCGGGGCAACCACCCGGTGGACATTCGGCTGCGTATTGAACAAATTCAGCAGGTGGTACGCTTTCCGCTGTTACTGATTACCCGACCTGAAACCGGCCTACAACCGGCCATTCCCCACACCACGCTGCTTCCGCACTTTGCCGCCTGGGGAATTGTCCAGGATGAGGACCTGGTGAGCGAAGCAGCCCGTGTCGTCGCCCGGGAAGCACGCGCAGTGGGTCTCAATACCCTGTTCGTCCCCCCGCTCAACCCGCTACCATCTGCAACGGGAGAAAATGAGCTGAATTCACTCAGCCTCCAGCAGGAACACGTTTGGTCACTCAGCACACACATTATCCGGGCAGTACAGCAGGAAGGCTTGCTGGCTATTCCTTATCTGCTTTCCACAGAAAGGAACACTCCTTTCCCGAAAGATTTTTCCGGGCTTCCACTTGCGGAAGTTCACGCATTTCACTACCGGTACATTGCCACGAACTTATCCGAAGCACAGGAGGCGAGTCTCTCCCTACCCGTCCGGAGCTGGCAGCAACACGGTTTCCGGGGGCTGGTAATAACCGCCGTTCCGTTCCTTTTAGAAGAACCAGCGGACGATACACCACTGAGGGAAGCCCTGAAGGCAGGAATGGGTCCCTTTACCGACTCCGCTCACCTCACTTCTTCTGACTCCCGGCGGGTTTACCAGCGACAGAAAGCCGCAACAGTATTCCGTGCCACTTCCTTTCGCAACCGGCTGGTAAAATTGCTCCAGCAGGACGAAACTGCTTACCGGGCTGCATGCCGGACGGTGGACACTCTGTTCCGGATTAAAAAGGAGTTGCATCGCCACCAGCCGCAACTTCCCCACTTTAAGCGCATTTACAAAATCTTGCAGCAACCCGCTCATCAAAATGTAGCCCGGAAGCTGACTGCCGGAGCGGTTCGTTTGCTACACCGAAAATCCCACTTCCGCTTTCAGCCCGCAGCATATCAGAGGATTCACCACATTCCCCTGACCAATCCGGACATTTCACCCGCTCCCTTCGCTACGCTAATGCAACGACTGGCAGACACAAACCGCAGCATCACGACCGTCTCCTTCGATAACCTGCCGGAACCCGAAACGATTCGTTCTCCGCTACCCGATCTGGTCATCGTGTCGCTGCATCACACTTTTGAGTTTCGTCAGCGCTGCGGACTCTCCCGGGAAACACTCAATCGTCTCCTGCAGAGCTACCTAAACGCTTCCGTTCCGGTGGTGTTGCTACTGTTTGGCACTCCGTTTCAGCTCCGTTTATTCGATTTCTGGAAGGAGGTTCATGCTGCGCTGGTATTTTTCACCGATGTTCCTGCAGCCCAGCATCTGGCATTCGATTTCATCCGGGGCAGCATCGATTTGCCACCGGAACTCCCGGAGGTGTGGCAAAGCGCCATCTCCCGACAATAGCCACTTCGGAGCAACCCAAAATCCCGTTTGCATAATACCCAACGATTTGTCATATTTAGCACCGGATTTTACCGTAATGCGGAAGGAGAGAAAAATTTTGAAACGTGTGACCGCCCGTGCTCATGCGAACATTGCTCTGGTCAAATACTGGGGAAAACGGGATACGGTACTGAATTTACCTGCCGTCGGTTCCATTTCGTTGACTCTGGATGCCCTGCACACCACCACCACGGTGGTTTTCTCTCCCCGGCTGAAGGCGGATGAATTGGTGCTGAACGGACACCCGGCTGCGGCAGCGCAACTCCGGCGAGTCCGTGATTTTTTGAGTCATGTTCGGAATCTGGCGGGAATCTCCCATTTTGCCCGGGTGGTAAGCGAGAACAACTTTCCCACCGGAGCCGGACTGGCTTCTTCCGCCTCTGCTTTTGCCAGTCTGGCACTGGCGGCTACCCGCGCTGCCGGGGTGGAACTGTCGGCCACCAGCTTATCCGAACTGGCGCGTCTGGGTTCCGGTTCTGCCGCCCGTTCCATCTTCGGCGGGTTCGTGGAGATGAATCCCGGAACCCGCCCCGATGGCTCCGATGCCGTGGCTCATCCGTTGCTCCCGCCGCAGGAATGGAACATCCGCCTGCTAATTGCCATTACCTCCGAATCGGAAAAAGAGATTGGCTCCACCGAAGGAATGGAACACACGGCAAAAACATCTCCGTTTTACGAGCAATGGGTGGTTTCCGCGCGCCAGGATATAGAAGCCATGCGCGAGGCTATTTTCCAACGGGATTTTACCCGGCTGGGCGAAATTGCCGAGCATAGCTGTTTAAAAATGCATGCAGTGGCGCTCAGTGCCCGGCCAGGCCTGCTATACTGGAACGACACCACCATTCGGCTGATGCACACCGTCCGTCAAATGCGCCGGGAGGGGTTACCCGTTTATTTCACCATCGACGCGGGTCCCCAGGTAAAAGCCATCTGCCTGCCCGATATTCAGGATACAGTTGCCCAACGACTGCGCACCATTCCCGGTGTGCTTCGCGTGATAGCTGCCGGACCCGGTCCCGATGCCCACATCTTGCAGGAGGAAAAGGATTGACCATTGTCGCCACCGCACCGGGAAAGCTCATTTTGTTAGGAGAATATGCCGTGCTACAGGGATGCCCGAGTCTGGTGCTGGCAGTCAACCGATACGCCACCGTTACCGTGCAACCCGTCGCAGACAAATTTCATCGAGTCACTTCCCCCACTCTTCAGCTAAAAGAATTGCCCTTCCGAGTTCTTTCTGACGGTTCGGTGGAGTTCATCCCATCCCTCACCCGGGACCAGGAGCAAAAGCTTCACCTGTTCCGGCAGGTAGTAAAGTTTATTGTTCAGCAAACGGGGAAGTTCTCCTTCCCGTCCCACCATTTCCAGCTGGATACCGATTCATTTTATTTGAGTGCTGGTGGCGAAAAGCTGGGACTGGGCTCCAGCGCAGCGCTGACCGTAGCTCTGGTGCAGGCACTGTTTTACCTGCTGACCGGACGGGAAGCCACCCGGACGGAATTGTTCCGGCTGGCCAGGCAGGCGCACCATCTTGCCCAGGGAAAATCGGGAAGCGGAATCGACATTGCCGCTGCGGTATATGGGGGACTTCTGTATTACCGCCTTACCGGATCCCCGAACTCAGCCGCACTTCCCGAAGCGGAAGAACTCCCCTTCCCACGCAAGCTTTTGTTTACCACCATCTGGAGCGGTTTTTCCACCTCCACTGCAGGCATGGTTCAGCGGGTTCTGCGCTGGCAGGAGCACCATCCCCAAAATGCCAGAGACCTTTTTAAACAGATGTGCCAGGTTGCCCGGCAGGGCATCAGCGCAGTTAGAGAGGGGGAAATAGCGGAACTTTTGAATAGCTGCCGTCGGTATCGGGAACTGTTAGAGGCATTGGGCGAGCAAAGCGGTGCCGATATTTTTTCTCCGGTTCATCGGGAGGTTGCCCGGCTGGTGGAAAAAGCAGGTGGGGTGTACAAACCTTCGGGCGCCGGTGGTGGCGATGTGGGCATTGCCCTGTGGGACTCACCGGAAAGGATGACCCGATTTCAACAGAAAATTTTGCATTTTTCTTATAAAATTGTTAATTTGGAATTTTCCGGACACGGCGCCAGAATAGAACGGGTTCTTTAGACACACAGCGCTGATGTCCGGCAAAAGCGGATTTCCGGATGGTTCTCCCGAACCCGCTTTTTTCCGGCGAAGGGTAACCGGATAGTCAAACTTCAAATTACAGGATGGAACCATGGCTGTAAAAGAAACCAATTCCAAATCGGAACGCAAAATCTCCTCCCGTATTCCCGGATTTTACAAATACTCCATTCCTGAGCGGCTACGCATTTTATTTGAAAACGAGATTTTAAACGAGGACAATTTTCACAAGCTGCTGAACGAAGAGAACGTCCTGAGCGCTGCTGAAGCGGACAAAATGATTGAAAACGTCATTGGTGTGTTTGGCCTGCCCATTGGCCTGGGGCTGAACATGCTGGTCAACGGCAAAGAGTACGTGGTACCCATGGTGGTGGAGGAGCCTTCGATTGTGGCGGCGGTGAGCTCCGCTTCCAAACTGGTTCGCGATGCAGGAGGGTTTACCAGCACCAGCACGGAACCCATTCTCATCGGGCAAATTCAGATTGTGGATGTGGAGAATACTTCGCGGGCAAAAACGGTTATTTTACAGAACAAGGAAGAGATCATCAACCTGGCCAACAGTTTGCATCCGCGTATGCTGGCCCGCGGGGGCGGCGTGCGCGACGTGGAAGTGCGCATTTTACCGCGTAGTGCCGCCAAAGGGGATATGGTGATTGTTCATCTGCTGGTGGACACCCGGGATGCCATGGGCGCCAATCTGGTAAACAGCATGTGCGAGGGGGTCGCTTCCCTGTTAGAGAAGCTGACCGGCGGAAAGGTGTTCCTGCGCATCCTGTCCAATCTCACCGACCGTTCCATCGTAACTGCGGAATGCACCATTCCGGTCAATCTGCTCAACGGTAAAAACTTTTCTCCGGAGGAAGTGCGGGACGGCATCATTTTAGCCAACGAATTTGCCAGCATCGATCCGTACCGGGCAGCCACTCATAACAAAGGCATTATGAACGGTATCGATCCGGTGGCTATTGCCACAGGCAACGACTGGCGCGCCATCGAAGCAGCTGCTCATGCGTACGCGGCACGGGGCGGACGCTACACTTCGCTGACGTACTGGGGGAAGAATGAACAGGGTGATCTGGTCGGGCGAATTGAAATTCCCATCAAAGTGGGTACCGTTGGCGGTCCGTTGCAATCGAATCCCGCCGTGCGCATTTTGCACGACATTATGGGTATTACTTCTGCCCGGGAACTGGCTGAGGTGATGGGAGCAGTGGGTCTGGCGCAGAATCTGGCTGCCCTGAGGGCACTGGTTACCGAAGGCATTCAGCGCGGACACATGTCCCTGCACGCCCGCAGTGTGGCGGTGGCAGCCGGTGCTCCCGCGGATATTTTCGAAACGGTGGTGGAAAAGCTTATCGACAGCGGCGAAATCAAAATCTGGAAAGCTCAGGAAATTATCGCCGAACTCCAAAAACAGCCCCGTACCGCTCAACCGCGCGAAGCGGTACCGGAAAACGACCCGGAAGTGGGTACCGCTTACGGAAAAGTGATTTTATTGGGCGAACACTCAGTGGTGTACGGGACCCATGCCATCGCGGCACCGATTCAACTGGCCATCCAGACCAAGATTCACCCCGGCGAAAACGGCATCCATCTGCTGATTCCCCGCTGGGGAGTGGAAGAGAAACTGCAGAAAGGGGTGGAACATCCTTACTCCATTTACAAATCTCTGGATTTGATTCTGGATCGTCTGGGACTGGCTAATCGGGATATGAAAATCGAAATTTTTCCCCACATCCCCCGGGCGGCGGGCCTGGGCGGATCGGCAGCCCTGGCTGTGTCCATCATTCGTGCCCTTTCCAACCACTTTAAACTGAATTTAAGTGACGAAGAAATTGCCCGGCTCTCTTATGAATCGGAATTGATTGCCCACGGTACTGCCTCCGGTATCGACAACACACTGGCCACCTACAACAAGTTCACCCTGTTCCGAAAAGGCGATCCGCCGTTCATGCAGGAAATTAAAACCCCAGAACCGATTCCCATTGTTATTGGGTTGAGTGGCATTGAGAGTTTAACCGCCAAGATGGTGGCTAAAGTGCGCAAAGCCTGGGAGCAGAACCGGGAACTGTATGAACGCATCTTTCAGGAAATTGACGATTTAACCCTGAAGGCAGTGGAAGCCATCGAAAAGTACGATCTGGAAACCCTGGGCGAATACATGAACATCAATCAGGGATTATTGAATGCCCTGCAGGTTTCTTCGCCGGAGCTGGAGGAAATTATTGCTGTCGCCCGACGCAACGGAGCATTGGGTGCCAAGCTAACCGGAGCCGGTGGAGGCGGTGCAGTGGTGGCACTCTGCCCCGATTCGGCCGAACAGGTTGCTCATGCCATCCGGCTGGCTGGTTACAAAGCAATTATCACTCATATCGGTGAATCAAACGAAAAAAGGTGAACCTTTATGCCAGGCAAAAACCACCCGCAGGTCTCCTTTTCCGATGAGCCGCTGATTCTGGTGAACGAAAAGGATGAAGTGGTCGGATACAAAGATAAAGTCTCCTGTCATGTGGGAGACGGGATTTTGCACCGGGCATTTTCCATTTTCATTTTTAACGGAAAAGGTCAGGTGCTTATGCAAAAACGCAGTGCCGAAAAGCCGCTCTGGCCGCTATTCTGGTCCAACAGCTGCTGTAGTCATCCGCGTAAGGGAGAAAGTTACCAGGTTGCCACTCAAAGGCGTTTGAAGGAAGAATTGGGATTTACCACCCGCCTGAAGTTTCTGTTCAAATTTCAGTATCAGGCCCGTTTTGGCCAGGTGGGGTCAGAAAATGAACTCTGCTCTGTGTACGTAGGACGTTACGACGGACCCGTGCAGGTAAATGCCCGGGAAATTGCCGAATGGGAATGGATAACAGTGGAAGAATTGGAGAAGGAGATGCAGGAGCACCCGGAGCGGTTTACCCCCTGGTTTAAAATGGAATGGGAACGGATGCGCCGGGAATACTGGCCGGAAATTTCTGCCCTGTGGAAAGGAAATTCCGGAGAAGAATGAAAGGTAGCAACTCCCTACCGAAAACCGCTGAAACTGCTAAATTTTAACCACTGAAGACACGGAAGGCTGTAAAAAGCACCTGTCCCCCCACTTACCGCCCACAAAAAACCACATTCCCCCGATTGCCCTCACACTCCCAACGTCCAGTAAATCTCATTCATTTTACATTTTACATTCCACATCCCCCTATTTCCCATATATCCCCTATTTCCCTCATTCCCCCTTATTCCCCTCACCCCCCTATTTCCCCTATTGCCCCTATTTCCCTTATTGCCCCTATATCCCTTATATCCCTTATATCCCCTATACCCCCTATACCCCCTTTTGCCCTTATCTCCCCTTTCAAAATATCTTAAATAAGTTCAACAAAATCACAAAAATAAATACCGGCACCAGAAAGCGAATTAAGAAAGACCACAATTTCAGTAAAGCGGGGCTTCCGTGGTAGCCCAAAGCCAGCTCCGCTGCGGCATGTTTGGCACCCCATACCCAGCCCACAAAAATAGAAAGCAAAAAGGCACCAAACGCCAGGGAGATATTTCCGAACAGGAAGTCAATCAGCGAAAGGAATTCCATCCCCCCTACAATCGGTCGGCTTAACCATCCCACTGCCCCCTGAGACAAAGCGGAGGGGAGTCCCAGCAGAAAAGTAAAAATTGCCACCACCCACACAGCAATTTTTCGTGCCACTCGTTTTTCATCCACTAAATACGCGGTAGGCACTTCTAACAAAGAGATGGTGGAAGTAAGTGCGGCAATGGAAAGGAGGAGGAAAAACACGGCACCAATATAAATACCGCCTGGCATTTTTTCGAACACTGCCGGGAGCACCTGGAAAACCAGTCCCGGTCCCGCAGCGGGATTTTGATTCATGGCAAACAGCGCAGGGAAAATAATCAGACCGGCCATGATGGCAATTAGCGTATCAGCAATAGCCACCCACAATCCGGAAGAGAACAAATTATCCTGCTTGGAGATGTAACTTCCGTAGGTAATCATCAATCCCATTCCCAGGCTCAGGGAAAAAAAAGCCTGCCCCAGTGCCGCCAGCACCACTTTTCCGGTAATCTTGCTGAAATCCGGTTTCAAATAAAACGCCAGTCCTTTCCCTGAACCGGGCAAAAAATTCACGTAAACAATGAGTGCCAGCAGTAGCAGGAAAAGTACCGGCATTAAAATTTTCGACCACTTTTCGATGCCTTCCTGAACGCCCCCGTACACAACCAGCACAGTAAATAAGATAAAAAGCACAAACAAAAATATCACAATGGGAGTATTAGCCACAAAGCTGGTAAATTCCATATGGCTGTGCATTAACATCTTAAAAATATAACCGAACGTCCATCCGGCAATGACGGCATAAAAGGAAAGAATAAACAGACCGGTAATTACCCCCAGTCCCCCTACCCATACCCAGGCACTTCCGGGACGGATAGAGGCAATGGCGCCAACAGGATTTTTCTGAGCATATCGTCCCAGAGCCAGCTCCGCGTACAGGTAGGGTAATCCGATAATGAGTACACAGGCCAGGTACACAAACACGAATGCGGCACCCCCATTCTGGCCGGTTACATAGGGAAATCGCCACACGTTACCCAGTCCGATGGCCGAACCGGCAGCAGCCAGAATAAACCCGATCTTCGAACTCCACTGACCACGTTCCGATGTTTGACTCATGAAGCAATCCTCCAGAATTCCACGTTTCTGTGCCTTTTATTTTTGATCCCGATTTTCCTCCGATTCAATGGAGATTTCGTCGGAGAGTTCATTTACATCATCCGATTGGTAGGGAAAGTAGGTTTTCAGTTTTTGTCCGATGAGATGGATGGCCTGACAGACGCCTTCGCAAAATTTCCCCTGCCGGAAGTGCTCAGTCATCAAATCGACCACGTCCTGCCAGAAATTTTCCGGCACCACACGATTAATGCCTTCGTCCCCGATAATGGCAAATTTTCGTTCGCCGGTGGCAAAATAGATGAGCACTCCGTTACGCTGGGCGGTTTTATCCATTCCAATTTTAAAGAAAACTTCCAGCGCCCGTTGAAAGACGTCTTTGCCCGCTTTCTTCTCCAGATGCAAACGAATTTCTCCGGAGGTTTCTTTTTCTGCCTGGCGAATAGCCTCCACAATTCGCTGTTTCTCTTCCTTACTGAAAAATTTATTGGGATTGGAAGGTCGATCGCTCATGCTCGTTTCCTTTCCGGTTGGTGTTCATGGGATAAAATTGAGATGATTCGTTTACCAGCTGCCGGTGGCGCCACCGCCGCCAAAGCTCCCGCCTCCGGGCGAAAAACCGCCTCCACCAAAACCACCGCCAAATCCACCACCGGAGCCCCCGCCACCAAAACCGCCCCAGAAAAATGGACCGCCACCGTGCCAGCCGCCTCTTGAAACGGTCGCCCGATTCCGCCGCCCAAATTTCAACAGCAAAAGGACGATGATAAAAAAGACGATCACCGCAAAGGGGAACTCGTCATCTTCCTGCTGGCGTCGTTTACGGGGGATACCCTTGTATTTACCCGCAGCGGCCTGCATTAATTGTTCTACCCCGGCACGAATTCCTTCAAAAAACTGCCCCTTTCTGAAATAGGGAGCAATGACATTCTGAGCAATCTGAATGGCAATGGCGTCCGGTACTTTGTCCTCCAGCCCGTAGCCCACTTCAATACGAATCTTGTGTTCTTTCAGAAAAACGGCCAGGATAATGCCATTATCCCGCCCCTTTTGCCCTACCTTCCAGGCTTCGGCCAGCCGGATGGAAAACTCTTCCACCGGATAACCCTGCGCATCGGGGAAAATAGCCACCACAATCTGGTTGGAGGTGCTGTCCTCGTAAGCTCGTAATTCATTGTTTAAAAATTGCTCTTGCTCCGGAGTGAGCCGATCGGCATAATCAACCACCCATTGAGTGGGCTTGGGTGGTAATTTTTGTGCAAAAGTTGGATGAATGAATGCAAATAAAAAAAGGGATAAAATCAAATTCCACAGAATTGTGGACGTTTTTCTCATGGGTCTCTCCATTCCTGGCCAATCATGAAATCGCTTTTCTGAAACCAATTCGGGGCGAAAGGGAATATTACACCTTTTTCCCATGGCAGTTTTTATATTTTAAGCCGCTTCCACAGGGGCAGGGATCGTTCCGACCTACTTTGGGGAATTCCCTTTTGATAGGTGCAACTTTTTTGCTCCGCTGCTGCCCGGCTTTTTGAATGGCGGTCATCTCACCTCCGCTTCCCGCCTGATATCCAAGATTGGTGGTTTCGTCATGCATCAGCACAATGCGCGGCGGGGCATAGCGATGTTCGCGGGGCGCCTCGACCACTTCCGCCCGCCAGAGCATCTCCAGAATCTTCTGATTAATGGTATCGATTAAATCAACAAACAAATGGTAAGCTTCCTGCTTGTACTCAATTAACGGATCTTTCTGTCCGTAAGCGCGCAAACCAATTCCTTCTTTCAACAGGTCCATCTGGTGCAGGTGATCTTTCCATTGCTCATCCACCACCCGGAGAATCACATACTTCTCGAACTCGCGGAGGAACTTTTCGCCTAACTTTTTCTCTTTATATTCATAAATCTTGTATGCTTCCTCTTTGATATACTGACGCAGGTCCTCTTCGCTCATCTCGTAAATTTTATCCCCCAGCTGGTGCACATCCACCAGCAGGGTACGCATGGTCTGTTCGTTCAGGCTTTCGATATCCCAATCTTCCGGATGTCGGCGCCCACTGACATATTTTTCCATCAGAGCATCCAGGAATTCTTCCATCACCTCTTCCAGTTCCTGACGGACATCCTCCTGAAGGAGTGCTTTGCGACGGCGACTGTAAATGACTTCCCGTTGCTTGTTCATTACATCGTCGTATTCCAGCAGATGTTTTCGAATGGAATAATTCTGCATTTCCACCCGATGCTGGGCTTTTTCGATGGCACGGGTGACCATGGGATGGACAATCATTTCACCTTCTTTCGCACCCAGTTTATCCATAATACCGATGAGCCGGTCGGAACCGAACAATCGCATTAAATCATCTTCCAGACTGAGGAAGAAGCGGCTGGAGCCAGGGTCTCCCTGACGGCCGGCACGGCCGCGCAACTGCCGGTCGATTCGGCGGGACTCATGCCGTTCCGTTCCGATAATATGAAGCCCGCAGGGCATATCCTTTTTACACTGCTCCAGGTCCAGGTCCGGCGGAACCGGTCGTCCTTCTGTGTCAATCAAATAGCAGCCACCTTCGCACTTTACCACTCCCTTCCCCAGTTTAATGTCCGTTCCGCGACCGGCCATGTTGGTGGCAATGGTTACTGCGCCGGGTTGTCCTGCTTTGGCAACAATTTCTGCTTCCTGTTTGTGATGCTTGGCGTTCAGCACATTGTGAGGGATCCCCCGTCGTTTAAGCATACGGCTGAGTGTTTCGGACACTTCCACCGAAATGGTACCCACCAGCACAGGTCGCCCCGCCCGATGCAGACGTTCCACTTCGTTAATCACTGCATTATATTTTTCCCGCTTGGTTCGGTAAATTACGTCGTTATAATCGATGCGGCGTACCGGTTTGTTGGTGGGAATCACCACCACATCCAATTTGTAAATATCCCAGAACTCGGCTGCTTCGGTTTCGGCGGTTCCGGTCATTCCGGCTAATTTATCGTACATGCGGAAATAATTTTGCAGGGTGATGGTGGCCAGCGTTTGTGTTTCGCCTTCAATTTTCACATTCTCTTTGGCTTCCAGCGCCTGATGCAATCCGTCGCTGTATCGGCGGCCGTACATGATGCGTCCGGTAAACTCATCCACAATGAGCACTTTGCCTTCGGAGACCACGTAATCCACATCCTTCTCGAACAGAGAATACGCTTTGAGCAATTGATGGATGTTATGCAGCTTCTCGTTTTTGCGGACGTATTCCATCTGAATTTTGTTCTTTCGCTCCATTTTCTCCATGGGCGAAAGTGACTCATCTCCTTCGATGGCCGAAAATTCTTCGGTGATATCCGGTAGCACAAATTCTTCCGGATTGGAAGGTGACAGGAAGTTGCGCCCTTTATCGGTCAGATCGATGGTGTTGCTTTTCTCTTCGATAGCGTAGTAGAGCTGTTCGGTAATCTCGTGGAGCTTTTTGTCCCGCATAAATGCGTTTTCTGCTTCGAAGACCATTTTGCGGATACGTCCCTGCTGATACAGTTTCTGCAACCGACGATTCTTGGGAGCACCATACTGAGCAATCAGCAGCTTGACGGCTGCTTCGTCCTCCCGACCTTCTTCTAACAACTTTTCCGCTTCTGCAATCAGTTTATTGACATAGCGGGTTTGCTCCCGCACCAATCGTTCCACCATGGGTTTTACTTCGTCGTAGGCGTGTGTCGCCGATTCCAGCGGACCGGAGATAATCAGCGGTGTGCGCGCTTCATCAATCAGAACACTATCCACCTCATCCACAATGGCATAGTGGTGCCCTTTGACCTGCACAATGTCTTCCGGGCGCACAGCCATATTATCCCGCAAATAATCGAAGCCGAATTCGTTGTTGGTGCCGTAGGTAATATCACAACTATACGCTTCGCGACGCTGCTTGCTATCCATATTATTCAGAATGACACCAACACTGAGCCCCAGAAACCGGTAAATTTCACCCATCCACTCGGCATCGCGCTGTGCCAGATAGTCGTTTACCGTTACCAGATGAGCCCCTTTACCTTCCAGCGCATTCAGGTACAGCGGCATGGTTGCAACCAGCGTTTTTCCTTCGCCGGTGGCCATTTCGGCAATCTTCCCCTGATGCAATACAATTCCCCCCATCAACTGCACATCGAAGGGAACCATATTCCATTCCATCTCCTTGCCAGTAACCATCCATTTTTTGCCCACCAATCGGCGACAGGCATCCTTGACCACTGCAAAAGCCTCTGGTAACAGATCGTCCAGCGTTTCGCCAGCGGCAAGGCGTTCCTTGAACTCTTCGGTCTTCTTTTGCAGTTCCGCATCGCTTAATTTGCGCAGCGATTCGTAATGTCGATTGATTTCTTCAACAATGGGCCAGAGTTTTTTATATTCGCGTTCGTTTTTCGTTCCAAATACTTTCGAAATAATTTTATTGAACATAAAACTGCTCCAAAAATTTTGTGTATCTAAATATAACTATAGGCAATTCAAAAAGTTCTGAACTGTTAAAATTAAACTGAATTACCTGATTATGCAAAAACATTATCAAAATGTGAACCAATCCGGCAGGATGATGAGTGAGGTGAAAACATACTTCAGGTTGAATTAATACCCTTCGGCCAGACGCATGGCCAGGAAAGGTGGGAGACCTTTCTCCAGAATTTCCCGGGCGGTTTCTTCGTAGTCGTATTTCAGGCGCACAAATTTTAACCATCCGGACTCAGTATCAAACAGGACATAACACAGGCGCGGATCATGATCCCGGGGTTGCCCCACACTGCCCACATTTACGATATACTTCTGCTCCCGAAATTCCAGAATACTCTCTTCCCGATAGTAACTCCGTTCATGCTCAGGGAACACCATGGGGACATGAGAATGTCCCACAAAACAGATGCGTTGTTTCATTTGCTTTATATAGTCCCGGGCCTGATTTTCACTGAAGATGTACTCCCAGTCCTCAGGATGTAATGGAGTGCTGTGAACAAACAAGAAATCGTTTTCGGAGAAAAAAAAGGGGAGATTTCGTAAATAATCCAGATTTTCCGGTGTGAGCACACTTCGCGTCCACTCCACCGCTTCGCGAGCGTAAGAGTTAAAATATCGGGTATCGGTTAATCCCAGCACGGCATGATCGTGATTTCCCATCAGGCAAATATAGGAATTTCTACGGAGTAATTCCACGCATTCATTCGGACGCGGACCGTAGCCTACCGCATCCCCCAGGCAAATAATCCGATCCACTTGCTGTAACTTAATATGGGATAAGGCCGTTCGGAGCGCCACCAGATTGGAATGAATATCCGAAATGACCGCAATTTTCATTAAAATTCCCAATTATCTATTATTTTTTGTGGGAATGCGGAATCTTGGTCGTTACTGATTTATGAATTTGTCCGTTTTCTTTCAGATAGCGATAAATAGAGTCCAGAAGTCCGTTCATAAACTTACTGCTCCGGAAACTGATAAATTCCTTGGTAAGTTCCAGAGCTTCGTTAAAGGTTACTTCAATGGGGATATCAGGGAAAAACAGGAGTTCGCTGATGGCCAGACGAATCAGGACTCTATCCATTGGGGCAAGCTGGTCCAGCCGCTTGCCCCGTAAGTTTTTGTAAATAATCCGATCAATATCGGTTTGATTCTGAGCAGTTTTAAGAATTAACTCCCAGCTAAAGCCACTCAACTCCAGCTCCAGGCTGTCGGCAATCCGATTTGCAACCGTCAGTATGTCCTCGTTCAAAAATTCATTTGCAAAAAGGACCTGAAGCGCCAGCCTGCGTGCCTGCCGTCTTGAGAGCATC
The DNA here is from genome assembly GCA_964495805.1 of uncultured Calditrichaceae bacterium. Classification (GTDB taxonomy): domain Bacteria; phylum Calditrichota; class Calditrichia; order RBG-13-44-9; family RBG-13-44-9; genus JALXCH01. Next base: position 63,190 of record CAZBWV010000066.1, read on the forward strand.
GAAGATTCTTCCTCGCCATTTGTGAAATACGATTCGTCCAGCATATTATTCCAATGTGATCAATATATTTGTGCTAAAGCTCAATAAATTCAAATATTATTTTTTCTTTTTACGAACTATAATCGTAAAATCCTTTACCGGTTTTGCGTCCCAGATATCCGGCATTCACCATTTTGACCAGCAACGGACAGGGCCGATATTTCGGATCGCGGTACCCCTCGTAAAGGACTTCCATAATCGCCAGGCAAACGTCGAGACCGATAAAATCAGCCAGTTGCAACGGTCCCATAGGATGAGCCATTCCCAGCTTCATCACCGTATCAATTGCTTCCCGGTCGGCCACCCCTTCCATCAAAGCAAAAATCGCCTCGTTAATCATGGGCATGAGGATTCGGTTGGAAATAAATCCGGGATAGTCATTCACTTCCACGGGGACTTTGCCCAGCTTCCTGGCCAAATCAAATATGATGTCGCGCGTTCCATCGGTGGTGGCAATACCGCGAATCACCTCCACCAGCTTCATCACCGGGACCGGATTCATAAAATGCATCCCGATGAATTTATCCGCACGGGAGGTTCCTGCCGCCAACTTGGTAATGGAAATGGAAGAGGTGTTGCTGGCAAAAATGGTCTCGGGCGGACACAATTTATCCAGCGTTTTAAACAGGTCCTGCTTAATGTTTAAATCTTCCGTGACAGCCTCCACCACCAGTTGAACATCCTTCACATCATCCAATGAAATACTGGTGTGGATTCGTTTTAATGCGGCATCTGCATCGTCCTGCGAAATAACTTCCTTTTTCACCTGCCGCTGAAGATTTTTTTCAATCGTCGCCATCGCCTTCTGCAAATATTCTTCTCGAATATCCACCATCACCACTTCATGCCCCGCCAGGGCAAATACATGGGCAATTCCGTTTCCCATCGTTCCACTACCAATCACACCCACTTTTTGAATATCCATATTTACCTCCTGTCCTTTTCGATTTCATTAACCCATCATTTCAACTAACATGGCCACTGCCTCGCCGCCCCCGATACACAGGGAGGCAATTCCCCGCTTTTTACCGGTTCGTTTGAGGTTATACAATAAGGTAGTGAGTATTCGTGCTCCACTGGCGCCAATGGGATGCCCCAGCGCGACCGCACCACCGGCTATGTTTACCTTCTCCACATCCAGTCCCAAAAGACGGTTGTTGGCAATGGAGACAACCGAAAACGCTTCATTAATTTCAAACAGATCTATGTCGTCCGTTTTCAGACCGGTTTTTTCCAGCAGCTTATTGATGGAATCGGCAGGAGCAGTAGTGAACCATTCCGGATCTTTGGAAGCCGTAGCGTAATCGATAATTCTGGCGATGGGCTGCAGTCCTAACTCTTCCGCTTTATCGGCAGCCATCACCACCACGGCAGAGGCACCATCATTAATCTTGGAAGCATTTGCTGCCGTCACTGTTCCATCCTTTTCGAAGGCCGGTCGTAATTTGGGCATCTTCTCGAAATTGACCTTACCGGGTTCTTCATCCCTGTCCACAATGGTATCTCCCTTACGGCCTTTTACTGTTACCGGCACTATTTCCTCATCGAACCAGCCCTCTTCCTGAGCTTTAAGTGCCCGCCGATAACTCATGGCAGCATATTCATCCTGCTCCTGTCGGGTGATATTCATCTCACGGGCGCAAATTTCCGCTGCATTCCCCATGTGGAAATTATTATACACATCCCATAATCCATCGTGCACCATTCCGTCAACGAGCTCGCCATTGCCCAGCCGATAACCAAAGCGTGCTTTCATCAGGTAATAGGGAACACTGGACATATTCTCCATTCCGCCTGCCACAACGATATCGGAATCGCCCAGTGCGACACTTTGCCGGGCAAGCATCACCGCTTTTAATCCCGAGCCGCACACTTTGTTGATGGTCATACATCCCACAGAAGTGGGCAAACCGGCATAAATGGCAGCCTGCCGGGCCGGTGCCTGACCAATGCCAGCCGTTAGTACATTACCCATAATGACTTCATCCACCTGCTCCGGTTGGAGCTTCGCCCGCTGCAGCGCTTCTTTAATCACAATGCTTCCCAATTGGGAGGCCGACACAGATGCTAATCCCCCATTAAACGAACCAATGGGAGTTCTGACTGCTGAGACGATGACCGCTTCGCGAATGGTTTTCATGCTTCCTCCTTACTTTCGTTACCGTTTCGTTGCCCATAGGCCTCTATAATATCACGTACCAACCGATGCCGTACCACATCGGACTTATCTAAATATACGAATCCAATGCCTTCAATCCCCTTCAAAATATCCTGAATTTCCACCAAACCCGAAACCGTGTTTTTGGGCAAATCGATCTGAGTGATGTCGCCATTAATAATCGCTTTGGAATTGACTCCAAGCCGGGTGAGACACATTTTCATTTGCATGGAGGTGGAGTTCTGTGCTTCATCCAGAATGACAAATGCATTGTTCAATGTACGGCCCCGCATATAGGCCAGGGGAATCACTTCGATAATATTTTGCTCCATATACTTTTTTAACAAATCGCGAGGGAGCATCTCTTCCAGGGCATCGTAAAGCGGACGCAGATAGGGATCGATTTTCTCGCGATAATCACCCGGTAAAAAGCCCAGACTTTCGCCTGCTTCCACGGCCGGACGAGCCAGAACAATTTTATTGACTTCTTTGTTTTTCAGCGCATTCACCGCCAGCGCTACGGAAAGATAGGTTTTCCCGGTACCAGCAGGACCAATGACAAACACAATGTCGTTCTGTTTAATTTCTTCCACAATTCGCTTTTGTCCGGCAGTTCGCGGTTTAATGAATCCGCTTTTGGTAAACAGCACCACTTCGTCCAGCTCCTGTCGGGTATGCAAGCCCGTGGGAGCCGGTGTCTCTTTGTGCACTCCTACATTGGCTCTGGTGATATGTACCACTGTTTCCACATCTTTCCGCTGCAACGACTTATTCCGATGAGCAATAAAAATCAGTTCGCTCAGGATATTTTCCACCGTGCTCACCATTTCCGGAGAACCGATAATCTTTACCTCGTTTCCGCGAGGAATCAGTCGAACCGGGAAGTATTTTTCGATCAGCTTTAAATTCTCGTCGGAGACACCAAAGAAAGTGATGGGATCAACCTTATCCACCACAAAAATGCGTTCAATATCTTTTGAATCAACAATCATACGACAAAAAGAGAATCATTTTGGGTTTCACCAATTCTATTAAACATTCAGAAGATGTTGCCTATCGGACTCTGAGCTTTGCTTGAAAATACAAAAGGCTCTCGGCATATGCCAAGAGCCTTTTAAAATTTTTAAATATCTTAATTTCGCATTATTTCTCAATTCCTCGGGATTTTCAGAACCATGTGCGGAAAGATCAGATTCGGATCGGAGATCACATCTTTGTTGGCCTCATAAATCTTCTGCCATTTAAACGGATTGCCATAGATGGAGGTATATCCTGCAATCTTGTACAGGAATTCTCCTTTCTGTACGAAGTATTCATTCGGCCCGGCCATACGTGGGATGCGGAACACCTGATGCGGATAGATTAAATCCGGATTCTGAATCTGATCCCGGTTGTAGGTGTAAATTTTAATCCACTGATAGGGATCGCCATAAATGTTGGGATCTTTGGCAATTTTCCAGAGGTAATCACCTTTCATGACTTCATAACGTCCGGCCGCTGCCGGTTTGGCTTTCTCTTCCGCCTGGGCAAGCAGACCTTCGATCTGGGAGATCAAACCCTGCGATTTAGAATGCAGACTTCTTTTGTCGCCTTTCAATTCTTCCAGACGTTTCTTGTAGGCATCGATTTCATCTTTCCGGGTGTAAATTTCTTCCGGAGAGAGAGCAACAAAGCCAGCCAGATCGTTCTTCAGGCTGTTTAACTGCTGCAGGTAAGCTTCGAAATTGGACTTGTCCGTTTCCATTAAAGCGTAAATTTCGTCCCATACCTTATTAATTTCCTCATCCACCGCAGCAATTTCTTCTTTTAATTTGGCAATCTGAGCTTCCTGCTCAGCAATTTTGGCCTTATTTTCGGCTTCGCATTTTTGCCATTTGGCCAATTCAGTTTGATACTCATCCATGGTCATCTTTTTATAATCATACGAATATTCCTGAGCAAATACACTCAATACCAGGAATAAAGAAACAACGGCGATTAACGCGATAACATTTATTTTTCTCATTTTTGCCTCCTCACCTTAAATTATTGCCCGGTTGACCAGTTACTCAGGCCCTGTTGAATTTTTTCTTTTTCCTTCTTCAGCCCTTCCAGTTCCGATTTTTTCTGTGCTAACTGATTCTCCAGATCCTGCCGTTCCTTCTGCACCTGACTCAGTTTTTGTTCTGAGGAAAGACATGCGCTGCGGGCCTCTTCCAATTTCTTAATCTGGTCTGCATTGGGGTGACGAGTACAACCTGTGGAAATCAACAAAGAAAACAAGAATAATCCCACAAGTAATACGCCTAAAAATTTCTTGAATTTTGACATATGCGCCTCCTATCGTTAAAAGCATGTTAACTGATTTAAAATAACAATTTTATTAATTTTTGTCAAGTTAAATTTCTTTGTTTTCCAATAAAATAAAGCAAATTTCTGAAATGTACAAATTCTTCACAATCAACTTACCGAATCAGTAAAGAATTTATACCTGATAGACCCATTAATTACATACTTATTTTGAAATTGCAACTTTAATGCCCAATTCCTGCAATTGTTGCTCACTCACCACTGTAGGGGCATTTTCCATCAATGCCAGTGCACTGGTTGTTTTGGGAAACGCAATTACATCGCGAATGGACTCTGCTCCCGCCAATAACATCACCAGCCGATCGAAACCAAAAGCAATCCCACCATGGGGAGGCGCGCCATATTCAATGGCTTCCAGTAAAAAACCGAATTTGTTCTGTGCTTCCTCCGGAGAAATTCCCAGAACAGAAAACATCTTCTCCTGAATCTCGCGCTGATGAATACGAATACTTCCGCCGGCAATTTCATTGCCGTTCAAAATTAAATCGTATGCCCGAGCTCTGGCTTTCTCCGGATGTGTGTCCAGTAATACCAGATCAGATTCCCGGGGAGAGGTAAAAGGATGATGACGCGCAACATATCGCTTTTCCTCTTCACTGTACTCCAACAAGGGAAAGTCCACCGTCCAGGATAAAGCAATTTTATTCGAATCGATTAAATTCAACTGAGTTGCCATCCGCTGGCGCAGGAATCCCAGAAACGTCTGAGCCTTCTCCGGATCCGCATCGGCAATAATCAGGAAAAGCGCACCGGGAATATCCTTAAATCGTTCCAGAATACGTTTTCTTTCGGTATCGGTCAAAAATTTACTGATACCACCCTCCAGCGCGTGTTCCCGTTTCTTGAAATGGGCAACACCTTTCCCACCCACATCCTGAATATAGCGATTAATTTCATCTATCTGTTTCCGGCTATATTCCCGGGCTTCCGGTAAAATTAGAGCCCCAATAAATCCCTCCGCTTCCACCACGGAACGGAATATTTTGAATTCTGATTGTTCAAAAATATCCGTCAAATCCTCAATCTCCAGTCCGAAACGCAAATCTGGTTTATCGGAACCATATTTACGCATTGCTTCCTGATAGGAAAGACGGGGAAATGGTGTCGCAATGTCTATTTGCTTAATTTCCCGGAATATCGTTTTCATAAACGATTCCATCAGCGAAATGATATCCTCTTCATCCACAAAGGACATCTCCAGATCAATCTGAGTAAACTCCGGTTGCCGGTCTTTGCGCAAATCTTCGTCCCGAAAACACTTCACAATCTGAAAATAACGGTCGAATCCGGAAATCATCAGGATTTGTTTGTAGGTTTGCGGGGATTGGGGTAGAGCATAAAATTTACCGGGATGCATTCGAGATGGCACCAGAAAATCGCGTGCTCCTTCCGGCGTGCTTTTGGTTAAAAATGGCGTTTCAATTTCCAGAAAACCATGTTGAGTAAAAAACTGTCGAGTTAATTGAGCTAACTGATGACGCAAAATAAAATTTTTCTGAAGCTCCGGACGGCGTAAATCCAGATAGCGGTATTTTAATCGCAGGTCCTCGGACACATCGACATATTCTTTAAGTTCGAAGGGAGTTGTCTTGCATGTGTTCAGAATTTCAAACTCGGTGCAATAGACTTCCACCTCACCGGTGGGAATCCGCCTATTCAACGCTTCCGCTGGCCGTTCCCGGACCTCACCCCGAATCGCTACCACAAATTCGGAACGAAGCTTTTTGGCCTGTTGATATATCTCCGAAGAAATTTCGGGAGAAAATACCACCTGGGTTTTGCCATACCGATCGCGCAAATCAATAAAGAACATACCTCCCAGATCTCGCCATCCATCGACCCAACCATTCAATACCACACTTTGCCCAACATGGCTCTTTCGCAGTTCACCACATGTATGGGTTCTTTTCCAGTTCAAATCAATTCTCCACTATTTCTTTTCTGAACAGAGCCAAAATATAAAATGGTTTCTGGAACAGTACAAACGCAATTTATAAACTCCAAAAGCGAGATCAGCAAAGGATACGGAAGGTAAAATGGTTTGATGAGACTCAACAGGTCTGTGGTTTTTGTCAAATAAACTTTCCTGATAAAAAAAGCGCAGCCTTTTCAGACTGCGCTCGTTGCTTCAAAAAGTAGCGGTTATCCAAAAATAAACTTGGTTCGAATGGTCACCTCTGCTCGCGAATTGGTCAGTTTGGGGAAATTTCTCCAGCGGCGAATGGCCTGGATGATGCATTTTTCCACTTTGGAATTATTCAGGGTGGATTTAATTATTTTCACTGCTCCCACGCGACCATTGGGTAAAATCACAAAGCTCAGCAGGATTTCTCCACGAAGATTGGGGTTTAACTTTAACTGCGATTGATAGCAGTATTCCACGGAAGCTTTATTTTGATTGATGACGGCGTCAATCACTTCGGGATCGCGTGCGGAGGCGCTGGCACCGCGACCGGTTACCTTGGTATCCTGTGCCAGTTTAATGGAACCCCGGCGAGTCACGTTCACACTTTCGGACACACCGGTTCCACTGATTAAATCGTCGATTCCAGTCTCTCCCACTTCACCGCCAAAGCCACCTCCTTTGGCAATTCGGGTGCGTTCGCCCCGTCCGCTGGCTTCGCGAAGAGCAGCCGTTCCACCCACCACAGCGGAGGCATCCACCACACCACCGGTGCTACCAAAATCGCCCACATCCGCATAAGCACCACCGGTACCTCCACCACCGGCAGCGGTTAAAGCTGCCAGAACACCATAACCGGCGGCTTCCTGTTCCATTTTAGCACGCTTGGCACGCCGGGCACCAACCCCAGCTCGCCGTCGTCTTACCTTTTCCGCCGAGGATTCGCTGACCAGTTTCTGAGATTTTTCGCTCAACTTTTCCTCTTTCTGAGCGGTTTCTTCCCCCATCATCCCACCACCCTCTTCTTCGGCAGATGTGGTTTCCACCGGGCTCATAATCTCGGCATATAGCTGCTTCAAGTAGGTTTGTTTGATTTTTTCCTTTTCCTGTTCGGAGATTTGCCATTCCCGGGTGGTCATATAAAACACAAAGCCATAGAGAACAACCCAAGTAATTAACAGGATGGCATAATATCTCTTATCAAATACTTCCCAGAAGCTTCGCTCAAATTCTTTCGGAAAACCAACCAGCTTAAAGCCCTGTGCTCCCCCTTTCCCCGGAACCATTGCTCCTGGTGCATTATTTTTACGATCAGCCATGATGGATATTCCTCTCCCCAGTAAATTTATTCTTCCTGATAGGTTAATAGTCTCAATTTATTGTATTCCGATTGCCCACAGGTATATAAAACTTTCACCAATATTTGAAAGGGCGTATTCTCATCGGCTTCAATAATGACTTCATGGGTAAATGGTTTGCCAAATTGAATTTCATTCTTTTTGGCTTCTTCTGCCAATTCCTTTAAACGCATAAATAAAGGCTGAATCAAATTGTCATTCATATTCAGGTCTTCGAGGCTCATCAGTACGTCCGGTCCAACCAGAATATCGTGGCGCGTTACCGACACGGTCAATTCCTTCTTTGGTTGTTCATCGCTCAGGGAGTAAGGTAACTTCAGATCTTCGGAGGGAGTCATGATCTGCCCCGTCGTGGAATACGTTTTTAACAAGAAAAGAAGAATGATCGTCATCATGTCCATCATGGACGTCAGATTGAGATCTTCTTTCTCGAATTTCAAATGTTTCTTTCTTCTTGAAGGAATAAACGCCATAGTTTTTCCTCTTCAATTTAGAGATGTTACAAAATAATTTGTCCGATAATTATCTGCGGAAATAAGTCCTTCTTAAACCCGTTTTCATCCCGATAGCTGGTGACGTAATCCATCGTTTTGATGATGTGCTTGTACAGAATATCCGCCTCTGCTGTAAGAATAATCGCATTTTTATCACTAAAATCGGTTTCTGCTATTTTTTCTTTAATCTCGAGAAGCTTTTTCTGAAGCGTTTCAAAATCGTAGGTTCCATCTTCTTTCAAAGGCACTGAAGGTGGCGCTCCTTCCTCATGTTTTGCTTCTTCACTTTGCAGATATCCACTTCGGGTACCAATGTAAAACCCTTTTTTCGAAATAATCACCTGAAGCCCTAAACGTTTTTCAACTTCAGTGGGTTTTTCGGTTTCCACCCCACCGCCTCCGGCTTTTTTGGGAGGTAAGTTCAACTCCCGAATTGCCAACTTCGTCCAGACCGAACCCGCCAGCAGAAGTGGAATAAGCACGACCATCAAGTTCATGACAGGCCGAATATCGAGCGCCATCGCCTCGATCTTTTGGTGCCGACGCATTGATGGTTTATAAGCCATTGCAACAACCTTCTATTGTTGATTAACGGTTTCCGGTAATTAAATTAATTAATTTTACCAGATGTTCATCCATCTCATCAATAATTTGAGTGGTCTTGTTCTGAATAATGTTGTAAATAATCAGAGTCGGTACAGCGACTGCCAGACCGAAAATGGTCGTATTCATGGCCACGGAAATACCCTGTGCCAGAATCCGGGGTTTATCCGCCTCAGGAATATCAGTACCACCGATCGCTTCGAATGCGATAATCAGACCATAGATCGTTCCCATAAGTCCCGTTAACGTGGATACATTGGCCAACATGGACAGATAATTGGTGCGTTTCTGAAGCTGCGGAATCACCTCCAGCGTTCCTTCGTCCACCGCATTTTGGATGGAACGGAAGTCCAGACTCTCGCTTTCGGCGACCTTTTTCAAACCGGCCAATACCACATAAGGCAACGCCTTTTGCTTACCCTGTTCGCACAGCTCAATGGCACGTTTAATATTCCCACTGGTCACCAGCTTGCGGATTTCCATCATAAACTTATCGGCATTCACATTGGAACGAACCATCACATAGTAGATTCGCTCAATGGCAATGGCCACAGCAATAATGAAAAATATTAGAATCAGCCACATGAAGATGAAACCGGAAGAATTGGTACTGAAGTTTTCAAAAAAGTGTTTCCAGAATTGGACAGAAGAACCCATAGAAAATTCCTCCTTAAGTTTGTATAATTAACTTCTTCGGGTTATTTGCTAAAATCTCTTTTTATTTAACAAGGCCTCAATATTTTTAATCGGACGAACCTTTCCACTGGTTATCGGATGAAACTGAATTTCTTCCGCCTGGGTGGAAAGTTCATTCACAAAAGACTTTTCCATAGTGATTTCTTTGAAATCTGGTTTCAGCCGACGGCTGAACATTTTGACCTGCGGTAATTCCATTCGTGCAGAAATGGTGATGGCGCGTTCAGTTAAATCAATCACCGCCGGTTGCTGCTGATTTTGCCCCTGAGCGTTGGCCGGTCCCTGAGCAAATACGACCCCAATGCTCAGTATAAGAAGAATCATCAAAATAAGTTGTTTCATCGTCTCTGCCTCACTTAATGGGCTATAATTCTGTTTTTATTCAAAACAATAATTTTCATCAGTTGATTTTCGTCGATATTTTCGGCTGCTGCCTGACGAATCTTTTCCGCTGCTGAGGTGACTTCCACCGGCAATAATTCCAGTACCATATAGAAACGCAATCCATAGCGAGGCGGTCCGTCAAAATCGGTTACATCCACGGCAATAATATTTTCTCCCTTGTGGAGAAAATCACTGATTTCGATATAGGACACATGGTCCACGCTCTCGAACATTGCTGTTTCGTCCCCTTTGATGTATTCGCCATTTAAGTAGATGTGGTATTCATCATCCGCTGTGATGACCGCCCATCCGTTTACGACCTGATCGCGTAAAATAAAATGTTTCCGAAAATATGCAGTTAATGTATCCGGTTCCAATGTATCGCTCTGAGCCATCAGGCTGGTATCCAACCCAGCAGGATTGGTAGCAGCAACATCCATTGGTTCCTTGTCCATCAGTTCCAGCGAACGTCTCGTACTGGTGGTATCTCCAGTAGTGGTATCCACCCCCGTTGTATCCATACCAGTTGTATCCTGCCCTGCAGCGCTATCCGGTACGGCCGGTGACTGTGGTGGAACAGCCCGGGGTGTCCATACCCAGATGGAGGGTGGATCAATTCCCAGTGAATCGAAAACAGCAAAGTACAGATCAGCCGGAATGGTGACTTCAACAGCATGTTTCCAGTTGCCATCGGCGAAACTGGTTTCCAACCAGTTCATATCGTATTCGGTGGAGGCAAGCCAGCTGGTATCCGATTCCACGACAAACTTTTCCCGGGGCAAATCGCCCAGATATTTTGCCGGTTTCAGTTCCACCAACTTCGCCAGAATTAACGTTACCCATACATTTTTGTCGATGCCAAATTTCTTGCTGATTTCGTAACCACTTTCCAGACCCTGACGGGCGTAATCCCGTAAACTGGACCGCTGATCATCGAAATACACGGCGCCCAGCTGGTACTTCTGAAGTCCGGTGGAATCGGAAAGGGTGTTAAAGTAATCGCGTTTCTCCTCCGCAATTTGCGATAAATCCAGCATTCGCATGGACGCCTCGTAAGCGCGATTAAACAGATGGTCCTGAGTGGTAAGAACAGCATCGTTTTCGATATTGTTTTTCTGAGCAAACTCCAACGTTTTTTCGTACTGATTAATGGCTTTGGTTAAAAATTCATTCATGTAGTCAATTACGCTCATCATCTGGTCATTATAATCGAGCGAATTCATCCCATCCGGGGTTGTAGCTGTTTCGCCGCCTTCCACCAGATCGATCAGCACCGGAATTTCCTGTTCATAAATATCCGCTGCTTTGTAAACCAGTTTTCCGTACTCATCGGCCAATAATTTGCTGGTAAGCAAGATTTTCCGTTTGGATTCTTCTACATATTTATTTTTCAGGCCCAGTTCACTGGAAATTTGAATGTTTTTCAGATGAGCCTGTAGAGTCACCCGGATCGCTGGTGCTACCGCTTTTTCTAACAATACTTTTTTCCAGGAAAGATAAACAACCCCTTCTCCCGGGCTTTTCTGTCGCAAATAAGCATCAATGAATTGCTCGGAGCGTTTGGCCACACCATACAGAATGGAAGAGACCTTTTCCTCAGCACGATGATACCAGCGTAGTGCCACATCCCGGGTACTGTCAACCAGCATTTCTTTTTTCAGATTGGCCAGACTGTCTTCGGGGGTTTCCGCTGTGGTATCCACTACAGTTTCGGTGGTATCGAAAAGAGAAATTTCCAGTTTTTCAGCATAAATCGGGATATTCTTGATCACATTCTTATATTCTTCAACAGCTCGCTCATAAGCTGGTACCGACGCTTTAAAGATTCGATCACGCTCCACCAGTTCCTGTTCCGGTGTTAAATTGGGAGGCAATTGCTGGTTAACAATGGCATCAGCAAAATCTTCATAAGCCTCAGCAATCTTGTACATGGCTTCGAAACCACGCAGCGATCCCATTTGAATTACTTTGCTAAACGCATCGATCACCGCTTTCAGTTTCTCCTTTTTCAACTGAACTTGCTGACGGAACTGACTTTCGGGATATCCCAGCTGAATTGCCTTGTATTCCTGATATTCAATTTCGCCTAATTTATAATAAGCTTCCGAGGCAAAATACAAGTTCGGGTCTTTGCCGGTTCGAGCATATTCATTACTCTTGTTAATCGCCTTCATAAACTCCTGGCGTGCCAGATCATACTGGCCATTCTCAAAGAAATATTCACCGCGCCGGTAAAACGCCTCCACACTTCGACTATCGTTGGGGTAACGCTGGGCAAATTCATCATAAATTTTATTCGCAGCCGCCAGATTTCCTAATTTCAAATAATATCTGGCATTTTCGAACAATAAATCCTTTGAATCGGGTTTGTCCGGATATTTGGTAATATACGTCTCATTTACCCGAATAGCATCCTGCCAATCCTGAGCTTTAGCGTAAAACAGACTGGCATTGTACAAAGCCACTTCGGCATCTTTATGATCCGGATACAGCTTGTAAATACGTTCGTACGTTGCCGCTACATTGGCAAAATCTTCCATCTGTTTATAATCATCCGCAATTCGTCCCAGAGCAATCAAACGATACTTCGATTCGGGGAAATTCACCACCAGCGTATCATACACAGCAATGGCTTGTTGCCACTCTTCTGCTTTTTCGTAATTTCGTCCGCTGTTAAATAAAGCTAAATCCACAATTTCAGAATAATATTTCGCGTCCGTATAGACACGAAAATATTCCTTGGCAGCTTCCACATATTTCTCTTCCTGCTCCAGGCGCTCAGCATTTTTATAAATAGATTCACCAATTCTTTTCCGAGCGACTTCTTTCTGATCTTCCGGAACACCTTCGCTTTCCAGAATCTTTCTTGCCACAAATTCAGCATCTTTATATTTCCCCAGGAAGAAATAACTGTTCATCAAGGAGATTAGTCCGATGCTCTTTTGTTGAGCTTCCGGGAAGCGGCTTACCATGGTTTTGTAATATTTCCGGGCCAGATCGAACTGGCGATGCTGATAATATAAGGCACCGGCACTGGCTAAATAGGAAGCCGTTTTCTCTCCATTGGGGAAGAGTTTAATGTAATTGTCAAACGCTTCGGCCAGCATCTTTTCTTCTTCCGTCAGTTCCTGCGCAGTCATCTGAGCCATGTCCATTCCGGCAATCTGAGTAGTATCCACCGAAGCGCGTTTCATCTCCACCAGAGTTTGTGCCACGGCAATGGCATTGTTTGCTGCATCTTCCCGATGTGCATCTTCCAGATAGTCGTTGCTTACACGTAAATATTCTTCAAACGCTTCTTTGTACCGATGAAGTTTGGTATCCAGTACATAGGCAAGTGACCAATTGATTTCGTAAGCATTTTCGTGTGTGGGAAAAGTTTCCAGATATTGTTTGCACAAATCGACAAATTTATTGTACGCCTCAGTAGTATCCTGGCCGGTGTGTTCCATTTTTTGTGCTAAAGAAAGCTGATAAATAATATTGGCCCGCAACGCCTCTTCGCTGAGGGTTAAAGCGGAATCCAGTACGGCGATGCGATCCGGCCGATCGCTCTCCTCCATTCTGGCATACCAATCACTCTTGGGATTATAACTCTCGAACAGTATCTGTCGCTCCTCAAATGCTTTTTCCGGTTGATTGGCTTCCAGATATACATCGGCAATTTTCTTTCGGATTCTGGGAGCATAAGCGTAATCCGGATACATTTCTAAAAGAGTGCGATATGCCAGAATACTGTTGGGATAATCCACAATTCGGGCATACAGATCGCCCATATGTGCAAAAACATCCACTCCCCAATTCGGTTTACCCAATCGTTCGATAAATTGCTTCGGTTTTTCTACCCCCTGTTTATTGAAACTGGTATCAACGAACGATGCTGCCAGATATTGAATAGCTTCCGGTTCGATATTCGAACGCACATATTTTCCTTCCGGGTCCAAATCTTTAAGTCTCTCAATGTCCTGAATCACCATGGTGAAATAGGTAATGGCATCCCGGTAATAATCCGGATTATCGGCAGCCAGACGATAGTAGGTCCAGCCCAGTTTGTACAACGCTTCGTCGTAGCGGGGGGAATCTTTATAGCGCAACACGTTTTTATAAAGCTGAGCGGCTTTATGTAAATTCCGAATCGTTTCTTCCCGACTTTGATTCAATCTGGCCTGAAAATAGTACTCCGCTAACTGCATATAAGCTTCCGGAGCATATTTACTTTCCGGGAATTTGTCCAGTAACTCCAGGAAGACCTGTTGGGAAGCTTTCTCTTCGCCCATCTGTTTTAGCAGATAGGCCTTGTTGTACAGAGCATCATCAGCCATTTCCGATTCCGGGAAATTGGTGAGAATTAAATCGTACACGGCAATGGCTTTTGTATAGTCCTTGCGGGGGTAAGTCGGTTCCTGAGGTTGAACTTTTAGCTTCCCCTCTTCATATAACTTCATCTGTTTTTCAAATTCCGCGTACTGGCGATTATATTCCTCTACTGCAGCTTCATACTGATTATCCGCTTCGTCGATATAGTATTCTGCTACACGAATTAATATATAATCCTGTTTCTCATTTTCTTCCCGGGTCTGATTCAAGAAATCTTTGCTGATTTGTATTCCTCGCTCCAGATCCTGCTCCCGTTTTTGCAGAATGCGCTGTCTCTCCTGTTCAAGCATCTTTTTCAACTTTACCAGTTCCTCAATGGAGAACTTCTCCAGTAAGGTATCACTTATGGTAATTTCCTGATTCTGAGTCCAGGAGGAGGAGGGAAAGAGAAATAATCCTGTTACCAGGACAAGGAAGATATTCTGAAAAATTTTCTTCGGAACCATTTTCATTTTCAACACCATTTCATATATTGGTTCTTATTTTTCTTCAAATTCACTTGTACGTTGATCAAAGTAATTTTCTCGGAATTCCCTTTCCCTTTCGGCACGCAAACGCACCCTTTCTTCCAGACGTGCTTTCATGGTCATAAAACGGATTTCCTCATCAATCCGCTTCAGTTTATTTTCAACCTCTTCCCGTCGCTTATTTAACAGCTCATTCACTTCGGAATAGAGCGAGGAGATATCCTTGAGTCGGTTTTCCAGGCGCGCACGCTGTCCAAACTTCACATCAATTATACCAAATGCTCCAAAATCGCCCCACTTGTCAAATTCGGGATATGTCCGCCCGGCAGACAACCGGAAGGTTTCCGCATAGGTCTGATCGTACCGTTTCCGAATTTCTCGCAAACGGGCAATTTCTTGTTCAATTTTTACTACTTCCTTATAATTACCACGGGCCTGTTCCAGACGACTCTTCTGCTGTAAGGCCGAAATCTGAGCGTCAATCATATTCATTTCATTCTGAATATCCTGACGCATCTGGCGATATTTCCTGGTCCGGTACTCATGTTCGGTAACCAGACGGGTCACCGGATAAGCATCGAACATATTATAAATGCCAGCCTGTTGTAAATATTTGGTGGGGAACATACTCAACACGGCCGAGATACGAATCATCATACTATCGATTTTAGCCACAGCTTGAGTATTTCCTTTCGCTTCCGCTTCGGCCTTCAGCTGACGTAACTGCCCCAACTGATAAAGAAGTCCATGTAATGTGTTCATCAATTCCGAGCCAACCGGACTCATTTCCGAGAGGTCCATCTCGAACATCTTCTGTTCCAGAGCATTGGCCACATCCGAGGCTTTAATGTACGCTTGCGGGTTATTTTGCTGCAATGCCAGCTCTTCCAGATATTTGGCACGGGAATAAAGTGAGTCGATCTGATCCCTTTCCTTTAAAAATGCGTATACATCTTTTTTCTTCACCTTGGACTGATACACATCCTTATAGAAATCCACTGCAACATTTGGATGTCCTTCCTGCTGAGCGATATAGGCCAGCAAGCTTTCCATTTCCATACGATATTCGGACCCGTAATATTCATCCAGCAAACGTTTGGCAAAATGTTTTGCCTGAGTATAATCGCGTTGACTGGGATCGTCCGTTCGGACCCGTTCAAACATAAAGAACGACCACGCCAGCACATTTAACACCTTATCATAACGGGGGAAACTCTCGGGAATGAAGCTCGCTGCTTCAATAGCAGAAAGATACGCACCCTGTTCGAAATGAATCAGCGCCAGCTTGTACAGGGCACGGCTATAAATTCCAACCGGAGTGTCCTTGGACATTACCAGTTTCTGGAACACATCCTTGGCCATATCGTAATTTTGTGCCGCAGCGTAAATGCTTCCAATTAGATATTGTGCAAAAGCGTAATAGGGATTATCCTGCGGAAATCCCATCAGCACATCCAGCGCCCGATTGTAATCCCCATTCCGATAGAGTGTTAAAGCAGCGATAAACTGAATATCGAAATACTCCTCGTCCGTGGGAGAGGCAATATTCTGATATCGAGTGTAATATTCCAGCAATTGCTGTGGCTGTTTCAGTTCATGAGCAATCTGAATCAGCCGGGCGTACGTGCGGGATAAATACTGGGTGTTGGGATATTGCTGGAGAAGTTTCTGGTAAATCTCCTGTGCCCGCAAATAACGCCCCAGAGCAAAATTGCTTTCGCCCCAATAGAAGTACACATCTTCAAAATCTTTTACCCCCACCTTCGAATAGGTGGTAATCAAATCTTCTAACAGACGGTCCGCCAGATCGTAATCATAATTATTAAAGGAAATATAAGCGTAGCGAAGCTGGTTGTTGAACATTCGCTGAATATCGCTTAATGTACCGGACTTAAACAGTTTGTTCCGGATGACTTTAATTTCCAGCAAACGTTTGGTGAATTCGTACTCCTGTGTCTTTTTCCATTCTTCGAACAAACCAAAGATATTGACCGGTACATCTATCTGAACATTTTCCAGATTCTCTTCATCTCCAATCACCTCTTGTAATTTGTTTTTGGGAACCAGCGCCTGGGGTGAGGGAGCTTTCCCCATCTTAATGGTTTCCTCAGCCACATAAAGCACCTGGAGTGCTTCTTCAAACAATTTCTTTTTCTCGTAATCCACTTCACCCCGTTGGAGGGTCAACATCATTCTCGCTTCTAACTCATTGACATAGGAATCCAGTTCCGTGATTCCCGCAGCCTTCAAACGGGCTTTTAAAGCCCGAAGTTCTTCCAGTTGTTGCCGGATATCATCAAAATACTTTTTACGGGTACCCTCGGGATTTTTGACCCGGCTTTTCATCTCGAAATTAACCAGGCGCATCAGAGAAACCAGATACTTCTCCCTGGGTAAATTCTCAAATCCATAATCCACAAACAGGTTTTCCACATACTTCTGCAAAGCAAGCTGAAACTCCAGTTCGCTCATGTAGTGAATTAACAGCTTTAGCTTGGTAGTATCCACAGGCGCTGTTTGAGCATGTATTTGAGAAGATATGCTAAACAAAAGAATCAGGATTAAAGAGGTGAGTATAATTTTGCGTCTCATGTGCGTGACCAATATTTTAGTTTTCGAAAATATACGAAAAAATATAGAAAATGCAAATTTATCCGGCCAGATTGACCACTTTTTTGGCGACCTTCATTCGATTCAGGGCTCGTTGAAGGGCCGCCTGCGCACGTGCATAATCGATATTGGGATCTTTTTGCTGCAAACGTTTCTTTGCCCGTTCCGCCGCTTGCTGAGCCCGATCCACATCAATCTCATCGGCACGCTCACATGTTTCCAGCAACAAAGACACTTTGTTATTTAACACTTCCAGAAACCCACCGCTGGTTGCAAAAAGGGAGGTACTCCCATCCTGCAGCTGTATCTTAACTTCACCAATTTCCAGTTGGCTGAGTAAGGGAGCGTGATTGTACAAAACCTGAAACCCTCCTTTTACACCGGGCGCCGTGCACGAAACCACCTGATCAAAAGCCCATTTTCTTTCCGGAGTTGTTATTTCAACAGTAAAAATATTCGCTTCCATAACGATAAACCTATAATCGATGGTTAGATTTGAAACTTTAGTCTTTTTTTGCCGAGGTGATTTTTAAAAATAAGGGGAAAATCTATTATTTTCCCCCAAAACATTTTTTCTAATACCAGAAAAATTATTGCATTACGCCATTTTCTTTGCATTTTCGAGAACTTCGTCAATGGTACCGACCATCCAGAATGCCTGTTCCGGAATATCGTCGTACTGACCCTCAATAATACCTTTGAATCCGCGAATGGTTTCCTCCAGCGGGACATATTTTCCGGGTCGGCCGGTGAACTGTTCCGCCACGAAGAACGGCTGGGAGAGGAACCGTTGAATCTTCCGCGCTCGAGACACAATAATCTTATCTTCATCAGATAATTCATCCATACCCAGAATGGCGATAATATCCTGTAGATCTTTATATTTTTGTAGAATTTCCTGCACGGTCTTGGCGACCATATAGTGCTCCTCACCCACAATCCGCGGATCCAGAATCCGCGAGGTGGATTCCAGCGGATCCACTGCAGGATAGATACTCATTTCCGCAATCTGACGGGAAAGTACCGTGGTAGCATCCAGATGCCCGAAGGTGGTTGCTGGTGCCGGGTCGGTTAAGTCGTCAGCGGGAACGTAAATTGCCTGCACGGAGGTAATGGAGCCGTGCTTGGTACTGGTAATCCGCTCCTGCAATTCGCCCATTTCGGTTGCCAGGGTTGGCTGATATCCCACCGCAGAGGGCATTCGTCCCAGCAGTGCGGAAACTTCCGAACCAGCCTGGGTAAAACGGAAGATGTTATCGATAAACAGCAGCACGTCCCGACCTTCCACATCGCGGAAATATTCGGCAATGGTTAAACCGGTCAGTCCCACTCGCTGGCGAGCACCAGGGGGTTCGTTCATCTGACCGAACACCAGAGCGGTTTTTTCCAGCACTCCGCTCTCCTGCATTTCCAGCCACAGGTCATTCCCCTCGCGGGTTCGTTCTCCCACACCAGAAAACACCGAGATACCGCCATGCTCGGTGGCAATATTCCGGATCAGCTCCATAATCAATACGGTTTTTCCCACACCGGCACCGCCAAACAGGCCGGTTTTTCCGCCTTTGGAATACGGTTCCAGCAAATCAATCACTTTGATGCCGGTTTCCAGAAGCTCGGTCTCCACACTCAGGTCTTCATATTTAGGTGCTTCGCGATGAATGGGAAATCGTTGTTTGGTGTTGATGGGACCGCGTTCGTCAATCGGTTCGCCAATCACATTTAACAAACGCCCCAGCACTTCCGGCCCCACCGGAACGCTAATGGGTTGTCCCAGGTCTTCCGCTTCCATTCCACGGGTCAACCCATCGGTGGAATCCATCGCAACACACCGCACAATGTTTTCGCCCAGATGTTGCTGCACTTCCAGAATCAGATCGGAACCATCTTCACGCTTAATTTTCACGGCGTTATAAATACTGGGAAGCTGCCCTTCGGCAAATTCCAGGTCAATCACAGGCCCAATAATCTGTTTAATAACACCTTTTGCCATGTTGTCTATCACCCTCTTTTAACTTGTTTTCGTTACGCGGATTTTAAAGCCTCGGCACCACCCACAATTTCGCTAATTTCCTTGGTGATGGCCGCCTGACGAGCCCGGTTATAGAACAGAGTCAGGTCGTGAATCATCTCTTCGGCGTTATCGGTGGCATTTTCCATTGCTGTCATTCGTGCTCCTTGCTCGGCGGCATTGGATTCCAGCAGGATTCGCCAGGTCTGAATATTCAGATGACGGGGAAGCAGAGCATTGAGTAATTCCAACCGATCCGGTTCATAAATATAATCGATGCCACTGAATTCCCCTTCGAATTTTCCGGTGCTGAGTGGCAAATACGTTTCCACAATCACATTTTGTTGCACCGCATTTTTGAACTCATTGTATATCACCTCAATCTGGTCTGTTTCGTTGTTTAAATAATGATTGACCAGAAATTGAGTAATTTCCTGCGCCACCGGAAATTCCAGGCGATTAAATACTTGCTCGAAATATTGAATCACTTTATAATCGCGTTTGCCGAAGAATTCGTACCCTTTCTTCCCCACACAGACCAGCGAGACTTCTTTATTTTTATGAAAATCGATCTGGTGAAGCGCCTGTTTAATGATGTTGGCGTTAAACGCTCCGCACAATCCCCGGTCAGCGGTGACCACCACCAGCGTTACCCGTTCCACAAAACGGCTTTGCAAGAGTGGTAACTCCACCTCATCCCCCAGCGCCAGAATGAGATGATGGATAATCTCATCAATTTTACGCGCATAGGGACGGGCTGCCATAATTCGCTCCTGAGCACCACGCAATTTAGCTGCTGCAACCATTTTCATGGCATGGGTAATTTGCTGAGTGCTCTTAACGCTGGCAATTCTTCTTCGAATTTCGCGCAGAGTGGCCATCGTTCACTATTCTCCAACCTTAAATATTTTCAGGAACTCTTCAATTGCTGAACGCATCCGTTCTTTCAGTTCATCGGAAAGAACCTTCTTCTCCCGGATTTCGGTGAGAATATCGGAATACTTGTTGTCCAGATAGTCTAGAAATTCTTTTTCGAAACGTTGCACCGTTTCCAGGGGCAATGCATCCAGATATCCTTCCGTTCCGGCAAAAATGATGGCAATCTGCTTTTCGGTGGCCATGGGTTGATATTGATCCTGCTTCAGGATTTCCACCAGCCGCTGGCCGCGAGTAATCTGCGCCTGAGTGGCTTTATCCAGATCGGAACCAAATTTTACGAATGCTTCCAGTTCCCGATACTGGGCCAGGTCCAGACGTAAACCACCGGCTACCTGTTTCATGGCCTTAATCTGAGCGCTACCACCGACGCGGGAGACGGAGATTCCGGGATTGATGGCCGGGCGTACACCGGAATAGAACAGGCTGGGTTCCAGATAAATCTGCCCGTCGGTAATGGAAATGACATTGGTAGGAATGTATGCAGAAACGTCTCCGGCCTGGGTTTCGATGATGGGGAGCGCCGTGAGAGAGCCACCTCCCATTTCATCGCTGAGTTTGGCTGCGCGTTCCAGCAACCGGGAATGCAGGTAGAACACATCGCCGGGATAGGCCTCGCGGCCGGGAGGACGGCGGAGCAATAGCGAGACCTGTCGATACGCCCAGGCGTGCTTGCTCAGATCATCGTACACAATCAGGGCGTGCATCTTATTATCCCGGAAATATTCTCCCATGGCGGCACCGGCATAGGGAGCCAGATACTGCAACGGTGCCGGTTCACTGGCATCGGCGGAGACGATGATGGTATAATCCAGCGCTCCGTGATCTTCCAGTATTTTCACCACCCGTGCCACAGTGGAGGCTTTCTGCCCGATCGCCACGTAAATACAGTAAACCGGGGAATCCGTTTCGTGGGTATGTTTTTGATTCAGGATGGTGTCCACCACAATAGCGGTTTTACCGGTCTGGCGGTCTCCAATAATGAGCTCGCGCTGTCCGCGGCCGATGGGGATCATGGCGTCGATGGCTTTGATACCGGTTTGTAAAGGCTCTTTCACCGGCTGTCGGTAAATCACACCGGGAGCTTTCCGCTCCACCGGATTAAACTGCTCGGCATGGATGGGACCCCGGCCGTCCTTGGGACGCCCCAACGGATCCACCACCCGGCCCAGCAACTCTTTACCTACCGGTACCTGCAAAATACGCTTGGTTCGACGTACCGTGTCCCCTTCTTTCACCAGACGCTCCTCGCCGAACAGAATACATCCCACATTATCCTCTTCCAGGTTCAGCACCAGACCCATCACATCGTTGGGGAATTCCACCAATTCGCCAGCCATTACACCGGTTAAACCATACACGCGGGCAATCCCGTCGCCCACCTGCAGAACGGTTCCCACATCGTAAACGTCGGTTTCCTGTTCGAATTCCGATAGCTGTTTCTTAATAATGGAAGAAATTTCTTCGGGTTTTACACCAACCGCCATGCTCGATTTCCTCATAAGTTGTTTTTGTTTTTAGCTTACTCCACGGAGACCAGACGCTCCCGGAGTTTCAGCAACTGATTTTTCAAGCTCACATCAATAATGGTATCCTTGATTCGTACCACAAATCCGCCCAGGAGTTGAGGATCGATCTCCTCTTCCAGCAGCACATTTTTCCCGGTAATTTTATCCAGCCGGGTTTTCAGTGCTTTCCGTTGCTCAGGTGTAAAAGCGTAAGCCGAAATAAGCTTACCCCGTAAAATCCCCTGGTAATCGTCCAACAATTCACCGAATCGCTGAATGATAAAACCCAGCAGAGATTCCCGATTTTTTTCCACCAGCAATTGCAAGAATCGCATGGTTAACTCGCTCACCCGATCCCGAAACAATTGGTTGAGCAAATCGGCTTTATCCCCTTTGGGAATAATGGGGGATTCCAGCACCTGTTGCAAATCCGGAGACCTGTACAGAGCTTCCTGAAGTGTGTTCAGGTCGGCCTGTATCTGCTCCAGTTTGTTTTCATCCCGGGCTAATTCAAAAAGTGCTTTTGCGTAACGTATGGTTGCTCGACTTCCAAGCACAATCAGTTATCCTAATTTTTTTCCAATTTGTCCAGTTCTTTGATATACTGATCAATCAGGCCACGGTGTTTCTGGTCATCCAGACTTTCCTGAATCAGTCGGGAGGCCGCCTGGATGGCGATATCGGCTACCTGGGATTTCAATTCCAGAATCGCCGCTTCCTTCTCACGCTCAATATCCGCTTCGGCGCGCTGACGCAGCTTCTCGGCTTCCGCTTTTGCTTTGGCAATAATTTCCTCTTTCATCTTAGCTGCCAGTTGCTTGTTCTCCTGCAGCATCTTCTGAATTTCGGCATGAGCATCTTCCATCATCTTCTGGTGTTTCTCCAGAAGCTGCTGAGCTTCGGTACGCGCCTCTTCCGCTTTACGAAGGGAGTCGGCGATCGTCTTCTCGCGTTCCTCCACAGCGGAAAGTAGCGGTTTCCAGGCTACCTTGGCCAGCACCAGAAACAGTACAATAAAAGTAGCCCAGGTCCATATCATCATTCCCGGTTCAAGCTGTAACATAGCTCACCTATCCATTAAGGTTATTTGAGACCTAACAAGAAGCAAATCACCAGTCCGAAGAAAGCGATACCTTCGATCAGTGCTGCCGAGATAATCATAGACGTCCGAATTGCATTTGCCGCTTCCGGTTGCCGGGCTGTACCGTCCATTGCCGAGCTACCGATTTTGCCAATGCCCAGACCTGCACCAATTACCACAATTGCTGAACCAAGTCCAGCAGCCAGATAAGCCAATGCCATTGCTAACGAATTCTCCATGGGTACCTCCTTATTACGCTTTGGTTAATTGAACCTTAATACTATTTGAAAGTGTTATTAATGTTCCGGATGCATTGCCATACCAATAAACAGCGACGAGAGCATGGTAAAAATGTATGCCTGAATAAACGCCACCAACAGCTCCAACAAATCGATAAACACTGCAAAGGCAATGGAAAAGGGCGAAACCAGCACGCTTCCCAGCGCAATGATCAACCCCAACAAAGCAAACACAACGGTATGACCGGCAATCATGTTGGCGAAAAGTCGCATGGCCAGTGCAAAAGGTTTGGTGAACAGGCCAAAAATTTCGATGGGAACCATAATAAATATAAGCGGGAATGGGATTCCGGAAGGAACCATGCTTTTAAAATAACCAATGGGTCCGTTTTCCACCATTCCCATAATCTGGGTCATAATAAACGTAATGACGGCCAGAGAGGCAGTTACGCTAATATTGCCTGTAGCGGTGGCAAATAAAGGAATGAGTCCCATTAAATTACAGGTCAGAATAAAAAAGAACATGGTGGCCAGCAAAGGGGTAAATTTTCGTCCTCCTTTTTCCCCCATGTTGGGGATGGCAATCTCGTCCCGGACAAACAGCACCATGGCTTCCAGTGCGGCAGCCAGGCCGGTAGGAACCAGACGTTTTTTTCGGAACAGTGCCCAGAATGTGATTATCAGAATCAGCGAAGCCACCCACATCATGACCACATGCAGGGTAATGGAAAGATCTACCTGAATGCCAAACAAACGAATGGGTTCAAAAGTGGGCAAATGAATATGATAACCGAACAGATTCCACTCATGGGAATCCTTAATGTGATGAATGATAAATTGGCCAAGATTCTCTTCTTCGTGCTCTGCCGTTGGCTCAGTCATTAAGAATGCGGACATCATAAATGTTTACCCCTTAAACCTGCCAATTGATTCAGAACAAAAATTTCTAATACCAGATAACTGAAGTATGAGACTAATAAAGTGATTACAAGAATCAATTTGTTAAAATTTAAATAATGAACCAGAATAAACAAAACGAAAAATATAATCAAAAGGCGAAAAATCATGCCGCCAAAAAAGGAACCCATAAATTTTTTATCTTCTTTGGCAAATCCCCAGCTTACAATGGCTGTACCGGCCAGAAAATTCAAAAAGGAGATGGCCAAACCGGTCCAGGCCTCCCGGGTGTATCCCTGTAGGATCCCCGTCTTCTGAAGTACTAAAATCATCAGAACAAAAAGAAGGAGAATGCCCAGTCCCTTCCGTACAAATACGAAATAGTTCATAGAACATTACCGGATTAAGATTGATGGTGTTGCTGATCTTCCGTGTCCCGGCTTCGTTGTTTATCCAGCCAGAATACAGTTTTAAAGAAATTGTAGAACCCCACCGCCACCCCTAAAATGGCCCCCACTAAAGTGAGCCAGGGTTTGGTGTGCCATTTTTTATCCAGCAGGTATCCCACAAAAGTCAGCAATCCCACTGACGCAGCCCAGGTATATCCGATATTGAAATACGGAGCATACCTGCGGTACACTTCGGCCAGAGATTCCAGATCCCGAAGTCGTCGGGTGGGATCCGATGACTTATGCTCAGGATTTTTTGGTACCACTATTTTTCTCTTTCGTTGGTGCTAAGGAAGAAGCGTTCCCCTCCCGCTTTGCTTCCATATCCGACTTCCCCTGAAATACCGCACCTTCGTCAATGACCAGTTTTTTTGCTTTCAAATTACCAATTAATACCGATTTGGCTTCCAGAACCAATTTATCCTCAACGGAAATATTGCCTTCAATGCGACCACCTACCACCGCATTGCGGGCAAAAATTTCGCCTTCCACCCGACCGCTCATTCCTATGGTTAATGTATCAGCGGTTCGAATGGCTCCTTTTACCTTCCCGTCGATCCGAAGACTCCCTTTCGTTTCGATCTTCCCTTCCAGCACCGTTCCCTCGCCAATAAAATTCAACTCACCTACGCCTCTTCCTCCGTTGCCGGAATCCTTCATTTTTAAGCCCATGGGTCCTGACTCCTTCTGTTTAAAAACTGTTTACGTTGTATTCCATCACCAGAAGACGAGGATCAATTGGTCGGCCATTTTTCCAGATTTCGAAATGCAGGTGGGGACCGTATGATTTTTGCCCCGAATTCCCCAGATATCCAATGACCTCACCCTGTTCCACCCACTGATTTACCTTGACCAGATTGCGCAGATTGTGTTTGTAATACGTATAATAGCCAAACCCGTGACCAATTATGATGGTGTTTCCCCCGTTCACCGTCCAGCCGCTGAATAATACCTGTCCGCTGGCCGGAGCCACAATGGGAGTTCCCTCCGGAGCAGCGATATCAATTCCGTTATGCACATCTTCCTTATAATGTTGACTCACAAATCCCACTACCGGTGGTTTGACCGGAATGGTTTTAAAGATAGAAAAGATCGGTTTGTTTTGCAGGGTTTCGGTGGAAAAATTTTCTGTTTCTTCCCGGGACTTCTCAGAAAGTTTAATGTAGCCGGACAGGCTGTTTTGCACTTTTTGTCCGTACACTTTCAATTGTTTCAGCTCTGCTTCCAGCTCATTCACCTTCTGAAGCTGTTTTTTAAGCATCTGGTTTTCGTTGCGCAGACTCCGGTTTTCCAGCGCTTCCTGAAGCAGATGACCGTAAGTGAAAGCACCCACCAGAATGGTCACAAACAGCACAACCAACACCACCAGACCGATTCGCAGAAACGAGTAACGCAGTTTTAAACTGCGGGGCGAGCCTTCATCATCAGGAATCAGCAGAATGTTCAGGTATCTTCGCTTGTGTTTCTTATGAGCCACCGCAACTCACCTTTACATTTCCAATATCACACTTTTATTTCGTTAAATAGCTCCATCAACCGATCCAGATCCTCACGGGAATAAAATACGATTTCGATGCTGCCACCTTCGCGTTTGGTTCGCACTTTGACCTGAGTTCCAAATTTTTCGCGTAATTGGTTTTCGATGCGGGTAATAAACGGAGACCGTTTCCGAACCGTTCGGGTAAGTGAAACCTGGGGTGATTCCGAACGGATTTTTTTCACCTCTTCTTCCACTTTGCGAACAGAATAGCCATTTTTCACTGTTTTACGCCACAATTCCAGTTGTTGCGATTCCTTTTTGAGTCCCAGCAATGCCCGGGCATGACCTTCGCGGATTTCTCCTTTCTTCAGGCTTTCCTGAATCGGGGCAGGTAATTTCAGCAAACGAATGATATTGGCCACAGTGGCGCGATCCTTACCGATTTTTTCCGCCACCTCTTCCTGAGTCAATTTGCATTCATCGATCAAGCGCTGGTATCCCCGAGCCAGATCGATGGGATTAAGATGCTCGCGCTGGACGTTTTCAATCAGCGCAATCTCCAGCATGTCTTCATCGGACTTCACATCCAGTACGTAGGCGGGAATCCGTTTGAGGCCGACAGCAATGGCCGCTCGCAGGCGCCGTTCCCCGGCTATCAACTGATATCGCCCATCCCGACCGGGACGTACCGCAATGGGTTGAATAATCCCCTTCTCCTGCACCGATTTTTTTAATTCCTCAAACGCCTGCTCATCCATTTCCAGGCGCGGCTGGAAGGGATTGGGGTCCACAATCCGGACGTCAATTTCCTGTACCGCTTTTTTCAGTTGAGGAGTAGCAATCTCTTCCACCGAAGAGGAAATGAGTGCTTCTAACCCCTTCCCCAAACGTGTTTTACTTTTCATGCGACAATAGCTCCTCCGCCAGCTTCATGTAGTTGGATGCCCCGGTGGACGTGGCATCGTACATTATGATCGGAAGGCCAAAACTGGGTGCTTCGCTTAGCCTCACATTCCGTGTGATGATCGTACGGTACACTTTATCTTTAAAAAAATTACGCACTTCATTGGCGACCTGATTACACAGGTTCAACCGGTTGTCGTACATGGTTAATAATACGCCATCGATATACAACCGTTCGTTGAGATGTTTTTGGACCAACCGCACCGTGTTTAGCAACTGGCTAAGTCCCTCCAGCGCATAATATTCGCACTGAATGGGAATCATCACCGCATCAGCAGCAGTCAGCGCATTCAAGGTAAGAATTCCCAGCGAAGGCGGACAGTCCACAATCACATAGTCATAATTTTCCTTGAGGGGATTCAGCGCCTCGCGCAGCAACTGTTCCCGGGCAATTACCTGCACCAGCTCCACCTCCGCACCCACTAAATTGATGTGGGAGGGAAGCAGTTCCAGGTTGGGGACCTTGGTGGATTGAATGGCACGTTCAGCCGATTCGCGATTGATGATCACATCATAAACACTCACTTCCAGAGAGCGGTAATCAATTCCCAGACCGGAGGTGGCATTTGCCTGAGGATCGATGTCGATGAGCAGAGTTCGTTTTTCCGCTATCGCCAGACAGGCAGCAAGATTCACTGCGGTGGTGGTTTTTCCGACTCCACCTTTCTGATTTGCAATCGCTATAGTTTTTGCCATTTTCCCGATGTCGTCTAATTTAAAGCTGTCTAATTTAATTTTTCACCAATATAAAATCAAGGTATTTTCCAGAGCACCCAGAAGTTTTTGCTCAATTTTCGATAATGCCTTGTTATTTTACAACTTATTGCGCATTTTCTCCCACCTGTTTTTTTACCTGCCACCCCTCGTTTCTGCCCCCGATATTATTTAAAAATGGTTTCCAATTAATCGCAAAATTTTTTATAATAAAATGATTATGGACTCAATTAAAATCTGTTATGGAGGTTTTTATGGAGAATAAAATCGAACAGCTTTACCAGTTGGGCCTTTTCAACTGGAAATCCATTCAGTTTAACACTGCCCCGGCTCTTTTAATTGAGCAGGCTGTGCAACGCGGCGAAGGCGTGCTGGCGGATAACGGTGCCTTAATTGTACGAACCGGCGAACGAACCGGACGCTCCCCATTGGACCGCTTTTTTGTGGAAGAACCCAGCAGTCAAAATCAAATCGCCTGGGGCGAAATTAACCGACCCATCAGCGAAAAAACCTTTGAGCATTTGCTTCACCTTATGCGCTCCTATTTTCAGGGAAAGGACCTGTTTGTGCAGGATGTGTTTGTCGGTGTGGATGAAAAATATCGTAAACCCATCCGGGTCATCTCCGAACTTAGCTGGGGCGCGCTGTTTGCCCACACGTTATTCATTCGTCCCCAATCGGAAGCGGAAATTGCCCATCATCAACCGCGGTTTACCGTGCTGCATGCTCCGAACTTGCATTCCATCCCGGAACTGGACGGCACCCGTTCGGATGTGTTCGTCGTGATTCACCTGGCACGCGGGCTCATCCTGGTGGGTGGTTCGGGCTACGGAGGCGAGATTAAAAAATCCATCTTCACGGTCATGAACTATCTGCTCCCGCTGGAAGGGGTTTTCCCCATGCATTGTTCCGCTAATGTGGGTCCGAAAGGTGACGTAGCGCTATTCTTCGGATTATCTGGCACGGGCAAAACCAGTCTTTCCGCCGACCCGGATCGCCGCCTGATTGGGGATGATGAACATGGCTGGAGCGATGAGGGCATTTTTAATTTCGAAGGAGGTTGCTATGCCAAAACCATCCGACTTTCTCCGGTTAAAGAACCCCAGATTTACAATGCGATTAAATTTGGTTCCATTGCAGAGAATGTAATTTACGACGAGAAGACCCGCATCATCGATTTTGACGCTGGCGATATTACCGAAAATACCCGCGCCACCTATCCGGTGGAATACATCGATAACGTGTTGATTCCCGGAAAAGCCGGCCATCCCAAACATGTCATGTTCCTGACTGCTGATGCATACGGAGTGTTACCGCCCATCTCCAAACTAACCCCGGAAATGGCCATGTACCATTTCATGAGCGGATACACTTCCAAACTGGCCGGGACAGAAACGGGAATTGATGAGCCGCAAGCGACTTTTAGTGCCTGTTTCGGAGAACCGTTTATGCCCCTACCCATTGTGAAATATGCCGAGATGTTAGGGGAACGAATGCGTAAACACCATACCGAAGTCTGGCTGGTGAACACCGGATGGACCGGCGGTCCGTACGGAGTGGGAAAACGGATGGATATCCGCTACACCCGTGCCATGATTAAAGCCGCCCTGAACGGAGAACTGGATAAATACGAATTCCGGCAAGACCCCATCTTTAAAGTGATGGTGCCGGTGCACTGTTGCGACGAAGTCCCGGATGAGGTGCTGAATCCACGGAATACCTGGGCGGACAAGGAGGCTTACGACCGCAAAGCCCGTCAGCTGGCGCGGGAATTTGTGGAGAATTTCAAACGGTTCAAGGACGTGCCGGAAGAAATTCTGGCAGCGGCACCCAACCCTGAAGGGTAATCGAACCGAATTTCCCCATTCGATCAGGAAATATTTTAGCTGAAGCCTGATTAAACGGGATCGGTTTTCTCCCCAAAAATCGGTCCCGTTTTCGTTTTATCCCCATCTACATTTCTTCCATTTACAACCCATATTCTTCATCCCCAATTTTTTACATTTCCCTTTTCTCTTCTTTCAACTTCACCACCGTAGCGCCCCAGGAGCCGGCAGATTCTTCGTGCCAGTAGCGTTCCACCGCAGGATGCCGATTTAAAATGGCATGCACTGTTCGGCGCAGGACGCCGGTACCTTTACCGTGAATAATGCGAATCTGATCAATCCCGCGCTCAAGGCAGGCTTCAATATAATCCGGCACCAGCGATTTGACCTCGCGCGGCGAAAACGTATGTAAATCCAGCACCCCGTCGATGGGGTATTCAATGGGTTCATCCGGATACATAGGCATACTTACCTGTAAAATTTGTAAATCTTCAAATACTATCCTTTCTTCTTGAATTCAATGGAAAATTTGAATATTTAAAATGTACCCCCCCTTTTTACCAAAGGAAATTTATTAGAACAAACCGGGCGGCAGTGTGGTAGCACCGCCACTGGTTTGTCTTAAATCATTATCCAAACATAGAGGGTACACGTTTCTTACTTGTTTCCTGTCCCATAACTTTTCATTCCTCTCATCGCCACAGGCGCGTGATAAAGGCAGAACGTCCATCATACCCCACGGTTATCATTAAATTATCTTTATAGCTGCATGACTCATAAAGGATAGATGGATTGGGTTGAATAACTTTGAAGTTCATTCCATTATAATGAGCAATATGCCCAAAATCACTGACCACAAAAATATCATTTGAACCCACGCCTCGTAACCTTTCCGTATTAGCAGGGATAACATCAACACCACCAATCTCCTGATTCATGATGATCTCCCCATCCAATTGTTTTTTTTTCCCCGTTCCTGGTTGTTACGGATTCCTGTGTTTGAATCTAAAAATATGTGGCGAAATTGCAAGGGATTTTTTCGTCATGGGTAAAAAATTTTTCAATGTCATCGGAAGGGGGCACAGTTCCTGTTTTTAAAAAAGGGGAAAAAATCATTATATGATTTCGGAAACCACGCCTTCGGGTAAGTATTGGGAAAGGGATTTACCTAAAATTTTCACATTTGTTTTAACAATTTCCCCAAACCTTCGATAATAACTATTGAACTTTTGAGATCGGGATGAATGATTAAAGTTACGCGCATCAACAACGAACCGATTGTGATTAACGCCGAGTTGATTGAATTTATCGAATCGACACCGGATACCATTATTACCACCACAACCGGGAAAAAAATAATTGTAAAAGAAAGTGTGGACGAGGTGATCGATAAAATTATCGAATATCGTCAGCGCTGTTTCGAGAAAGCAACCATTGAACTGAAGAAGGGGCGATGAAGAAAGTACTGGACATTGCAACACTGATTGGTCTTTTTGGGGGCACGATATTGATTTTGCTCACCATTATGGTAGGTGGCGGACTCTCTGCTTTTATTAACATACCTTCGTTGTTGGTCGTCGTTGGTGGAACCATTGCCGCTGTTCTGGTGCAATATCCCCTGAACGATGTACTCGGCGTCATTGGTGTGATGCGCCAGACGCTCCTCACCAAAGCAGCCGATCCGTTGAACACCATCAAAACCATCGTGCAGTTTGCCGAGGAAGCACGTCGGGATGGTTTGCTGGCGCTGGAAAAACATATCAAAGAAACTGATGATGAGTTCATCAAAGACGGTTTACAACTGGCCATCGATGGCACCGAACCGGAACTGCTCCGCGAGATTTTAGATACCGAAGTGGCCAACCTGGAAGAACGCCATAAAAAGGGACATGGTATTCTGGAAGCGTTTGGTACCTACGCACCGGCCTTCGGGATGATTGGTACATTAATTGGCCTGGTGATCATGCTACGCAATATGAAAGACCCCAGCAGCATCGGGCCATCTATGGCAGTTGCTTTAATTACTACTTTTTATGGGGCAGTAATGGCAAATCTAATTTTTTTGCCTTTAGCCGGAAAACTGAAAGAACGAACCAAAGAGGAAATTCAAATTCGTGAAATGATTCTGGAGGGTATCTTATCCATTCAATCCGGTGATAACCCCAGATTGGTCGAGCAAAAACTCAAGACGTTTTTACCACCAAAAATGCGCAAAAATCTGGGAGAATCGCAGGAATAAGTGACCAGAATTTTGTCAATGTCTAAATTTCATTTTTTAGTGTCGAAAATTTAACCACTTTTTTCAACACATCGTTTACCCGCCGGGAGAGACGAAATCCGGTATATTTCGTTAATCCTTGTTATTTATAGAATTACGAGACTTTCCGATTCTTACATCAATTTCCCATTTATGGCACACATCTTGCCCATAAACCTTTAGATAAAAGTGGGCGAGATGTATGGCAAAAAAGCGTGAGAAAAAAAGCGAAGAGGGCGGTGCTGGCGGAGCTCCCGGTTGGATGGTCACCTACGGCGATTTAATGAGTCTGCTGCTCACCTTCTTCGTGTTGCTGGTTTCCTTCTCCTCCATTCAGATGGTCAAATTCCAGAAAGCGCTGGGTTCTCTGAAAGGTGCTCTGGGTGTGCTTCCACGGGAGGAGTCTGTGATGAAGCAATGGGAACCGGTTATGCCCCAGCTCACCGACTACCAGAAGCGCCGGGTGTATCGAGTCATTTCCCAGTTGCGCAACATTGTAAAGGAAAAAGGTCTGGAACGGAATATCTCCCTGGAATCCACCGGCAACGGCATTCTCATTCGCATCGATTCGCCCATTCTGTTCGACCTGGGAAAAGCCAATCTCAAGCCCCAGGCTTATCC
Organism: uncultured Calditrichaceae bacterium; assembly: GCA_964495805.1. Taxonomy (GTDB): domain Bacteria; phylum Calditrichota; class Calditrichia; order RBG-13-44-9; family RBG-13-44-9; genus JALXCH01. The sequence goes on from CAZBWV010000066.1 coordinate 95,607, forward strand.
CATCTTAGACAAAATCCTGGAAATGACCCAGCAGTGGCCTAATAAAATTCGCATCGAAGGGCACACGGACGATTTGCCCATCCACACCAGCAAATATCCTTCGAACTGGGAACTGTCCACTGCCCGGGCATTAAGTGTTCTTCGTTATTTTATCCGGAAAGGACATATTGAACCCCAGCGTCTCGCGGCTGTGGGATACGGGCAGTACCATCCCCTGGTACCCAACAATTCTCCGCAAAATCGTGCCAAAAACCGACGTGTGGAAATTTATATCGAATACGAGAAAGCACCTGACATTTTCAAGGAAGAGTTAACCGGTCAATCATAAAGGAGAGTTCTATGGCAGAGAATGAAGAAATGTTGAACGGAGAAGCCACCGAAGCAGAATCCCGGGAGGAGGAATCCCAGACTCCAAAAAAGAAGTTCAGTTTCGTAAAGATGGGAATCCCGATTCTTCTCGTTCAAATTCTCCTGGCTTATTTTCTTGCCAACTATATCATTGTTCCCAAATTGTATGGGAATTCATCTTCCAAACCCGAGGAGGAGATTGTAGAAGAAAGTGAGGCTGAGGAAAGCGACGGCGACAAGGAGGAGGGAGAAGATTCCGATTTTGGGAAGATTTTCACCGTGGAAGATGTCATCGTGAATCCGGCTCAGAGCAAAGGAGCGCAATTTGTGCTGATTAATTTCGGGTTCGAGGTAAAAAGCGATGGCGACGTGGAAAAGATGAAAGCTCGCGAAGTTCAGATTCGCGATATCCTGATTCGCATCATCAGTTCCAAGACCATCGAACAGCTGGATGATGCTCAGGACAAGGAGCTACTCCGGCAGGAAATCAAAGAAGCGGTCAAACCGCTCCTTCCCGAAGGTCATTTGTTAAACGTGTACTTTGCCAACTATATCATTCAATAAGGGGACGAAGCCGTGTCCGAAGTTCTTTCGCAACAGGAGATCGATCAGCTCTTATCCGGCATTAACTCGGGAGAAATTAAAGAAGAACAGTTAGGTGAACTGAAAAAACATCAGGAAGTGTATGAATACGATTTTAGACGCCCCAATCGGGTGTCGAAAGATCAGTTGAAGACCATTCGTACGCTTCACGAAAATTTTTCCGAAATTTTTGGTTTTTACCTGGCATCTAAACTGCAAACCATGACCACAATCGATTTGATCGCTGTCGATCAATTGCGATACTCCGAATATGTATTGTCCATTAGCAATCCCAGCTGTATCTACATTTTTGGTATTCAGGAGACAGAGGGACAGGCTGTTCTGGAGATGACCCCCGATCTGGTGATGGTGTTTGTCGATCGGCTCCTGGGAGGTTCGGGAATTAAGATGGAAGTTAAACGGGCTATTACCCCCATCGAACAACGATTGATAAAACCGATCGTGGAACGGGCATTGAAAAATCTCTCCACCGCCTGGTCGCCTGTCCATCAACTCACTTTTCAAATGAAAGGATTCGAAAGTAATCCCGATTTTGTCCAAATTGCACCGGCAAGCGAAATTGTGATTGTCATTTCATTCGAAATTAAAATCGGTGAAGATTCTTTTCTCATGAACCTCTGTTACCCCTCCTTCGCTCTGGAGGAAGTGATCGCCCGATTGAACGTCCAATATTACTCGACCGTTCGAACCAGCAAGGACAAAGCCGAAGCGCAAAAACACATCACCCATCATCTGGCCCATACCCAGCTTCCCATTCAGGTTCAGCTGGGAAAAACGCATATCTCCATTGGCGATCTGATGAATCTGGAAGTAGGAGATGTGTTGATGCTGGATAATACCATTGAAGATAAACTGGCTATTTTTGTGGATAATCGGCTTAAATTTTACGGATATCCCGGTCTGATGAACGACCACATTGCCGTGAAAATTACCGAAAGCGCCGAAAAGGAATATTAATCAGGAGATTTAGATATGAGTGATACGGAAGAAAAATTAAATCCGGAAGAATTCTCCGATCAGGAAACCGCCCAGGAACCTTTGGATGATTCCACCCAGGCGGAGGTTTCCGCCCAGGAAGCGACACCTGAAATCAACAAGGTGGAATTCGAAAATTTTGACACATCGGAAGAGAATGATAGCGAGCTGGATACCCGCAGGATGAAACTCCTGATGGATATTATGCTTCCGGTATCCATTGAGCTGGGACGTACCCGAATGTACGTGAAGGACATTCTGGAACTGGAACGCGGTTCCATCATCGAGCTGGACAAAATGGCCGGTGAACCGGTGGATTTATACATCAACAACAAGAAAATGGCCGAGGGCGAAGTGGTGGTGGTGGATAAACACTTTGGCATTCGCATCACCCAGCTAATCGATCCGGCCGACCGAATTAAAAATCTGGGCAAAGGATACTGAGATGATTCGGAGCGCACTGACAGGGTTGCTCTTTTCCGCAGCGGGTGCCTGGGCCCAAACGGTAGCCGATAGCACAGCTACCATGCCCCGGCCGGAACCCATCCACATGGGGTGGCTGCTGGCTAAGGCAACCCTGACCCTACTGTTGATAATCGGGCTCATCTTTGCCACGGTGTATCTGCTGCGGAAATATGTGTACCGGGGTTACAGTGGCAGCGGTTCGGCAGAAGGGTTACGCATCCTGTCCCAGATTCAGATTCAGCCGAAAAAATTCATTGCGTTGCTGCAGGTGTACAACCGATTGCTCATTGTGGGCATTTCCGATGCTTCCATGCACACGCTCACTGAATTTCGCGATCCAGAAGAAGTACGCGCCATTCTGGAACAGGTGCATAAACCGACGGAGGCATGGGGGCAACATAAATTCATCGAGTTTTTTAAGAAAAGTATGCAGAACAGGAATTCATGAAACGTTTTTGGGGACACATTGCGGGGCTGTGTTTGGTGGGAGTTTTTCTGCTTTCCTCCCAGCATGCGCTGGCACAAACCGGTGCCAATCCGGTACCGTTGCCACGGGTGACCGTGGGCGTGGATGCTGCTCAGAATCCCGGCGACCTGTCGGTCACCCTGCAGCTCATTTTTTTGATGACCATTTTGACCCTGGCACCGGCGATTCTCATTTTGCTCACTTCCTTTACCCGCATCATCATTGTGTTCCACTTCATTCGGCAGGCGTTGGGCACCCAGCAAATTCCGCCTAACCAGATTCTGATCGGTCTGGCACTGTTTATCACCTTTTTTGTGATGGCTCCCACCTGGGGCAAAGTGCACAGCCAGGCCATCCGCCCGTATCTGGACGGTGAAATTTCTCAGAAGGTGGCTTACCAGCGGGGCATCCAGCCGGTGCGGGAATTTCTCATCCGCCACACTCGCGAAAAAGACCTGGGACTGTTCCTGAAACTGAATAAAGGAGAAAAACCGAAAAATATGGACGAAGTGCCCACGCTGGTACTGATTCCCGCTTTTGCCATTAGTGAACTACGCATTGCGTTTCAGATCGGGTTCATCCTGTACATCCCGTTTCTGATTATCGATATGGTGGTAGCCAGCGTGCTAATGAGTATGGGTATGCTGATGCTGCCGCCCATGATGATTTCGCTGCCGTTCAAAATTTTACTCTTCGTGCTGGTGGACGGCTGGTATCTGTTAGTGAGTTCGTTGGTGAACAGTTTTTAAAGGTGGAAGCATGACCGAACAGTTTGTCATCAAGTTTATTTCCGATGCCATTTACACGGCTTTGCTCATTGCCGGACCCATCCTGATCTCCACTCTTCTGGTGGGCCTGATGGTGGGCATTTTTCAGGCGGTCACTTCCATCAACGAGATGACCCTGACGTTTATTCCCAAGCTGATTGCTGTTGTCCTGTTGTTGTTGTTCCTGCTGCCCTGGATGCTGCGAGTACTGATGGGCTTTACCATAAATGTGTTTAACCTGATTGAAATGGTCGCGCGATGATGAACTACACCGAATCCCAGATTTTACTGTTTTTTCTGATCCTGGTGCGTTTTCTGGCCATGCTGGCCACGGCACCGGTATTTAGCATTCAGGGAATCCCCAAAATCTGGAAGATCGGGCTGGCGGGTCTGATTGCACTGGTGGTGTATCCCTTTGTGGAACAGTACACGCCGGAGCTGGAGCTCACTCTGGTCTCCGCCCTGCTCCTGACGGCCGGCGAGGTGCTCACCGGCATCACCATCGGAGTAATCATCAACTTTCTGATTGCCGGTGTGGAACTGGCGGGAGAATACGTGGGCGTGGACATGGGACTCTCCATGGCGCAGGAATTCGATCCCATGTTCAATCAACAGATTTCGGTTATTGCCCGCATGCAAAACATTCTGGCCATGCTCATTTTTGTGCTGATTAACGGGCATCATTTTCTGATTGAGGCGGTGGTGTACAGTTTTCGTACCCTGCCCATCGGAACCTGGAGCATCGGGGCGCTTGCGATTCAAAAAATCATGCATATTTCCGCTTCGGTATTTGTCATTGGAATTAAGATTGCCGCACCGGCCATTGTCACTCTGTTCCTTACCAGCGTGGCCATGGGCATCACCGCCCGGGCGGTACCACAGATGAACATCTTTTTTGTGGGCTTCCCCCTGCGCATTGCGGTCGGTTTTCTGGCCATCATCATGGGAATGCCCATGTTTCTGTATGTGTTTAAAAATCTGTTAACCCGTTTCGAAAACGATGTGCTGTACTTAATGCAGGTAATGTAACATGGCGGATGATTTTCAGGAAAAAACAGAACAACCAACGCCAAAGAAGTTAGACGAGGCGCGCAAAAAAGGCGATGTGGCGAAAAGCATGGAGGTCAACTCCGCTTTTTCGTTGCTGTTTGGTCTGCTGTTTTTGTGGGCGATGAGCAGCCTGTTCTTCCGCCAGTTTACCACCCTGTTTTACAACGTGATGAATGCCGGTTACCTGACCGAAATCACCCAGACCAGTGTCCGCTACTATTTTGTGCAGGGGCTCATCCACTTTGGAAGTCTGGTGGCCATTTTTATGGGCGGAATCATGCTGATCGGCATTGCCAGCAGTCTGGTCCAGGTGGGCTTTCTGTTTACCCTGGAACCGTTAAAACCCAAATCCGACCGCTTAAATCCGTTGAAAGGTTTCAAGAAGATCATCTTTTCCAAACGGTCTCTGGAAGAGTT